>NZ_JANOBI010000038.1:0-47684 GCF_031411595.1 Flavobacterium sp. | reverse complement strand
GTATGCTCCTTATCAAAAGTGATCTTTAAAGGTGATTGCACTTTTCCTTTGATGGTCACAAATGGATTAAATTCCGGGATATAGATCACATCCCTTTCCTGTAAAACGATATCATGCTTTGAGTTTTTATACTTCATTGCCTTAGACAGGTCAATACTCACAGGATCTTCCAGGTTAGAAAGGATGCTGTCTTTAATCGGGTTACCATTTGAATCAAGTTTGGGTCTGCTAACTATTCTTTCCCGGAAAAGATCATTCGGAAAAATCATGGGCTGAAAGGTTGACTATTCCGTTGGAGTTCTTGTTGAAGAAATAGCCCTAGCCCAGATTGAAGCAAGCTACCGTGTAGCGCGGAAAGCTGTAAATAGCTTCTGAAATAAATTCAGAATAAATCCTAAACAAAAAACTCACTCGATGTCGAATGGGTTTCTTTATTGATGGGAATTTCAAATTAGATTTTGAAACGTTTTCTATCGTTTTCTGTCAAATAGATTTTTCTCAAACGAATTGATTTTGGAGTTACCTCAACGTATTCATCTTTTTGAATGTATTCTAAAGCTTCTTCTAATGAGAAAATAATCGGTGGGATAATCCTTGCTTTTTCATCATTTCCTGACGAACGAACGTTCGATTGTTTCTTGGCTTTAGTAACGTTGATAGCCATATCATCGCTACGAGAGTTTTCTCCGATTACTTGACCTTCGTAGATTTCGTCATTTGGATTGACGAAGAATTTACCACGATCTTGTAATTTATCGATTGAATATGGAATGGCTTTTCCGTTTTCCATTGAGATTAATGAACCATTGTTTCTTCCCGGAATTTCTCCTTTGAATGGTTCGTAACCAATATAACGGTGTGACATAATTGCTTCTCCAGCAGTAGCCGTAAGCAGTAAGTTACGCAATCCGATAATACCACGAGATGGAATATTAAATTTAACGATCATACGTTCACCTTTCGCTTCCATACTGAGCATTTCTCCTTTACGGATAGAAACGAATTCTACGGCACGACCTGATAAATGATCTGGTAAGTCGATGGTTAATTCTTCAATTGGCTCACATTTTTTACCATCAATTTCTTTGATGATTACTTGTGGTTGACCAATTTGCAATTCGTAACCTTCTCTACGCATGGTTTCGATAAGTACAGACAAGTGCAAAACACCACGTCCGAATACCATGAATTTATCGGCTGAATCGGTTTCACCCAATTTCATCGCTAAGTTTTTCTCTAACTCTTTTGTCAAACGATCTCTGATGTGTCGTGAAGTCACAAATTTTCCTTCTTTACCAAAGAAAGGCGAATCGTTAATGGTGAATAACATACTCATCGTTGGTTCGTCGATGGCGATGGTTTGTAAGGCTTCTGGGTTTTCGAAGTCGGCGATGGTGTCACCAATTTCAAAACCTTCTACTCCAACAATCGCACAAATATCTCCGGCTATAACGCTTTCCACTTTTTTACGGCCTAAACCTTCGAAAGTGTGGAGTTCTTTGATTCTTGATTTCATGATTTTGCCATCTCTTTTTACTAGAGAAATGGGCATACCTTCTTTTAATTCGCCTCTTTCTAAACGACCAATCGCGATACGACCGGTGAATGAAGAGAAATCTAAAGATGTGATTAACATTTGTGGTGTTCCTTGAGAAACTTTTGGAGGTGGTACATTGGCGATAACCATATCCAACAAAGGTTCGATGTTAGAGGTTTCATTTCTCCAATCGTCCGACATCCAGTTGTTTTTGGCTGAACCGTATACAGTTGGGAAATCAAGTTGCCATTCTTCGGCACCCAATTCGAACATGAGATCGAATACTTTTTCGTGTACTTCTTCCGGTGTACAGTTTTCTTTGTCTACTTTATTAATAACCACGCAAGGTTTTAAACCTAAGTCGAGTGCTTTTTGCAATACGAAACGTGTTTGCGGCATTGGGCCTTCGAAAGCATCTACTAGAAGACACACGCCATCAGCCATATTCAATACACGCTCTACTTCACCTCCGAAATCGGCGTGACCGGGAGTATCGATGATATTGATTTTCGTTCCTTTATAAACTACAGAAACGTTTTTAGAAGTAATCGTGATGCCTCTTTCGCGTTCGAGATCGTTGTTGTCTAGAATTAAATCACCTGTGTTTTCGTTGTCACGAAATAATTGACAGTGATACATAATTTTGTCAACCAAAGTAGTTTTTCCGTGATCGACGTGGGCAATAATTGCAATGTTTCTGATAGATTCCATCTGTGATTTTTAATGGGTGCAAAGGTACACTTTATTTTTACATATAAAACCTTTAATAAGGAGTTTACTTTTTGTTAACCTAAAGTGTTGAAATCATGGGAAATAAAATTAAGTTGATACACATGATTTTGTTTTAATTATTTATTCTATATATTTGAAGTAATGAAAAACAAGGCGAACAAAATAACACTGCTTTACATAGTTTTTTCCGCATTTCTGGCTATTGTCAGTTTCTTTGTTTTAAACCGTTTTAGCTTCTCTAATTTTACCGAATTACTTTATTTAAGTTTGGCCAAAGACCTTGCTTTTATTATACTTTCAGGAATTATTTTCAAAATGATTTTGACAAAAAATGATTTTCAAAACCATAAAATTTTTGAAAAACTTCAAGAAACCAACGAGGAAATAAAAGAGTCGAATGAGCGCTATGATATTGTAGCAAAAGCAACCAGTGATACGATTTGGGATTGGAAAATACAGGAAGATGATTTCATTTGGAACAAAGGAATTCAAGGTATTTTTGGGTATAAAAAAGAAGAAGTTGGCAAGACTTCGAAATGGTGGTTTGATCGCATTCATCCTGAAGACAGTATCAAAATGTCGATTAAATTGTATTCATTCATCGAACAAAAAACAGAAAAATGGCAAGATGAATACCGATTCAAATGCGCTGATGGCACCTACAAATATGTTTTTGACAGAGGATTTTTAGTAAAAGATGAGGAGGGCAACGCGATTCGAATGATTGGAGCAATTCAAGATGTCACCAAACAAAAAGAAGAAGAACAGCGACTCAAGCTGTTGGAAACGGTAATTACACAAACGAAAGACGCCGTAATTATTACAGAATCTGAAAAACAGAGCAAAACCATTCCGAAAATTGTCTTTGTGAATCCTGCTTTTACTGAAATGACCGGTTATAAATCTTCGGAAGTGATTGGCAAAACGCCTATCGTTTTTATGGGTAGAAAATCGGTTAAAAATGACATTGCGAATTTGTCGAAAGCCTTAAAAGGCAGAGAAGAATTTAAATTTGAAACTTTGAATCACACCAAAAGTGGTGAAGAATATTGGGTTAATTTTTCGATGATTCCTATTACGAATCAAGAAGGCGAACATTCGCATTGGATATCGATTCAACGTGATATTACCGAAGAGAAAAAGCAAGAAAAAGAGAAAGAACAACTCATTCGGGAATTGACACAAAACAATAAGGATTTGAAACAGTTTTCTTATATCACTTCGCACAACTTGCGAGCACCGTTGTCTAATTTGACTGGTTTATTGAATTTGATGCATGAAATTCCTGTAGAAAATCAGGAGCTCCGAGAAGTCATCAATGGTTTTTCTACTTCTACGAATTTGCTTAATGAAACCATTAATGATTTGGTGAAAGTGGTCATTATTAAAGACAATCCATCGATTAATAAAGAAGAAGTTCTGATTAAAGATGTCTTTGAAAATGTCTTCAATCAGTTGAGTTATTTGATTAGCTTGCACAAACCGATTTTGAAAATCGAACTCGAGAAAGTCACCATCTTAAACATCAATAAGGCGTATTTAGAAAGTATTCTGTTGAATTTATTTACGAATGCCATTAAATATCGCTCGCCAAAAAGAATTCTGCGAATTTTTGTTTCCTCGAAAGAAATCGACAATCAGATTGTATTGGTTTTTAAAGACAATGGTATCGGAATCGATTTAGAACGCAATGGCGATAAAATATTTGGATTGTATCAAAGATTTCACAATTATTCCGACAGTAAAGGATTAGGTTTGTATCTCGTAAAATCGCAAGTGGAATCGATGGGTGGAACTATTAGTGTGGAAAGTGAAGTTGATAAAGGCACGACATTTACAATAACATTTAAAAAATAATGAGTATGCTTGATTTAGTTTTATGCGTAGACGATGATCCAATCACACTGATGCTGTGTAAGATGGTAATCAACCGATCTGATTTTGCTCAGGAATTGATTACGGCTCAGAATGGCGAAGAAGCATTAAATTATTTTGATGATTTAAGACTCAATAATTTGGGGAATGAAGTCAAACGCTATCCGCAATTGATTTTCCTCGATTTGAATATGCCCGTCATGGGTGGTTGGGAATTTCTGGATTGCTTTACAAAAGAAGATTACCGCACGTATTTTAAAGATTGTAAAGTTATCGTGTTATCTTCTACGATTGATCCTGACGACATCAATAAAGCAAAGACCTATCCTATGGTTTTGGATTTTTTATCGAAGCCTATTTCTAAAGAAATGCTCGAAAATCTGAAGGAAACATTATTGTAAAAAAAAACGCTCCAAGTTGGAACGTTTTTTATATAGTATCAAAATACGATTACAATTTTGCAACGTGTTTTGTTAATTTAGATTTCAAGTTAGAAGCTTTGTTATCATGAATAACATTTTTCTTAGCCAATTTATCAATCATAGAAATTACGCCTGATAATTTAGCTGTAGCATCTGATTTGTCAGTAGCCATACGCAAAGCTTTGATCGCGTTACGTGTCGTTTTATGTTGGTAACGATTTAAAACTCTTCTTTTTTCGTTACTTCTGATTCTTTTTAAAGCTGACTTATGATTTGCCATTTTGTTTTTTTCTTAAAATTTATTTTTTGTAGCCCGTAGGGGAATCGAACCCCTCTTACCAGGATGAAAACCTGGCGTCCTAACCGATAGACGAACGGGCCATACTTCTGTAATGCGGATGCAAAAATACAACTATTTTCTATTCGTACAATAGCTGAAGTATATTTTTTTATTTTTTTTTAATATGCCTTTGCAAACAGCACTCTACCAGTAGATTTAGCACCGGTTAACACACAATTTCCGCCCTCATTTTTTCGATTTAATGGGATACAACGGATGGTAGCTTTGGTCAAATCTTTGATTTTTTCTTCCGTTTCTGCAGTTCCATCCCAATGTGCTGAGATAAATCCGCCTTTGTTTTCCAAAATTTCTTTGAATTCTTCAAATGAATTGACTTCGGTAATATGAGATTCTCTATAATGTAAAGCTTTATCAAAAAGTTCTTTTTGTATTTGCTCAAGCAATTCGTTGACATAATTGACAATAGTATCTTTCGCAACAATTTCTTTAGTCAATGTATCGCGACGTGCCACTTCAAAAGTGCCGTTTTCTAAATCTTTTGGACCAACAGCAATCCGCACCGGTACGCCTTTCAATTCCCATTCAGCAAATTTGAAACCTGGTTTTTGTGTCGTGCGGTCATCGTATTTTACTGAAATTTTTAGTTTTTTCAATTGGGCTACTAATTCATTTACTGCTGTAGTAATTTCAGCCAATTGCTCATCCGATTTATATATTGGAACAATCACCACTTGTATCGGAGCCAGATTTGGAGGTAACACCAACCCTTGATCATCCGAATGTGTCATCACTAACGCACCCATCAAACGGGTTGAAACGCCCCATGAAGTTCCCCAAACATGCTCTTGCTTTCCTTCTGCATTGGCGAATTTTACATCAAATGCTTTAGCGAAATTCTGTCCAAGAAAGTGTGAAGTCCCAGCTTGCAGAGCTTTTCCGTCTTGCATTAAGGCTTCAATGCAATAGGTTTCTTCAGCGCCGGCAAAACGTTCTGTTTCGGTTTTCAATCCTTTGATTACCGGAATAGCCATAAAGTTCTCAACAAACTCGGCATATACATTCATCATTTTTTCAGATTCTTCAATCGCTTCTAATTTAGTAGCGTGAGCGGTGTGTCCTTCTTGCCAAAGGAATTCGGCAGTACGCAAAAACAATCGCGTGCGCATTTCCCAACGTACGACATTCGCCCATTGATTGATTAATAATGGTAAATCTCTATAAGACTGCACCCAATTTTTATACGTAGACCAAATAATCGCTTCACTCGTTGGACGAACAATGAGTTCTTCCTCTAATTTTGCGTTTGGATCGACCATTAGTTTGCCTGGTTTATCTGGATCGTTCTTCAATCTGTAATGCGTAACAATAGCACATTCTTTAGCAAAACCTTCTGCATTTTTTTCTTCTGCTTCGAACATACTCTTTGGAACAAACAAAGGAAAATAAGCATTACTATGTCCTGTTTCTTTAAACATTCTGTCGAGTTCTGCCTGCATTTTTTCCCAAATAGCATAGCCGTATGGTTTGATAACCATGCAGCCTCTAACGCCAGAATTTTCGGCTAAATCAGCCTTTACAACCAGCTCGTTGTACCATTTTGAATAATCTTCAGATCTTGTAGTCAGGTTCTTGCTCATATCAAAGTATTGGCATAAAAATTGTTTAACTTTTTTTAACTAAATAGTTTGGCAAAACTAACTAATTTTGTGTTGTCGGACAATAAAAAAACTGTTGTTATGAAAACTAAATATTTCCCAGCACAAAAAAATTCCTTATACTTCTTACTAGGGATTTTCTCTATACTAGCAACTTCCTGCGGCACTTATCAGAACACTTCCTATTACGATCGAGACGGAGTTTATGGAAGTTCAGAACCTCAAAACAGAACCGCTGCAACTTCCCAAAATGATACTGGAAACAACCAATACAAAAATTACTTCAATTCGTTGCAAGATACCAAAGAACAAACTGAGACTTTTACTGATGTTGAAAATTACGCTTCAAACAATTATAATAATGATAATAACAATCAAGAATACAGCACTAGCAATTCTGATTGGGGCAGTACTTCAGACAACGTAAACATTAATTTTTACGGTGGCAATTGGGGATGGAGTAATTACTGGGGATGGAATTTAGGTTGGGGATGGAATTCCTGGTACGGCCCAAATTACTACGGTTGGGGTTATAATAATTGGGGTTACAATCCTTGGTTAATGCCTTATTATGGATATTATGGTTGGGGTTGCAATCCATACGCAAATAATTATTATTCAGGTTACCATAATTACCCTTATTCCAATGGAACTAGAAGCTACTCAAATCCGGGTCGCACTTATGCAACTAACACCAGTGGCACGAGAAATCCAGGAGCTAATTTTGGTGGTACCAGAAACAATAATTCCGGAGTAAGAACCAATACTGAAAATTCCAATAATAGTTATGGTACGGGCCCAACAAGAACTATCATTAGAAATCCAAATTCTGGAAGCAATACTAATAATAACTACGGCAACACCCGATCGAATAACAATACTACAAGAATGCCGTCGACTCCGCCAAGAACCAACAGTAACTATAATCCGGGACCAACAAGATCCGGAAGTTATAGTTCACCAAGTTATAGTGGCAGTAGTTCAAGTTCTACAAGATCAGCCGGTGGAAGAAGATAAAATCAATATTAATTTTACCTATGCTTTTGATTAAAATCAATGTCATAGGTATTTTTTTGAACAATATAATCATGAAAAGATACCTCACTTTTATCATTGCAGGATTGAGTTTTTACTCAGTAGAATCTCAAACCATTGCCGATGCTTTATTGTATTCTAAAGACAATCTGACCGGCACAGCTCGTTTCAGCGCTATGGGTGGCGCGTTTGGTGCTTTGGGCGGAGATTTTTCCTCAATTCAAGTAAATCCGGCGGGAAGTGCTGTGTTTTCTAATAATCAAGCGAGTATTACTTTTAGTAATTTTAATGTAAAAAACAGTTCAGACTATTTTGGATCAAAAGTAAGTACGAGCAATATAGCTTTTGATATCAGTCAAGCGGGTGGCATACTGGTTTTTAAAAATACTGACGAAAAAAATAATTGGAAAAAAATTACACTCGCCGTCGATTATGAAAACACCTCCAATCTTGATAATTCAATCACAACTTATGGAAACAATCCAAACCAATCAGTGGCTCAATACTTTTTGAGTTATGCCAATCCTGGATTGTACAACTCCAATATTCCCGAAAGCACACTTTCAAATTCTTTTTATGAAGATTTAGATATCAGAAACCAACAAGCTTTTCTTGGTTATCAAGGTTATATTATTAACCCTATACTGCCTGATAACAACACCTATGAAGCGAATGTTGCTCCCGGAGATTTTTACCAAGAAAACTACGTTGATACTAAAGGATATAATGGTAAAGTGGCCCTTAATTTAGCAACGCAGTATAAGGACAAATTCTTTTTCGGTTTAAACCTGAATACTCATTTTACCGACTTCGAAAAAAAGACACTTTTTTATGAAGAAAATGACAACAGCCAAACGCCCGATGCCATAAAAAATATACTTTTCGGCAATTACCAACATACTTACGGCAATGGTTTTTCATTTCAATTGGGAGCCATTGCAAAAGTAACTAAATCACTTAGAGCCGGCTTATCATATCAATCTCCAACGTGGTATCGACTTACGGATGAAAAAATACAACTATTGTCAAGTTCAAAAAACAATGCTCCGGATCCCGATAATTATCAATTTACTACGGATTCCGATATTCTATTGATTTATCCTGCCTACAAACTTCAAACACCAAGCAAATGGACCGGAAGTTTGGCTTATGTATTTGGGAAAAATGGATTAATAAGCCTTGATTACAGCATCAAAGATTATGGAAACGCTACTTTCAAGCCTAACGATTCTTTTTTCAGACCTTTAAATGCGGCGGTTGATAATCAACTGCATGCTGCTGGTGAATTGCATATCGGTGGCGAATATAGAATTAAAGAATGGAGTTTGCGTGGCGGTTATCGTTACGAGCAAAGTCCGTATAAAGACAAAAAAATCATGGGCGATTTAGCCGGATTCTCTACCGGATTTGGTTATAATTTTGGCACTACCCGATTGGATTTATCGTATGCTTATGCGCAAAGAAAATCTCAGGAAGCTTTTTTTACGCAAGGGTTTACGTCGGCTCCGAAAATTAAAACGGAGAACAACAACTTCGCATTGACTTTGGTTTTTGAGTTGTAGTTTTAATAATTAAAAAGTTAAATGACTATTGGGGAATTTAAACCAATATTTTTTCACTTATAATTTTATGTATTTTTTCCTTTGCGTCTTAGTGCCTTTGCGAGCCAATTAAATCTCGCAAAGGCGCTAAGACGCAAAGCTTTTAAAGACATCTGATATCAAAATAATGTATTAATTAATTTCTTTACTTGCTATAAACTTCTTGATAGCCATCAGAAGTTATAATGGAATCCAATGTATTTTAGCCCTGATAGCAGCGGTTATCCTTTTGTGCCGGGGTTCGGCGCAAAAGATTGGAGCGTATAGCAGGTTCCCGGCTTCTTAAAATTTAACTTCTTATAGTGCTTTAAGGAATAAAAAAATGTAATTTTGCACTCCAATTTACAAATCCATGAGAACCAAGTCGTTAAAAAAGAATAAGATCAATGTCATCACTTTAGGGTGTTCCAAAAATGTTTATGACAGTGAAGTTTTGATGGGACAATTGCGTGCCAGCGGAAAAGATGTGGAGCATGAAGCACCGGCGGAACGTGAGGGTAACATCATCGTTATTAATACTTGTGGATTTATTGACAATGCCAAAGCCGAATCAGTCAATATGATTTTGGAATATGCCGATAAAAAAGAACGCGGTTTGGTCGACAAAGTCTTTGTGACGGGCTGTTTATCGGAGCGTTATCGTCCTGATTTGGAGAAAGAAATCCCGAATGTAGATCAGTATTTTGGCACGACAGAATTGCCTCAATTGCTTAAAGCTTTGGGAGCAGATTACAAACATGAATTGCTTGGCGAACGTTTGACGACGACTCCAAAAAACTACGCTTATCTTAAAATTGCTGAAGGTTGTGATCGACCTTGCAGTTTCTGTGCGATTCCGTTGATGCGGGGAAAACACGTTTCCCAACCGATTGAAAAATTGGTCAAAGAAGCTCAAGGTTTGGCGCGTGATGGTGTCAAAGAATTGATTTTAATCGCTCAGGATTTGACGTATTACGGTTTAGATATTTATAAAAAAAGAAACCTTGCAGAATTGCTCGAAAACTTGGTAAAAGTGGAAGGTATTGAATGGATTCGTTTGCATTACGCATTTCCTACTGGCTTCCCAATGGATGTTTTGGATTTGATGAAACGCGAACCTAAAATCTGCAATTATATTGATATTCCGTTGCAGCATATTTCGGATTCGATTTTGAAATCGATGCGACGCGGTACGACACAAGCTAAGACTACAAAGCTTTTGAAAGATTTCCGTGAAGCCGTTCCGGGTATGGCGATTCGCACAACTTTGATTGTAGGTTATCCCGGCGAAACGCAAGAAGACTTCAACATATTGAAAGATTTTGTTCAGGAAATGAAGTTCGATCGTATGGGTTGTTTCGCTTATTCGCATGAAGAAAACACGCACGCTTATTTGCTCGAAGATGATGTTCCCGATGCAGTGAAACAAGCACGTGCCGAAGAAATCATGGAATTACAATCGCAAATTTCTTGGGACTTAAACCAAGAGAAAATCGGACAAATTTTCAAATGCATCATCGACCGAAAAGAAGGTGCTCACTTTGTAGGACGCACGGAATTTGATAGCCCAGATGTGGATAATGAAGTGCTTATCGACGCATCGAAGCATTACTTAAAAACGGGTGATTTTGCGATGATTAAAATTACGGAAGCTACTGAATTCGACTTATACGGCGAACCGATTTTATAAAACCATCTAAACTTTCCTTTATATTATTTAAAAATATGTCTCGCAAAGACGCAAAAAATTCGTCAACAGTTTTGCGTCTTTGCGTCTTTGCGAGAAAATTAATTGTAATTGAAAGTAATTCCAGCAACCAAAAAATTTCTTCCGAAAAATTCCGTGTTTTTGGTCGCAGCATTGTGAATGTAATTCAATGATAACGGCATTGAAATGCGGTCGGTCAATTGGAATTCTCGGGTGGCTTCTAGGCCAACATTCACCAACGAAGTTTGATCATAATCTCCGGCTGCATAGTATTTAGCTTGATTGTTGAAAACCGCTCCGGTTGTAGCTTCAAAGGTTATTTTTTGGAATAATTCTTCTAAAGTGTAAACCGCTTCGAAATAAGTGGTGTAATTCTGTTTCGGGTTTTCTCCTTCATCATCATAGCGGTAATCATTTCCAGCAACCAAAGTACTTAGCGTCAAACTCAAAGGCACTTTATAGTCAGAAAAATCAAACAACAAATTCGCATCAACGGTTTTGGTGCCGTCGGTTCCGTAATTGAAAAACCCGTTATCAACGCCTTCAACCTTTGCTACCGAAGGCCAATAATAATCCCAAACTTGAACCGTCAAAAAAGAATTGATTTCATAACTTAAACTAAAATCGACTTCCTGATACCCTTTTCCAGCATTCCCATCAGCATAAAAATAATCGTTTTGAAAATTGGTAGTCGCCCAAAAACCTGCTACGAGTTTATCCGTAATACTATAATTAATGGCAGGCTGCACCACAACATAATCGCCACCCCAAGACTGACCGCGCCAAATATAACGGCTGGCAATGTCTAAATTAAGCTCCAACTTTTTGCTTTTTTTAGGTTGAATCGTGTCTTGCTCTATTTTGACTTCCTGAGCAAACAAGTGACAACCAATCAGAATGAAAGTAATGCAAGAAAGTATTTTTACCATCGAATTACGTTTTGTTTTTGATGACATCTTCAATCGTTTCAAACAAATTCTCTCGGTTGATAGGTTTGGTCAAATAACCGTAGAAACCTGCTTTCATAATTCTGTCTTCGTCTTCCACAGACGCATAAGCGGTTTGCGCAATAACCACCAAATCAGGTCGAATGGCTTTTATTTTTTCTAAAGCTTCAAAACCATTCATAATCGGCATTTTGATATCCATCAAAACAATGTCGATATTGGGATTGCTTAGGCTAATGTCTACCGCTTCGAGCCCATTGACGGCGCGTATGATGTTGTAGTTTTTGACTTGAATCATCTTTTGAAACAACAAGAAATTGATGTTGTCATCTTCGGCAATCAATATTGTTACGGCATCTAATGCATGTGGAATTGTACTGGCTTTAACCGGTTGCACTGTTATTTTTTGAACCTCATCATATTGTAGTGGAATCGTAAAAGTAAATGTTGATCCTTTCTCCACTTTCGATGCCAACGATATGGTGCCGCCCATCATTTCAACATACGCTTTCGAAATCGCCAATCCCAAACCTAACCCACCGGCTTTGATGGTCGCATCATTCTCGACTCTTTTGAAACGATCAAAAATATGCTTGTGATTGTCTTTGTCGATTCCGGGTCCGGTATCTTTAATCGTGAAAACAATAGCTTGCTTCTTATCATCAATTTGATAGCCGAAAGCTACATAACCTTCATTGGTAAATTTAATCGCGTTGGTTACTAAATTAACGATTACTTGTTTCAATTTGACTTCATCAGCAATGATATTATAAGCTGCAGGTGCTTCATTGTGAATGATATAAAAATCGATATTCTTTGTTTTTGGAATGGTGATCCTAATGGTTTCATACAACTCGTTGATGCACGATTCTAAATTGAGATTGGTATAATTGGGTGAAATCTGATTCGAATCGATTTTCGACATTTCAATCAAATCATCAATGATGGAAACCAAGTTTTTTCCGCTTTTATCAACGACTTTCAAATATTCGAGCTGCTCTTCTTTGTTGAGTTGGGTATTCAAAATCAAATCTGTAAATCCATTGATAGCATTCATCGGCGTACGAATCTCATGCGATAAATTCGCCAAGAACGACGATTTGAGTCGCTCGCCTTCCTCCGCTTTGAGTTTGGCTTTGACGAGTTCTATCTTTTGATTGCTGTTTTCTTCAAACAAAATTCCGATGTGACTGAACTCACCCGTAGTTTCTTTCAATTGCTTGATGGCCTTTTTATTTCCTGTTTGGAGTGCGCGCGTAATCAAGTCTAACGGAGCATAGACCAACTTTCGAGTGTAGAATAAATTGATGATTAAATTCACAAAAAAAGCGAAGAAGATTACATACAAAATCGTCAGCATGTTCTCGAAATAGACTTCAAATTTTCTTTTAAACAGTAGCTTTTCGACGATTTTCCCGTTACAATCTTTCAAATCAACAGTCGCAAAAATCGTGTGTTGCGCTTCGATTTCAGAATACTTTTGATCAATGATACTAATCTGTGATTCTGATACTTTTTCAAAATCTTTTATAAAAGAAGCATCCAAAAGTCGGGCAACAAAAAAATAGCCAAATGGTGTGGTTTTATTTTTTAAAGGATCATTCGAAGCATGAATAGCAGCGCCGGTTACTTCAATCAAACCTTCAGGAATTTTCATATAAAACTTATTCAATCCCAATCGATTCAACGCAATCATAGCTTCATCAGGAATAATATCTTTCGATTTTATTTTGGAAGAAGCCGTTCTAATGATGAATTTTTTATTGACATCATAAGCACCTAAATAGTCCGCTTTGTATATATTCAATTCATTGCCAATCGTTTCATTATACCAAATTGTATCTTTCGATTGAACGAATTTAACAAATTCATCCCAATTCGTGTCGTTGTTAATCGCAACTTGAATCGGTTTGTTGTCGAGTTCTAATAACTTATTGACTTCGCTATTAAACTGTACTTTAGAGTTAATACGAACTTGATTTTCAATTTGTTTGGTATAATAATATAAAAAGAAAAAGAGCAACATAAAAAACATACTCGACGAAAAAATCAAGAGTAATATTTTTGGATACGTTTTTTTGACTTCCATATTTTAGTGCGTTTTAATCCTCCGAATTTAAAACAATTAAGATGCAGTGCATCGTGTGTATGAAATAATAAATCAAAAGTTTTTAACAAATCTTCAATCATCCTTGTTATTTAGCTACTATTCCTCAATATATGAAACAAAAAAACTCCAAACTTTCGCTTGGAGTTCACAACATCACTAACCCTCTATTTATATGACCGTACCTTTAAATGACAATACTTTTGGAGCATCTTCCGCATTAGTAGTTACCGTAACCGTTTTAGAAAAAGCGCCTTTGTTGGCCGCATTATAAGTGGCTTTCACGATTGCAGTTTCTCCGGGTTGTATCGGCGTTTTAGTATAATCTGTCGCCGTACAACCGCATGATGCTTTCACGTTGGTGATAATGACTGCGGTTTTTCCTGTGTTTTTAAATTCGAAATCAACTTCTTTAGGTTTGTTTTGTGGAATTTCCCCTAAATCTACGGATTCGCTTTTCCAAGCAATTGGCGATGTTCCGATTTCGACTTTATGGATTTTGTTTGCTGTTGGCAACACTGTAAAAGACATTAATCCTAAAATGCTTGCTAGAATTGAAATTTTAATTGTTTTCATAATGGTTGTTTTTAATGGTTATTTTTTTGGTTTTTTTCCGTTGCACTCCAAACAGTTCGGCGATGCCTCGGGTAATTCGTTTGAACATGTCAAAAGTAGTTGGGTTTTGCTTCGACTCTTGTTAAGCGGTTTCTAATCTTTGTTAACGAGTTGTTAATGGGGAAATGGCTCGTAAATTTTGATTAATATTGTACGAGAGTTCCTGAGTTGCTGAGTTACTGACCCGAGCGAGCATTGCGATGTGAATTGTACGGAGCGCAGCGGAATAAGTTTGTTCTTGGTGACCTGAAACCCTAGCCCTGATAGAAGGGAAAATCCTTGGCATTGTGAGATTGCCGCGCAAGCTCGCAATGACAAGATTGGAATGATAGCAGGTTCCAGGCTCCTAAAACATAGAAACTCAGCAATGAATAAACTCAACAGCATCATCGTTCTCGGGCTTCTCGCCATCATCGGCATCTTGGTCGCACAATTGCTGTGGACGAAGCAAGCTTTCAATCTCGAGGAAAAAAAATTCAGCCAAAAAGTGCATATCGGATTGCTCGAAGTAGCCAAGAAATTATATGAAGGCACGAACCACGAATTGCCTGCAGAAAATCCGGTGCAGAAAATTTCGAATGATTATTATATCGTCAACATCGATAATGATTTTGAGCCCAAAATTTTAGAGTTTTATTTGAAAACAGAATTTGAGAAAATCAACATTTCGACCGATTATGAATATGCGATGTACAATTGTCAAAGCGATGAAATGGTGTATGGCAATTACGTTTCGACAGACAAAAATGCGGATACGCAACGCTCGGTTTACTTTCCCAAGCACAAAAATTTAGTGTATTATTTTGCGATTCGATTTCCTAATGAAACCAATTATTTGTTTAGTTCATTAAAGTTTTGGTTTATCCTTTCCTTCGCGCTAATCATCATTCTTTTGGTGTATGTCTATTCGATTTTCACGATTCTTCAGCAGAAAAAATATTCCGAATTGCAACGCGATTTCATCAACAATATGACGCATGAATTTAAAACGCCGCTTTCTTCGATATTGATTGCATCGAATTATCTCAAGCAACAAAACGCCATCAAAAGCGATGAAAAGCTTGAGAAGTATACCAACATTATCATCAGTCAAAGCAACAAACTCAACACGCATATCGAAACGATTTTGAACAGCGCCAAATCCGATAATTCGCCGTTGATACTAGATAAAAAGAAAGTTTCTGTGATTCCAATTTTGAAGGATGTGATTGAGAATATTCAATTGAAATATCCTGAAAGTAAAATTCAAATTCAAACAATTGAAAGCGAAATTTCGATTGATGCTGACGCTTTTCACTTCACGAATTTAATATACAACTTGCTCGACAATGCGATTAAATATTGTGAAAACAAACCTGAAATTACGATTGGTCTATCCAAAAAGGCAAAGCAAATTCAGATTGATTTCACGGACAATGGCATTGGAATTTCGAACAAAAACATTCCATTTATTTTCGATAAGTTCTATAGAATTCCAAGTACGAAAAGCAATGAAGTCAATGGTTTCGGATTGGGTTTGTATTATGTAAAGAAAATTTGCACCTTACACCATTGGAAAATTTCGGCACAAAACAATATCGAAAACGGCATCACCATTTCGATTTTAATTCCACCACATCATGACACCATTTAAAATTCTATACGCCGAAGACGACGAAACCTTAGCGTTTCTAACCAAAGACAATCTAGAGCAACACGGTTATGAAGTGACGCATTGTTGTGATGGAAATTTGTGCTTGGAAACGTTCAAAAAAGGCGGTTTTGATATTTGTATTTTCGATATCATGCTGCCCAAAATGGATGGATTTGAACTCGCCACCGAAGTCAGAAAACGCAACGCCGACATTCCGATTATTTTCCTTTCGGCTAAAACTTTGAAAGAAGACCGCATCAAAGGATTGCGTTTGGGAGCCGATGATTATCTCGTTAAACCATTTAGCATTGAAGAATTGTTGCTCAAAATCGAAATCTTTTTAAAACGTTCTCAAAAAAACAAAGCTTTAGAAAAACCGCTGTACAGCGTTGGGAAATACGCTTTCGATCCGGCTAATTTTATTGTTTTTAATGATGATGAAAAAATCAGTTTAACACAACGCGAATCAGAACTTTTGAAGCTTTTTCTCGATAATCAGAATGTGGTTTTAAAACGCGAGGCCATTCTCAAATCGCTTTGGGGCGACGATGATTATTTTATGGGCCGCAGCTTGGATGTGTTTATTTCGAGATTGCGAAAAATCGTAGCCAATGAAAAAGGCATTACTATTGAGAATTTGCATGGCATTGGGTTTCGGTTTAAATGTGAATGATGAGGAAAGTTGACGATATCATCAAATTCTAATTCAAAACCACCAAATTCTAATTAGACTAATGGGTTTCTACTTTCTTCAAGTATATTTGTGAGGCTAATGTTAAAGAATTCATTTTGAAAAATAAACGCACCAAACCTAACCTATTTTTACTACTCTTTTTCTTCACTGTCTTTGCATGGTCGCAAAATTCTATGGTTGACAGTTTAAAAAAAGAGCTCAAAATCACTAAACTTGACACTTCGAAAGTTAATACACTCAATGCTATAGCCAACGAATTCAAAGAAATCAATCCTGATTCTACGACTTTCTACGCGAATAAAGCAATGACATTAGCCCAAAAAACGGATTACATTTTTGGTCTAGCCAGTGCTTCGATGAATAAAGGAAATGCCAACATTATTCTAAGCCAATACAAACAAGCGTTGGTTGATTTTAATAATGCACAAATGCATTATCAAAATCTATTAGAAACGACTTCGGGTTCCGATATCAAAAAAGTAAAAAACGGATTGGCGCGTGCTTATGCAAGTGCTGGCGTGGTCTATTCTGAAGTCAATAATTATTCTATTGCTTTGAATTATTATTTGAAAGCCTTAAAAATCTACCAGGAAATCGATCAGAAAAACAGCATTTCTAAAGCTTACAACAATATTGCTATCGTATACAAATCGCAAGGAAATCTGACGAAAGCGTTGGATTATTTGCAAAAAGCATTGCGCATTCAAAAGCAAATTGAAGAACCAACATTCGGCGTAACGTTGATGAATATTGGCGTTGTTTATTTCGAACAAGGCAACGAAAAACAAGCGTTTACTTATTATTCTCAAGCGCAACAAGAGTTTAAAAAAACCGACAATGAAAGAAACAACGCCTTATTGCAAAACTATTGGGGCGATTATTTCAAAAAGCAACACAACCTTGAACAAGCCTTTTCGTATTATCAAAAATCATTGACTTTGTATGAAGCGATCGACAATCAATTTGGGGCTTCGCTGGCTTTATTCAATATGGGGCAATTGTATTTCGATTTAAAAAAATACAACGACGCTTTAACTTACACCACCAAATCACTCGATTTAGCGAAAGCCATTGGCGTTATCGATCAAAAAATTCATTCCGAAAAATTACTCAGCGATATTTATAGTGCTTTGAATAATCCGACCGAATCGTTGGTGCATTATAAAGAATACATCATCGCGAAAGATTCATTGAACAATGAAGAAAACAACAAAAAATTCCTGCGTTCCGAAATGAATTTCGAATATCAAAAGCGTGAAGCCTTGATGTTGGAAGAAAATAAAAGACAACAACAACTCACTTGGTTTGCGATTATTGGTGGATTATTGTTGCTCGGATTGATCTTCGTGACTTACAATCGACTCCAAATCAAACGCCGATTGACATTGCAAAAAGAAGTCGCGGAATACGAGCAAAAAGCATTACACTTGCAGATGAATCCGCATTTTGTGTTCAATTGTTTGGGTTCGATTTCTAGTTTTATTGTACAAAACGGCACCGATTCGGCGATTAAATATTTATCGAAATTCTCGAAGCTCATGCGACTTACTTTAGAATATTCGAAAGGTTCGTTGATTCCGATTGATAAAGAAATTGAAAGCTTGCAAAACTATTTGGAGTTGGAGCAATTGCGTTTCAACAACAAGTTCGAATTCCGCATTCATTCGAGTTCCGCTATTGAAGATGATATGGCATTGCCGCCACTATTGGTGCAACCTTTTGTAGAAAATGCGATCTTGCATGGCATTGTTCCCAAAGAAGGCAATGGCCGCATTGAAGTGAATTTTAACGTCATCAGCAACCAATTGATTTGCACGATTACCGATGACGGCATTGGGTTTTCAAAATCGAAAGCGATGAAAGAAAACTCTGTTAAAGCACACCAATCGATGGCCTTGGAAATCACTAAAAAGCGTTTGGAAATGATGGAAAGCAGCACGCAACAAAAAGCACACGTGACAATGGAAGAAGTGCAAAACATCGACAACCAAATCATTGGAACCAAAATCATCATTACGTTGCCGATTCAATATACTTTAGACACCAAACCGAGAATATGATTACAGCATTATTAATAGACGACGACAACCATTTACGCCAAGGCATGAAAAGTCTTTTGGAGCGACATGCACCAGAAATTCGAATTATTGGAGAAGCTGAAAGTGTGAAAACCGGCATCGAAGCCATCGAAAAGCACCAACCACAAGTGGTGTTTTTAGACATTCACCTAACCGACGGAACCGGATTTGATATTCTCGAACAAGTGGCCAAAACGAATGGAAAACTAAACTCGCATATCGTATTTATTACGGCGCATGAACAATATGCATTGAAAGCGTTTAAGTTTAGTGCCTTAGATTTTTTATTGAAACCTGTTGATCCCGAAGATTTGAAAAAATCGATTGCCAAGATTAAAGAAGCGTTGGAAAAAAACACTTCGTTTGAGCATATCGATTTGTTGTTGGAGAACATTCGCAAGAAAGTTGATCATTTTAAACGCATTGCATTATCAACGGCTGACGGGATTCATTTGTTTGAAATCAGTGATATCATTCGCTGTGAATCGCAGGACAATTACACGCAGTTTTTTATTAAAAACCACAAGCCGTTATTGATTTCGAAAACGCTCAAAGAATATGAAGAATTGCTCACGGAACATGGTTTTGAACGCATTCACCAATCGCATTTGATTAACCTTTCTTATTTGAAATCATATATCAAAACCGATGGTGGTTATGTAATTATGGGCGATAATGCACGACTGCCAATTGCACAACGAAAGAAAGAACGATTGCAGGAATTGATTAAGGCGCTTTGAAAAGTGGTCAGAAAACAAAACAGACAAACAAAACAAACTCAATTATGAAAAATACTCTCCTATTATTATTGCTTTTTACAGGAATTGTGAATGGGCAGGTTGTGACTATTCCAGATGCGAATTTTAAGACGAAGCTCATTGCACTTGGCGTCGATACTAATTTGGATGGTCAAATTCAGAATAGTGAAGCCGCAATTATGACGGTGTTGAATGTTTCATTTCAAAACATTTCTGATTTAACCGGAATCGAAGCATTCACCAATCTTACCTATTTAGATTGTACACAAAACAATTTAACAACATTAGATTTATCGATGCTGTCACAAATCAATACGTTATATTGCCCGAACAATCAACTCAGTACATTAAATGTCAATGGGTGTCATCTTTTGGATAAAGCAATAGTTACTTCTAACAATTTTATCAGTCTGGATTTTTCGAACTCCAATGTTAGAGAATTTAACTGTGAAAATAATCCTAATTTAGAATACGTCAACATCAAAAACGGTATCTTATCTCAAGGCGTTGGTATTGACCCACCTGTGTTATCTTTTACCAATACACCGAATCTAAAGTTTGTCTGTGTTGATGAAATCGAAGCACAATTGGTCACTGAATGTGGTGTGAATCCGAATTTAGTGGCCATATCCACTTATTGTTCTTTTGTTCCCGGTGGAAATTTCAATACCATTACTGGAACCATCAAATTTGATAACGAAAATGATGGCTGCGATGTTGGCGATTTGGTACAACCTTATACAAAAGTAAAAATCTCAGACGGCACCAACACAGGTAGTTTTTATACCAATTCCGATGGAAATTATAGTTTTTTCACCCAAGCCGGTAGTTTTACTATTACACCTGAAGTGCAAAACCCGACTTATTTTACGATCACACCGGCTTCGCAAATTGTTACTTTTCCTATTGTAGACAATTCCACTCAAATTCAAGATTTCTGTATTGTGGCCAATGGTGTTCATCCTGATTTAGAAATCATATTGGTTCCTATTGGCGGCGCTACTCCTGGAGCAGATTCTGACTATAAATTGGTTTATAAAAACAAAGGAAATCAAGTGCAAAGTGGTTCTATCAATTTATCTTTCGACGATTCGAGAAGCGATTTTGTTTCGGCTACACCGGCAGTCGCCAATCAAGGATTCAATTCATTGCTTTGGTTTTACAGTAGCTTACAACCTTTTGAAACTAGAGAAATTAAGTTTAAATTGAACATCAATTCTACTGTTGAAACACCTGCCGTGAATGTTGGAGACATTTTAAGTTTTACAGCAAACATCAATTTTTCAGAAGGAGATGAAACGCCTTTGGATAATTTCTTCAACTTAAGTCAATTGGTGGTTAATACTTTAGATTTGAACAGTAAAATCTGTTTGCAAGGAACTGTTTTGACTACAGCGCAAATTGGTGATTACCTGCATTACAACATCAATTTTGAAAATACAGGAACTACAGATGCCACCAATATTGTGGTTGAAGACATCATCGATCCAACCAAATTCGACATTAGCACGTTGCAAGTATTGTATGGTTCTGATACTTTGGAAACGAAAATTACGAATGATAAAGTGGAATTTATTTTCAAGGATATTAACCTGCCTCGTGCCATTATCAATCCGATTGGCGGTCATGGCAATGTATTGTTTAAAATAAAAACACTGCCGACTTTGGTAGGTGGTGATATCGTTACCAATACGGGAACCATCTACTTTGATTATAATGTTCCTACGCAAACCAACGAAGCCAGAACCGATGTTGTGCTGAGCAATGCGAGTTTTACCAAAGATGAAAGCATTACTGTGGCGCCGAATCCGACGAAGAATAATATTGTGATTACTTCAAAAAACAATATCAAATCGATAATGCTTTTTGATGAACAAGGTCGACAACTGCAAACGGTTTTTGACAATAGAAAATCAACCGTTTTAGACCTTTCAAATAAAGTAAAGGGCATTTATTTCTTGAAAGTGACTTCTGAAATGGGTAGTAATGTGGAGAAAATTGTAAAAGAGTAAAGACAAACACCATTCATTATGAAAAAAATACTCATACTCTTATTGTTTTTTACAGGAATTGCGAATGCGCAAATTGTATATATACAAGACACATTTCTCAAACAAATATTGACGAATAATACCTGCGTAGATCTTAATGCCGATGGTATAGGAGATGCCGATGCAGACACCAACAACGACGGAGAAATTCAAGTCAGTGAAGCCCAAGCGGTAAACGGATTATATATAGGTATACTGCTTGCTGGAACTATGACAGGTCTCGAAGCTTTTACGAATCTTGAGCATTTGCAGATCAGTTATATATCGTTTTCAGGCGTACTCGATTTTACGATTTTACCCCAGCTTAAAACCCTCGATTGTAGCGGAACCTATTCTTCTGGCATCAATATTACTGGTCTAACCCAACTCGAAGTACTAACATGCAACGGTTGCTTAGTAGGGAGCTTGGATGTTTCCACCTTAACGAGCCTCAAAAGATTAAACTGCGAGGAAAACGAATTGACAGCGCTCAACCTAAGCGGATTGAATAATTTAGAGTATTTAAATTGCAGTAATAATAATTTGCAAAGTTTGGATGTAGGCAACTTGACACTTTTGACTCAATTAATTTGCTTTGATAATCAATTAACCAGTCTTAATGTTCAAGGATGTACCGCATTAAACAGTATTGATTGTTATCAAAATCAATTAACCATCATCGATTTTTCGGGGTTGACTAATTTGCAAACTGCTCAAATTATGGTTTCTTCAGCATTTGATCAACTATTAACCAGCGTTAATCTATCGGGTTGTATTGCGTTAAGTAATAATCAAATCTATACTAGTGCTAATATGACGACACTTAATTTCAGTGGCTGTTCTTCGTTAGCCAGAATAAGCAATAGTTTCAGTACGATAGCCACTATCAATTTGAATGGTTGTTCAGCATTGACGAGTTTGAATATTGGCAATAGTAGTTTTAATGCTATAGATTTGACCAGTTGTACGGGTTTGGTTGATTTAAGTATTCAATTCAACAATTTAACTGCTTTAGATGTATCGGGATATGCTGCTTTAACCAGTTTGGATGTTTCGCATGGTACTTTAACTTCATTAAATGTAAACGGTTGTTCGGCTTTACTGGATATCAATATATCGGCTAATCCACTATTGCCAACCTTAGATTTATCAACTTGCACCAGTTTGAATCTAATTATCATGGTAGAAAGCAATCTGACTTCACTGTTCATTAAAAACGGGCGCAATGAAACAATCAGTTTTACTGGCAGTCCTAACCTTCAATACATTTGTGCTGATGAGAGTCAATTAGAAACCATCCAACAACAAATTCTTATGGCCTTGCCTAATGTTGTGATGAGTTCTTATTGCACTTTTGTTCCAGGAGGAAATTACAACAGTATCACAGGACAAGCTCCTTTTGATGTCTTGGGCGATGGTTGTGATTTGAGTGATATTAGCAATCCATACATCAAAATCAATATCAACGACGGAACCAACTCAGGAAGTACTTTTACCAATAGCACCGGGGATTATATTTTTTATACACAAACCGGAAATTTCACGATAACACCTGAAGTGGAAAACCCAAGTTTTTTTAACATTTCACCACCGAATGCCATCATCAATGCTCCTGTGTTGGACAATTCAACACAAACGCAAAATTTTTGTGTCAGTGCCAATGGTATTCATCCGGATGTAGAAGTGGTTTTTGTCCCAACAAGTACTGCACGTCCGGGCTTTGAAACCACTTATAAAATCATTTACAAAAACAAAGGCAACCAAATAGTATCGGGCACTATTACCTTAAATTTCAATAGTATACTTTTAGATTATGTCGAATCCATTCCTAATTTTGATACACTCGATCCGGATTTATTTACATGGAATTACAGTAATTTAAAACCTTTTGAAACCCGAATGATCGAATTAAAATTATTGCTGCATACATCGCCTGAAATCAATGCCGGCGATGTGTTAGAATATGTTGCGACCATCAATCCAATTCCTGGCGATGAATCACCTTCGGATAACGTTTCGAATTGTCATCATGTCGTGGTTAACGCTCATGATCCTAACCAAATAGTATGTTTAGAAGGCAATACTATTACTACGCAAGCTGTTGGCAATTACTTGCATTACAACATCAATTTTGAAAATGTGGGTAACGCAGATGCCATTAATATTGTCGTAAAAGACACCATCAATACTGCCAAATTCAACATCAATTCCTTACAATTGCAATATGCTTCTCACGATGTAGAAACCAAAATTTCAGGTAATATCATAGAATTTATTTTTAAAAACATACACTTACAACCTTCGAGTGGCCCGATTGGTGGTCATGGCAATGTGCTGTTTAAAATCCGAACGCTTCCGAATTTGGTGGTTGGTGATGAAGTCATGGGCACCGCCAATATCTTCTTCGATTATAATGCACCGATTGCCACCAACGAAGCGCGAACGACTATTGCCGCTTTAAGCAATCATGATTTTATCAAAGACGAAAGTATCCTGGTAGCGCCCAATCCGACCAAGGGTAACATCAATATTACTTCGAAAAATAATATTAAATCGATACTGCTTTTCGATGTACAAGGCAGGTTATTACAAACGTTTTTAGACAATAAAAAAACGACAACACTCGATATTTCGAATTACACGAACGGCATTTATTTCGTAAAAGTGATAACGGAAGTAGGCAACAGTGTAGAAAAAATTATGAAAGAGAATTAATTTGGTTAGATTTTTTTAAGTTGAAAGCGCCAATCAAATGCCATAGATTGGCGCTTTTTTTAGACTATAAGACTGTAGGATTTTAAGACAAATATTCTAGTCTTAGAGTCTTAAAATCCTACAGTCTTAAAATCTTACAATCACAAAGGAATATTTCCGTGTTTGCGTTTCGGCATTTCGACCACTTTATTTTCAAGCATGCTAAATGCTTTAATCAATTTTCGTCTGGTATCTTGTGGCAAAATCACCTCATCGATGAATCCGCGTTGCGCTGCGGTGTATGGATTGGCAAATAAATCAGCATATTCAGCTTCTTTCTCCAACAATTTAGCTTCGGGATTTTCGGCTTCGCTGATTTCTTTTTTGAAGATAATTTCACTAGCTCCTTTCGCTCCCATTACGGCAATTTCGGCAGTTGGCCACGCAAAATTCATATCGGCTCCGATGTGTTTTGAATTCATTACATCATAAGCACCACCATAGGCTTTTCGGGTAATTACCGTAACCCTTGGCACCGTAGCTTCGCTTAATGCGTATAACAATTTGGCGCCGTGAACAATGATGCCATTCCACTCTTGATCGGTTCCTGGCAGAAATCCGGGAACATCAACCAGTACTAATAACGGAATATTGAAAGCATCACAAAAACGCGTAAATCTGGCGGCTTTGATGGAACTTTTCACATCGAGACAACCGGCTAAAAACATCGGATTATTGGCGACAATTCCAATACTTCTACCTGCAATTCTCGCAAAACCAACGATGATATTTTCAGCAAAATCTTTATGAATTTCAAAAAAAGATTCTTCATCAATAATGCCTTTAATGACTTCGTGCATGTCATAAGGCTTGTTGGCGTTTTCGGGTATGATGTCGTTCAAAGCGCTTCTGATTTCATCACCCAAAACATAAGGCAATCTTGGCGTGGTTTCTCTATTATTTTGTGGAATATAACGGAGTAATGTTTTAATATCTTCCAAACATGCAATGCCATTTGGCGAAGTGGTATGCGCCACACCTGATTTCGTAGAATGGGTCACCGCTCCGCCCAAAGCTTCTGAAGTTACTTCTTCATTGGTTACGGTTTTCACAACATTCGGACCGGTCACAAACATATAACTGTTGTTTTCGACCATCATTGTAAAATCGGTCATCGCAGGAGAATAAACAGCGCCACCGGCACAAGGTCCGAGTATGGCAGAAATCTGAGGAATGACACCCGATGATTGTACATTTCTAAAAAAGATATCAGCATAACCACCCAACGAACGAACGCCTTCTTGAATTCTGGCACCACCGGAATCATTCAATCCGATCATGGGCGCACCTACTTTGAGTGCCATGTCCATGACTTTACAGATTTTCTCGGCATGGGTTTCGGATAAAGCACCTCCAAAAACGGTGAAATCTTGAGCGAAAACATACACCAATCTTCCGTTAATTGTACCATAACCAGTAATCACACCATCGCCAAAATAGATTTCCTTTTCCATGCCGAAATCGGTGGTGCGGTGTGTAACGAGCAGGCCAATTTCTTCAAATGAACCTTCATCCATAAGATATTCGACGCGTTCTCTTGCCGTTAGTTTTTTCTTTTCGTGTTGCTTGGCAATTCGCTTTTCGCCACCACCTAAATGGGCTAGAGCGATTTTATCGTTTAATGTTTTTATTTTAGATTCCATGGTTTATTGTATTGGTAAGCGAACGATTTTTTGATCTTCTATGTATTGCTTCAAAGCGATTAAAGCAGCAATTTCTGCTTCTGCTTCCATTTGCTTTTTAAGCATCGCAGCATCATAATATTTTTTAACAAAATGCGTATCAAAATCTCCTGAGCGGAATGCTTCGTGCTCGAATACGAATTTCCCGAAAGGCAAAGTCGTTTGCACGCCTTCAATTTTATAATCGTCAATTGCTTTGAGCATCAATTGTATAGCTTCTTCGCGCGTTTTTCCGTACGTAATCAATTTCGATAGCATCGGATCGTAATAAATTGGAATATCCATGCCTTGTTCGAAACCATTATCAACTCGAACGCCTTCACCGGTTGGCAATTGATAGACATCCAAATGCCCGACACTTGGAAGGAAATCATTCAATGGATCTTCGGCGTAGACACGCAATTCTAAAGCATGTCCATGAATTTGCAAATCGTCTTGTTTCATTGGTAATGCTTCACCTCTAGCGACTTTAATTTGCAGTTCAACCAAATCGACACCCGCAATTAATTCGGTTACTGGATGCTCAACTTGCAAACGGGTATTCATTTCAAGGAAATAAAAATTATGCTTTTCATCGAGTAAAAACTCAACGGTTCCGGCACCTAAATAATCACAAGACTTCGCTACCAAAACTGCAGCTTCGCCCATTTTCTTTCTAAGTTCAGGTGTTAAAACTGAGGATGGCGCTTCTTCGACTACTTTTTGATGACGACGTTGTATACTACATTCTCTTTCAAAGAAATATAAAATATTACCGTGACTGTCGGCCATAATTTGAATTTCAATGTGGCGTGGTGAAGTCACATATTTTTCGATAAAAACAGACCCATCTCCAAACGCAGCTACTGCTTCACTAATGGCTCTATTCATTTGCGCTTCGAAATCGCTTTCTTTTTCAACGACACGCATTCCTTTTCCACCACCACCAGCAGAGGCTTTGATTAGAATTGGAAACCCAATAATGTTAGCCGTTTTTTTAGCTTCATCAATATCGATAATGGCATGGTCTACACCAGGAACCATCGGAATGTTGTAATGCATCACGGCTTCTTTTGCCGCCAATTTGCTTCCCATGACACGAATTGCTTGCGATTTTGGTCCGATAAAAATGATGTTGTTCTTTTCGGCTTCTTCTGCGAATTCTGCATTTTCACTCAAGAATCCATAACCGGGATGAATCGCATCGACGTTTAATGACTTAGCGACTTCAATGATTTTGCTTCCTAATAAATAGGACTGATTCGATGGTGCTTCACCGATGCAAACGGCTTCATCAGCAAATTTGACATGCGGTGCATTTCGGTCTACAGTCGAATAAACAGCTACCGTTTTAATACCCATTTTCTGGGCAGTTTTCATGACTCTAATCGCAATTTCCCCGCGATTGGCAACTAATATTTTTTGTATCATCTTATTCAAATTCAATTAATAACTGACCTTTTTCAACAGCATCACCGACAGCAACAGCAATCGATTTGATGACGCCATCTCGTGGTGAAAGGAAACTATTTTCCATTTTCATCGCGCTTAGAATCAATAGGTTTTCATTTTCTTTTACGGTTTGTCCGACTGCAACGCTGATTTCGATAATGAGTCCGGGCATTGGCGCTTTGATCGCATTGACTTGTTTTGTCGCACTAACATCAAATCCCATAGCAGAAATCAGTTGGTCAAGCGCATTCGAAATTACTACCGAATAAGTATTGTTATTGACTTTGACGGAATAACTTTTATGATTGAAATCAGCGTGTACGATTTCAGCTTGGTAAGGTAAGTTTTGCCTTAGTACGTGAAATTTATTCGCTTCCACGCTTACGGCATCGAGTTGGGAAAGGCTGTCTTTGTCGAAATTGAAATCGACCGTACCATTCACCTTTACTTTATAATCACTCATAGATTGGATTTTTATTCGTTGTAAATTTAATAGTAAATATATTTTTATTTGCTGTTAAATATCATATAAATGCAAATAAATATACATCAATTGAAAAATTTACAATACCAACAATCCGAAAGTGTGTAAGGTTGTAATCGGTTTGGAAAACCAGAAAAGTTCAAAATTCTCAAACCGTGTTTCAAAATCTTTTTTAATTTCTTGAAGTGTTATTGGCTTTTGATTAGAAACTGCGGTGCGTTGCAGCATTTGAACCAACCATTCACCCTCTTCTTTATTGGTTTGAATGCTAAAACTTTCTTTTTTGTCGTGGAAAGTCAGCGTCATCATTTCCCAAGAAGTTTCTTTTTTGGTTTTGGTGAACGTTTCTATGGTTGGTTTTCCTCCGAGCCAAATGATTTTAGCCGAAGGTTTTAATTGAAAATCTTGTTCTTCGAGTAAAGCATTTTCGATGAAATCGTATGGAATTGTTGACTTTGGAATTTTAAACTCGAACCAATCTTGCAACGGATAATCGAAACAAATGCCGTGCATGAAATTATAGAGTGACTTCTTCAAGCCAAAACTAAATTGATCGTGATCGATGCCTGTTTTATCTTTATAAACAATATCGTTATTGGCGAATGTTCCTATCGATTCGGATTCTTTGACTACGCCAAATTGCTCGGGATATAAGCCCACCGGACTGTGCGCAGTCATTGCAAATTGATGCCAGAATCCGGATTGCAAAATGCCCATTTCAAATAGTTGTCGCACCATTTCTAAGCTGTCGATAGTTTCTTGAACGGTTTGTGTTGGATAACCGTACATCAAATACGCATGCACCATCGTTCCGGCTTCGGTAAAATTTCGGGTGACTTTTGCGACCTGTTCGACTGTCACACCTTTATCGATTAACTTTAATAAACGGTCGGATGCGACTTCGAGTCCACCCGAAATGGCGATGCAACCCGACGCTCTCAATAAAACACATAAATCTTGGGTGAAACTTTTCTCGAAGCGAATGTTCGTCCACCAAGTGACGACTACTTTTCGTCTTAGAATTTCTAAAGCTACTTCGCGCATTAAAGCCGGTGGCGCAGCTTCATCGACAAAATGAAATCCGGTTTCTCCGGTTTGCGCGATGAGTTCTTCGATTCTGTCTACGATTAGTTTCGCAGCCACCGGTTCATAGATTTTAATATAATCTAACGAAATATCACAGAACGTACATTTTCCCCAATAGCAACCGTGCGCCATGGTGAGTTTATTCCATCGGCCATCGCTCCACATTTTGTGCATCGGATTGACGATTTCTATTACGGAAATGTATTGGTTTAAAAGCAAATCCGAATAATCGGGTGTGCCCACTTCACTTTGTTTGTAATCGTTTTGAAGGGCATTATTCTTATAAACTACTTTTCCGTTTTCGAGTAGAAAGGTTCGTTTGTATTCGTTATTAATTTTTGATTGCTTCGCCTGTTCGCTATCGCTCGGGTCAAGATTTTTAACTAGCAATTCTATCGGAAGTTCGCCATCATCCAAAGTAATAAAATCTACGAACTCAAAAACGCGCGCATCGGAAAGCGAACGCAATTCTGTATTTGGGAAACCGCCGCCCATACTGATTTTAATATTTGGATAATGCTGTTTCACCCATTGTGCACAGCGAAAAGCCGAATATAAATTCCCGGGAAACGGCACGGAAATCAGAAATAATGTGGGTTGAATCGTTTCGATTTTTTCTTTCAATATTGAGAACAACAGGTTATCAATAAAAGTTGGGTTGGATTGTAAGGCCTTGTAGAGTTCGTCGAACGAATTCGCGCTTCTGCCCAAACGTTCTGCGTATCGGCTGAAACCGAAATTGTCATCGACACATTCGACAATAAAATCTGAAATATCTTCAAGGTATAAAGTGGCTAAATGTTTGGCTTTGTCTTGCGTTCCCATGCTGCCGAAAGCCCAATCGAGTTCCTCTAATGGTGCAAAACGCGAAGCTTCCGGCAAGAAATCTTCTTGGCAAATTTGTAATGCAAGTGTTGGATTTTTACCTTGAAGGAAAGCGATAACAGCGTCGATGGTTTTGAGGTATTCTTCTTGAAGGGCTAGTATTCGTTTTGAGTTGTAGGTTGTAGGTTGTAGGTTGTAGGTTGTCTGTTGGAATAGGGACTGTAATCCTGCTTTGGAGAACAGTTTGAGAATGACTTCGATGCCCAGATCGGCTTGTGTGGAATCGATATTCTTTGTGTTTAGAAAACCTTTGATGTAGGCCGTTGCCGGATACGGAGTATTCAGTTGTGTGAAGGGTGGGGTGATGAGGAAGACTTTGGTTTTCATTGGTGTAAAAATAGGTTTTTTTTGTTGTAGGTTGTATGTTGTAGGTTACGGTTATTGATTTAGAGAATGCCCTAGCCCTGATAGAAGCATTTATCCTTTTGTGCCGGCTTTCGGCGCAAAAGATATGGCGGATAGCAGGTTCCCGGCTCCTAAAAAAGCTCAGTAACTCAGAAACTTAGTTGCTCAGTAACTCGAAGAAAATTGTTACTTTTACCAAAAAAATTACACCATGCCCAGCGACTGTATCAGCTATCAAGATTCCGGTTATTTTATTCCTTTGATGTGTGATTATTTAAATCAAAAACCGGATTTGGCACCACTATACAATAGGTTTCCGACGCTTGACAATTTTGAAAAACAGTTTCAGGAAAAGCAATCTTATTTTACGGATGCGCATCGAAAGGTGCTGGTTGCAGCTTTGAAAAAACAATATGCTGCGGTTGAAACCAGTCAGAAAACAGCTCACAATATTGATGCTTTATTGCAATCGAATACGTTTACGGTTACTACAGGACATCAGTTGAATTTGTTTACCGGGCCGTTGTATTTTTTGTATAAAATTATTTCGACGATCAATCTCACAAAGGAATTGAAGGCTCAATATCCGAGTCAAAATTTTGTACCTATTTATTGGATGGCGACGGAGGATCATGATTTTGAGGAAATCAATTATTTTACTTTTAGAGGAAAGAAGATTCGATGGAATGTTGAAAGTTCAGGGCCGGTCGGACGGCATACAACACAAGGACTAGAGGAAATTTTTAAGGTTTTTGAAAAGGAAACTGGCAACAATATCAACGCGCAATTCATTAAAAATTTATTTGAGGAATCTTATGTGAAGCATCAATCGTTAACTGCAGCCGCGCGGTATTTAGCGAATGTGCTTTTTGGCGAAACGGGTTTGGTGATTTTGGATGCTGATGATGCGACTTTGAAAAAAGAATTTGCGCCTTTTGTGAAAGAGGAATTGTTGCAGCAGACTTCTTATAAGCAAGTTACTGCAACGATTGAAAAATTGAAATCTTATGCGATTCAAGTGAATCCGCGCGAAATCAATTTGTTTTATATTGAAGATGATTTGCGGGAGCGTATTGTTCTGGAAAATGGAAAATACCAAGTGAATAACACTGCGCTAGAATTTTCAGAAACTGAAATTCTCGAACTTTTAGAACAACATCCTGAAAAATTTAGTCCGAATGTGATGCTTCGACCGTTGTATCAAGAAGTCATTTTACCCAATTTATGTTATATCGGTGGCGGTGGTGAATTGGCGTATTGGTTGGAATTGAAATCGTTTTTCGATGCGGTTCAGGTTCCGTTTCCGATACTTTTATTGCGCAATTCGGCATTAATCGCGACGCAAAAACAAGCGGATAAAGCTGATAAATTGGGATTGACATGGAAAGATTTGTTTGCAAAACAAGCGGATTTAATCAATCAGAAAGCTACTTTGCTTTCGGAGTTTCCGATTGATTTATCGATACAGAAAGACCATCTTAGAAATCAATTTCACTATTTGCATGTATTGGCCAATCAAACCGACAAGTCGTTTGCAGGTGCCGTAAAAGCACAGGAAGCCAAACAAATTAAAGGATTGGAGCATTTAGAAAAACGATTGTTGAAGGCGCAGAAGCGAAAATATGAGCAAGAATTAGAACGCATTATCGATTTGCAAAATCAGCTGTTTCCCAATGGTGGTTTGCAGGAAAGGCAGGCTAATTTTTCGGAGTATTATATTGACAATGGAGATTCGTTAATTGAAAAAATGTTGATGGAATTGAAACCACTTGAGCATCAGTTTACTATTTTAGTGTTTTAATTAAAATTTATGAAAGCAAAATTACTTTACCTTATTATAATACTCACCGGATTTTTTGCCAATGCGCAAGTTTCTATTGTTGGAACCGGTGTCAATGGTTGGCCTGATACTCAAACCACTCCGGAAATTATGCTCTCAACCACCGATAACATTTCGTATTTTATTCCTAATTTGGTGGTTACCAATGGTTTTGTCAAATTCAGAAAAGATGCTGCTTGGGTGTATAATTGGGGTGGAAGTACTTTTCCGAGTGGTACATCCTATCAAAACGGCCCGGATATTCCCACTATTGCTGGAACTTATGATGTTACTTTTAATATTTCGAACGGCACTTATACTTTTATTACTTCGGGTAATTTCCCAAGTATTGGTATTTGGGGACCAGCAGTGGATTCTCAGAATGGATTTGCGGGACAAGATGTTGATATGACTACAACGGATGGCATACATTATACACTATCAGGGTTTTATTTTAGTAGTGGTCAAGCGTATTTCAGGCAAGACAATGCTACGAATTTTGTTTGGGGAAGCACCAGTTATCCAACAGGAACAGCAGTTCAGAGCGGTCCGAGTATTTTTATTCCGGGCGGTGAGCATTTCGCTACCTTTAATAGAATAACACATGATTATACTTTTAGCTTTCCTAGTGTGGGTATTTTAGGAACTGCCTTGGGTGGTTTTGATGTTGATGATACTGATTTAGGAACTGTTGATGGATTTACTTATACATTAGATTTGCATTTAAACGTTGGTGAAGTTAAATTCAGGAAAGACAACAGTTGGACCATCAATTGGGGATCTAATGCTTTTCCTGCGGGAACCGGAGTTCAAGATGGGGCGAATATCCCAATTGCGATTGATGGCGATTATAATGTTGCTTTCGATCGATTGTCAGGACAATATACTTTTACAGGATTATTGGAAACTCAAAACTTCAACACAAAAAGTTTGACCGTGTACCCGAATCCGACAACCTCAGTTTGGAACTTTAGTTTTGAAGCGGAAAAAATAGATTCTTTTGAACTATATGATAGTATTGGAAAAAAGGTAAAAAACATACAACCAAATGAATTCTCTTTTTCGTTAGATGGAACGCAACTTCCTAATGGTTTGTATTTTGGAAAAATCACCTCGAATGCCGGTATTACCCGGGTAAAATTAATCAAACATTAAAAAATACTTGTTGTTTTAATATTAAAAACTCCCTTATTGATTTCTGTCGCAAGGGCGTTTTTTTTTGCGACTAACCTTCTAAATGTTAAAGTTTTATTTTTTTTACAATTCGTTAAGATAAAATACATTCTCAAGTATTGCGACCATTACTATTAGGGATTTCTCTAGGGATTTCTCTAGGGATTTCTCTAGTGCTTCCCCCTAGGAAAACCCTAGTAGTTTTGATTTATTTTTTTGGAAACTTCCAGTATTATAAACTCAAATATTTTTTATTATGAAAACAACACGATTATTATTTTTAGGAATCTTGGGAATTTTTTCCTCATTAGTAAACTTGCAGGCACAAACCCAAACCGGTTATGCCAATGCGAATGTAACGAGTTTTGGTAGCCTTGCAGGAGTGACAACAGTTTCTACATCTGGAAGTTCATTTTATGGTTACCAAGCAGGAAAATTTGCCACTGCTTCAACAGCAAACGCAAAGAATAGTTTTTTTGGAGCATCTGCAGGTTTGAATATTGCTGGTGGTACTTTAAATACTTTTCTAGGTTTTGGTGCCGGAGTGAATACCTCTAGTTCAGCCAATGCTTATGTTGGAGTATCTACAGGTCAATATAATATAGGAACAGGAAATGTTGCTTTTGGAAATAGTGCACTATCCCAAGCTTCTGGAGCTACAGTAGCGTGTAATTATAATGTCGCTTTAGGAAATAATTCAGGACAAATAGCAACCGGGGGCAGCAATAATGTTTTTGTAGGTGCTTCATCAGGAACTTTTGCAAATGGAAGTAATAATACTTTACTTGGTGCAGGTGCCGGTGAAGGCACATCACCGGCAGGTGGCGGCGCGATAGGCACCGGTAATGTTTTGATCGGTTATCAGGTAGGCCGCTACCAAGGTCTGTCAGACAAACTCTTCATCGACAATACAGCTACTTCAACACCGCTTATTTGGGGAGACTTTACACCTGCTTCTCGTCAGGTAAAACTCAATGGAAAAGTAGGTGTTGGTACTGTAGGAACATTTCCTGCGACGGCAGGTAGTGTGAATGTGGGCGCGTACCGTCTTTTTGTAACTGGAGGTATTCTTACCGAAGAAGTGCGTATCCTTTTAACTTCATCAGGTGGCAATACTTGGGCGGACTATGTGTTTGCGAAAGATTATGATTTAAAGCCTTTATCAGAAGTTGAAAAATTCATTCAAGAAAAAGGACATCTTCCTAATGTTCCATCTGCAGCACAAATAAAAGAAGAAGGAATTGCAGTAAGTGAAATGGCGAAAATTCAACAGGAGAAAATTGAGGAACTCACGCTTTATATCATCGCACAAAATAAGATGATTTTAGAATTATCTGACAGACTAACTGCAATTGAAAAAAGATAGTTATGAGAAAGATACTAATTTTTTTAATAGCGTTTTGTGTTCACCAAGTGTGGGGACAAACGGAATGGCATGTGCGGCCTTATGCTAATAACTATACAAACCCTTCAGGTCCAGGTATTATTATCGATGGGACTTCGTTTGCAACAGCTTGGTGTTTGCAATATGCTTTATCTGGAGCAGGCGGAGCTATACATGCTGGAGATATTGTTTGGCTGCATGGTGTTGATAGAGCAACCTATGTTGGTACGCCAAATGCTAATATGGTATACAAAGGTCATTTTAAGAGTACTATTGTTGGCGGAGATAATACTTCAGATTATATTACCGTATCATCTTTCCCTGGGGAATGGGCTGTGATTGATGGTAATATTCATAACAATCCAGAAACTCAAAACCCTATAATTGGAGGTAATAGCCCAATTTACATTCTTGAAGTTTCGGGTGGTAATGTTCGTTTTGAAAATTTTGAAATTACGTGTTTGGGAAATTTTAGTAGATTGGCTGATTTTAGGACAGTATCCGATCCTTTTCCTAATGGCATTCCTGCTGACCCCCCGCCCGCACTTTGTAATAACCCTTTGCCACCAAGTAATAGACCGCCATTTAACTTCCATGAATATGTTGGGATTCAACATCCATCTATCGGATCACCTCCTATTAGAAATGAATTCCGAAATCTTGTTATTAGAAATATTCCAGGAATTGCGTTAACTTCATGGAAAAAAACTTTGGATAGTGAAATATATGGCAATATTTTTTTAAATAATGGTGTAATTGAAGTTTTTGGTTTTCCTTGCTTTCCCGATTTTGAAGCTTATGTATCTAGTATAACTCTAACAACTTCTGGAACTGGTACAAACTGCAGGGGGCATCAAACTGCTATCTATACTCAAAACGACAGTGACGATATTTTAAAAAAAAGAATCATAAGGAACAATATTTTTTTAAACAGTTATGATTCTGGAATAGGTATTTGGTCAGCTAGTGAAGCTTCTGTTGTTAATTATTTAAAAAATTATACGGTGAGCAAGAACGTTTTAGTTAATAACGGAAGTCCAGTTACTGACGAAACTGCAAACATGATTATTAGTACAAATGCAGGGACCGCTACGTCTAACAATAGCTCAGCCCGAAACATTGATGTAGATAGTAATGTTTTTTACAGAAATAAGCTAAGTAAAGGCACTGCTGGTATTTTAGTGAAGGGATCAGAAAATATAAATATAACAAACAATTTAATTTTTGGCTATACAGGAATGGAGTTGAATGGTGAGTCCAATCACAAAATTACTTTTCGCAATAATCTTTTCGCAGGTAGCAGAATGAATGTTATCACTTCAGTTGATAACTACAAATTACAAGGCTATGAATGGAATATGAACAACAATATATATTATACAAGACCTGGGGATGTAGTCCAAAATGCTCCGCCAGCTGGAGGTCCTTTTTTTTATAAAGTACCACAAATTCCATTTAATCCAAATAGTAGCGCGACAAGATTTATTGCAATGAATAACGTTGTGAACGATCAAAATATCTCCTTAAATTCTACTTGGTTTCGTCTCACCAGTGAATATGGCAATGTACTAAATTCAATAAATTTAGGAGAGCAAAATTCAACAAGATTAGCATTTGTAATCAGTTGGTCATACCCCTCTAATCGAATACTGATTAATCAAAACAAATATAATCCAAATAAGTTCTATGTATCTGTATACAATTCCCGCGAATCAAATACACCTTATACAATCAACTTTAATCAAATTGGTGCAAATTATGGTATCCCAAATGATATGCAATACAGAATTAGTGATGTCCAAAATTATTTTCATACTTCAACAAATAATTACCCAGCCACAGGTATTATACTCCCAAACCATGATCCAACAAATTTTGAACTTCCTTTACCCGCGACAGGCACCATTTATGGTGCTCCATATGCTTCAGTACCAATCCATTCCAATATAGATTTTAATACTTATGTTATTGAATTTGAATGCCCAGGATTAGAATATAATTTAACCAAAAACAATTATACTGACATTGCAACATCAAATTTCGAAGCCAGAAACAGAATTACGTTTGGCACCGCCTATACCGCAAACTCAGGAGCAAATGTCACCGCAATTGCCGAAAAAGAAATTAGAATAATTGGTGACTCGTGGATAAAAAACGGCGCTATTTTTTTAGGAAGAATTAACCCAACCTTGTGTTCAATTCCCTTAAATACTGCATTAGAGAGTGGCAGTTATAATACAAATCCCGATAATATCCAACCTTCAGGAGTTGTTAGTCCGCAAGATCCACCATTTATAGAATCAAGAATTAGATTGGTAACCAATGATGGAACATTGAAATTATTTCCAAATCCTAACAATGGTAGATTCAATATAGAAAATGGAACTTCAAAAACAATCTCTAAAGTAGTCGTAAACCGAATCGACTCAGGAAAATTAGTATTCTCTAATGATTATGATTTCCAAGAGAATATTATTATTGACATTTCCCATGAACACATTGGACTGTTCACAGTACAAATTTTCTTCGAAGATGGTGATTCAAAAGTTATCAAAATCATTAAACAATAAAAGCCTTATTTTAAAAACTCCAATTGTAACATTGGAGTTTTTTTTATACTTATAATTAGTAAAACATCATTTTAAAACTTCAAAATTTCAATCTTTAAAAAGATTTTTACATTATCTAATCTGCAAAATTTTTTTTTTTAATTATCAAAATAAAATTATTTGTAAGTTAAATTAATGTATCACCAATTCTAAGTTAAAAAATAATCTTATCAACACGAAAACGTTTTCGTGACTAATTTTAGTATTTGTTTAGCTGTTGGGAAATAATTTTACATTAAATTAGCGTAATATAAATTATTTAACTAAAAAATTATGAAAACAAAATTACTATTTTTAATGTTATTTGCAGTGATTTTAACCGGTTTTGCACAAACACCAGGGGTAACTTCGGTTGCAGTAGTTGGAGAAGCCGCTGGTGGTTGGCCAGGAGACGCAGGTAACCCAGGTCCTACAGATGTTCATCAAATGGTCTCTACAGACGGTGAAAACTGGACGCTTTCTGCATTAACACTTACCACTTTTGCCACAGAAGGTGGTATAAAATTTAGAGCTAACAATGATTGGGTTATCAACTGGGGAGCTATAGATTTTCCTTCAGGAACAGGTACACAAAATGGTCATAACATCGAATGTTACGCTGGTACTTTTGATGTAGAATTCAATAGTACTACTGGAGTGTATACTTTTAGTAGTGGAACTCCTCCTCCAACTGTTAAATTAATAGGAACAGCTGTTACTGATGCTGGCGGTATTACAATGTCTCCTACAGGTCCTGATTCATTCAGAGCTACCAATGTTACTTTGGTTGATGGTTTAGGACAATTTAGTGTTGACACTGATATATTTGGTGGTGATACTTTCCCAACAGGAACTATTGCTGATGCATCACTTTTTATTCCGATTCCAGCAGGTGTATATTCTTCGGTTACGTTTAATACAACCTCAGGAAATTATGAGTTTATAGCCGCTCCTTTAAATCCTGTTGTCAGCATCACTGGTACAGGAGTAGTAGGCGGGGCCTTTGGAACTGATTTTGACATGACTTCCACCAATGCAAACGGAGAAAATTACACTTATACTGCAATCGCATTACAGGCTACAGCTCCTGATAACGAAATTAAATTCAGACAGGATAATGCGTGGGCTATAAACTGGGGTGATGTTGTGTGGCCATCAGGAGTTGGTACTCAGAATGGTCCTAACATTATTGTAGGCGCAGATGGAACTTATGATGTTTCTTTTACGAGAAGTACAGGTGCTTATTCATTTTCCTTTCCGGTGGTAAGTTTGACAGGTGATGGTATTCAGGGTGGTGCATTTGGTACAGATGTTAATATGCAGACTACAGATGGTTTAATCTACACACTTAATGACGTTGTATTGGTTGATGCTCCAGTCGGTGGTGGTCTTAAATTCCGTAAAAACAATGATTGGGCTATAAACTGGGGAGATGCTGCATGGCCGACAGGTACTGGTACACAAAACGGGCCTAATGTTTTAAGCGTTGCCGGAACTTGGGATGTTACCTTCAACAGAGTTACTGCTGCCTACAATTTTACACCAGGCTTAGCTACGACTACATTCAACTCTGCTAATTTCAAAGTATATCCAAACCCAACAACAAACGTTTGGAACTTTACTTCTGCTAAACAAGCTATCGAAACCATCCAAATCGTAGATGTTTTAGGAAAAACTGTAATGACAATTTCACCTAAAGACATGAATACTACTGTTGATGCTTCTAGCTTGACAAGAGGTTTGTATTTCGCAAAAATTTCAACTGCAAACGCTACTGAAACAGCGAAGTTGATGAAAAACTAATTTTTAGTTTCTATATATTGAAAATCCCTTGCTTCGGTAAGGGATTTTTTTTGCATTATAACCAGATTAGATTTTAAAAATCGATTATTAAGTCCTACTTTTGCACCAAAATAAAAACCAAAAAAATGGCAACGAATAGAACATTCACAATGATTAAACCTGATGCTGTCGAAAACGGACACATCGGAGGAATTTTAAATATGATTTCAGAAGGTGGTTTCAAAATTATTTCTTTGAAATTAACGCAATTAACCATAGCAGATGCAAAAGCATTTTATGCAGTACACGCAGCAAGACCATTCTACGGAGAATTGGTTGAGTTTATGTCACGAGGCCCAATTGTAGCAGCCATTTTAGAAAAAGACAATGCCATCGAAGACTTCAGAACTTTAATTGGTGCAACTAACCCTGCTGATGCTGCTGAAGGAACAATTCGTAAAAAATACGCAACTTCTATAGGAGAAAATGCAGTGCACGGTTCTGACAGTGATGAAAATGCAGCTATTGAAGGTGCTTTTCACTTTGCAGGAAGAGAACAATTCTAGTAGGAGATTATAAGACTGTAAGATTTTAAGACTATGAGACTTGAAATTTAGCAAATAGAAAATCCCGTTTCAAATTGAAACGGGATTTTCTTTTATAGCGCAACAGTCTTAAAATCTAAAGCCCGTAGGGCGAGTCTAAAGCGAAGCGTGTCCAAAGGCGCAGCCGTGTCTATCTTAAAACCACTTCCTTCACCACCTCACTCTGCAATTCCTCATTAATCATTTTGATGATTTTATCTTTGCCGTAACTTAGTTCTTGACGCAATACTGCAGATGTCAATTCTACATACAAAGTCGAACCTTTGAGTGTGATTTTTTGCGTATAATTATTGACACCATTACCCATCAAATTTTTCCATGCATCATTAACAGCAACCTGATTGATACCGGGCTGTAGCTTATTCGATTGGATGATTTCCTTTAGTACATCTCCAATGGAACTTTCGTTACTGAGTCTTTTTGCCATTGGGAATGATATTAATTGGTGTGGCTCTTTTGTAGTGGTATTCTTTTTTGGAAGGATTTAATAAAACCAATTCTTTGTCTGTCAATGACACGATTTCTTCTTGCCATTTGGCGAAAGCAGTGTTGCAATGAATGGAATATTTTCCGTTCGATTCTTTAACCTCAATGGTTTCAAATGTATCATTAACTAGAAAAGTGCCATCGAGTTGTGGCATGACTTTCTTTCTGATGCCTTTGTTGTTTTTGATTTCGAAATAATCATAGACTTCATTGATGCTATATTCCTTTTCATTACCGTCCGGGAAAACAACTTTTTCGATTTCCCAATAACCATTGATTTTTGGAATATCGGTCGGAGCCACTTTCGATTGACACGAGAATGTAAGCACAGCAATGAAGGCAATAGCAAGCAATTTTTTCATAAGTAAATAAGAATAAAACTATCTACTAATTTAAACGAAAAAAAGGACATTACTTTAAAAAAATAATATCCTTTTTGAAAACTTTTTATATTGCTTATTTGAAGAACGAATCGACAAATTCATATTTATTGAACACTTGCAAATCTTCTAAACCTTCACCTACTCCAATATATTTTACTGGAATTTGAAACTGGTCAGAAATACCAATCACCACGCCGCCTTTTGCCGTTCCGTCGAGCTTGGTTACGGCAAGACATGTGACTTCTGTGGCAGCCGTAAATTGTTTCGCTTGCTCGAAAGCATTTTGTCCGGTCGAACCGTCTAGCACCAACAAGACATCATTTGGAGTATTCTCAACGACTTTTTGCATGACACGTTTGACTTTGGTGAGTTCAGCCATCAGATTGGTTTTGTTGTGCAAACGTCCGGCAGTATCAATGATTACGATATCAGCGTCTTGGGCTACAGCACTTTGCAAAGTATCAAATGCCACAGATGCAGGATCACTTCCCATTTGTTGTTTTACGAGTGGAACACCCACTCGATCAGCCCAAACTTGCAATTGATCAATCGCGGCAGCACGGAAAGTATCAGCGGCTCCAAGAACCACTTTATAACCTTGCTTTTTAAATTGGTGTGCGAGTTTTCCAATCGTGGTGGTTTTCCCAACGCCGTTAACACCAACCACCATTAACACATAAGGTTTGGTATTGATTGGGATTACAAATTCAGTCGCTTCACCGGTATTGGTTTCTGATAGTAAACCTGAAATTTCGTCGCGCAAGATTTGGTTGAGTTCTTCAGTTCCAAGGTATTTATCTTCGGCAACGCGTTTCTCGATGCGTGTGATGATTTTAAGTGTGGTTTCTACACCTACATCGGACGACACGAGGATTTCTTCTAAATTATCAAGAACCTCATCATCGACTTTAGATTTGCCCGCGATGGCTTTGGTCAGTTTGGAAAAGAAAGTGGTTTTCGATTTCTCGAGTCCTTTGTCGAGGGTTTGTTTTTCCTCTTCAGTTATTTTTTTCTCGGATGAGAATATTCTTTTGAAAAAACTCATGGGTTTTAGATTTTAGAATTTAGAATTTAGATTTTAGGGTTTCGATTAATCTGTGACGGTTTTAATCTGAAATCTAAAATCAGCAATCTGAAATCGATTGCCCTAGCCCCGATAGCAGTGGAAAACCTTTGACACCGTTGTTCGGTGACAAAGTTTGGGAACGGATAGCGGGATTAGCTCCTAAAAAATTTACTTCACTAAACATTTATTTTTTAGCGGTGTTTAGTGAATGCTCCGCATTTGACAAATATAGAAAATAAAAAAGCTACTTCCGAATGAAAGTAGCTGTTCTATATATTATGATTGTGATTATTTCTTTTTCAAGAACTCATCAACCAATTCAGGAGCCATGATAGATTCTACGAATGTATATGCGCCCGTCTTAGGAGATTTTACCATCTTAATGGCTTTTGATAATCTCTTTGAAGAGGTTTGTAACGATGCTACGGTTTTCTTTGCCATGACTTATTGACTTATGAGTTTATTATTTAATTTCTTTGTGAACAGTTACTCTTTTCAAGATCGGGTTGAATTTTTTAATTTCCAAACGGTCCGGAGTATTCTTTTTGTTCTTCGTTGTGATGTATCTTGAAGTTCCCGGAACACCTGATGTTTTGTGCTCGGTACATTCTAAAATTACCTGGATTCTATTGCCTTTCTTTGCCATCTTACTGTATAATTATTATTTGATGAATCCTTCTGCTTGTGCTTTTTTCAAAACAGCAGAAATTCCATTTTTGTTGATTGTTTTTATCGTAGATGCAGCTACTCTTAGCGTAATCCATCGGTCTTCTTCAGGAAGATAAAAACGTTTTTTTACTAAGTTCACAGAAAACTTTCTCTTAGTTTTGTTCATCGCGTGGGAAACGTTATTTCCTACCATCGCTCTTTTACCTGTAAGGTCACAAACTCTTGACATTATGCTTATCTTTTATCGTTATTCAAAATCAGGGTGCAAAGAAAAGAAAAATAAACCTTATTGCAAAACAATTATTACACAAATTTTAAAATTTCTTTCTGTAGCAGTTCCATGCTTTTATTTACAGTTCTGTCGATGACTTTTTCGCGCGGTTGTCCGAAATTAAATTCGTGCACAACGACTTCATCAGCAGTAGCTAACGCAATAAAAACGGTTCCGACTTCGGCATCAGCATCGCCTTTAGTAGGTCCGGCATTTCCAGTGGTGGCAATTGCGTAATCGGTTTGCATTAACTTTTGAATCGAGATTGCCATTGCTTTTGCGACCTCTGCGCTGACTACGGAATGCTTTTGAATCAATTCTTCGGGAATTCCCAATACTTTAATTTTGGTTTCCGTAGCATACGAAACAACGCTGCCTTTAAAGTAATTTGATGCACCTGGAACAGCACTCAGCATTTGTGCGATTTTGCCGCCTGTGCAACTTTCTGCCGTGGCGATGGTTTTCTTTTGTTGTGTAAGCAATCTTCCTAAAACCACTTCTATCGTGTCGTCTTCATCAAAACCGACGATGATGTCGCCAATGATTTGAGTTAATGAAGTAACGTTATCTGCAATGGATTTTTCGAGAAGTTCTTTATCGGTGCCACGAGCCGTCAATCGCAAACGTACTCTTCCGGGATTGGGCAGGTAAGCAAGTTTGATGAAAGTCGGTAGATTGTTTTCCCAATCTTCGATGCGTTCGGCTATTTTACTTTCGCCTTCGCCATACGTAAGTATCGTTTTATGGATAATATACGGACGTTCGTATTCGCACACTACTTTGGGGATGATTTCATAATCGACCAAATATTTCATCTCATAAGGAACGCCCGGAAGCGAAATAAAAACGGTTTGCGCTTTCTTCATCCACATGCCTGGAGCGGTGCCCATTTTGTTGTGTAAAATGATGCATTTGGATGGAACCAAAGCTTGATCTTTATTCAATTGCGTAATCGGACGCTTGTAGAATCCTTCGATGATTTCGGTTACATGGGCTAAAACAGTAGCGTCAACCACTAGCGTATCTTCGAAATATTCGCAGAAAGTGTGCTTGGTGATGTCGTCTTTCGTTGGACCTAAACCACCCGTAATAATGACCAAATCAACTTGATTTTGGAGTTTGGCAAACGTATCGAGTATGTGCTGCTTATCATCTGAAATCGAAATCATTTCGTGAACGGCTACACCTATTTTATCCAAAGCTTTGGCTATGAATCCGGAGTTGGTATCGACGATTTGGCCTATTAGAATTTCGTCGCCGATGGTTACGATGGTTGCTTTCATTCTAAGGTACTAAGGTTCTGAGGTGCTAAGGTACTAAGTTAAATACCAAAAATTACGCAGGCGCCTTTTTAGCCCTGATAGTAGCGATATCCTTTTGTGCCGGCGTTCGGTGCAAAAGATTTAGCGTATAGCAGGAAACAGCTTCTAAAAAACTTAGAACCTTAGAACCTTAGTAACTTAGCACCTTAGCAACTTATGTTATAATTCGAAATCTTTTGAAATCTCTTTTACGGCTTTCTCAATCTGAGATTCTACACTATCGTAAGTGGCTTTGATTTCTTTTTTCTTGCCTTCGGTTTTGGTCCAGGCTTCGATTTGAAGAATTTCCTCGAATGCTTGATCCATGCCCAACAAATCTAGTGTAGGTTTGATTTTGTGTGCGTAACTGTACGCCAATTTGTGGTCTTTCGTTTTAATGCCGAGTTTGATTTGAAGTAAATCTAGAGGAACTTCGGTCACGAACAAAGAGATAATTTGATTTACAAATTCAGGATCATTGTCTGAAAGTGCGTAAACTTTGGATAGGTTGTAATTTAGGGCCATATTATTTTACGTTAATTCTAAATAATTTTTTGTTTTCTATAAATCCTTCAAGGATGTCGTTAGGCTTTACGACGGCAACACCTTCTGGCGTACCAGTAAAAATAATATCTCCAATTTTGAGCGTGAAGTATTGTGAAACATGGGCAATCAGTTCATCAATTTTCCACAACATCAGACCAGAATTACCTTTTTGTACCGTTTTTCCGTTGTTGGTGAGTTCAAAATTAATACTTTCTAGCGAACTAAAAACTTTTTTCGATATAAAGTCACCAATAACCGCTGAACCGTCAAACGCTTTTGCTTTTTCCCACGGCAGACCTTTGTCTTTGAGTTTTTGTTGCAGATCACGAGCGGTAAAATCAATGCCTACACTAATCGCATCATAATACTTGTGCGCAAATTTCGGCTCGATATATTTTCCGACTTTATTGATTTTTACAATCAACTCAATCTCATGATGAATATCCGAGGAGAATTCCGGTATTACAAACGGATGTTGCTTCAATAATATTGCAGAGTCGGGCTTTAAAAAAACCACGGGTTCGTCAGGGCGCTCGTTTTGGAGTTCTTCGATATGTTTGGCGTAGTTGCGGCCGATGCAGATGAGTTTCATTTTTGAGGTTCTAAGGTTCTAAGGTAAAAGGTTCTAAGGTTTTTTTAGGAGCTGTTTCCAGCTTTCCTTCCAATCTTGTCATTGCGAACGCAGTGAAGCAATCTGTTTGATGCTTACGGCGCAATGCCAAGGATTTTCCCTCCAATCTGGGCTAGGGTTTCTGGTCAAGATTCACGAACCTTAGTACCTCAGAACCTCAGCGCCTTAGCACCTACAACAACTTATTATTGAGTTTTCGCAACTTAATAGCCGTGAGTACTTTCTTCGTATACAAAGGAAAATCAGCATTTTGAATCCAACCGAAATAACCCGGTTCGTCTTCTAAAACTTTATCGACTTTGGCGCCTTTGTGTTTTCCGAAAGAGAAAATTTCATCTCCATCTTTGTCGAAAGCTATGAAACCAGCAAAATCAGCAGAACGTTTTCTGGTCGTGAATTCGGATAACGATTTCATATCGTTTTCGAGTTCAGGATAACGCTCTAATTGTGCTTTCAATATTTCGTATGTAGCCATCGTATCGGCTTCTGCGGAATGGGCGTTTTCGAGACTTTTACCGCAATAGAATTTCAAGGCTGCGCTTAAAGTACGTTCTTCCATTTTGTGAAAAATCGTTTGCACATCAACAGAAACTCGGGTTTTCATGTCAAAGTCGACACCAGCGCGAAGCAATTCTTCCGCCAATAACGGAATATCAAAACGATCCGAATTGAATCCGGCCAAATCGCTGTCTTTAATCATAATGTAAACCTGCTGAGCGAGTTCTTTAAATGTAGGTTCATTCGCTACTTTCTCATTCGTGATGCCATGCACGGCAATGACTTGCGGTGGAATCGTCATTTCGGGATTGACCAACCACGTTTTGCTTTCTTTGTTGCCATTGGGAAACACTTTGAAAACCGAGATTTCAACGATGCGGTCTTTCGCCACGTCGATGCCTGTCGTTTCAAGGTCGAAAAAGCAAATGGGTTTGTTTAATTTGAGTTCCATTTATTGTTTTTTTGAGCTACAAATATAGTTTTTAGAATTAATAATGAATAATTAGAGGAAGTAACTTAAAAAGAAAAAGCCTTTTCACTAGGAAAAGGCTTCATTATTAATATTAACTAATAATTATTTATTAAAAAGAACGGCTCTCATCAAACGCTTCCATATAATCCGCCACGCGTTTCACAAAACTTCCGCCCAACGCACCATCAACAACTCTATGATCGTAACTGTGCGATAAGAACATTTTCTTTCTGATTCCGATGAAATCACCTTCCGGAGTTTCTATTACTGCTGGCACTTTTCTGATGGCACCTAAAGCTAAAATTCCCACTTGTGGTTGGTTGATGATTGGCGTTCCAAAAACACTGCCGAAAGTTCCGACATTGGTTACGGTATAAGTTCCGCCTTGCGTATCATCCGGTTTTAGTTTCCCTGCCTTCGCACGGTTTCCTAAATCGTTTACGGCTTTTGCCATGCCCAGTAGATTCAATTGGTCTGCATTTTTGATAACAGGAACGATTAAATTTCCATTAGGTAAAGCAGCTGCCATTCCGAGATTGATGTTTTTCTTTTTGACAATATAATCACCATCAACGGAAATGTTCATCATTGGGAAATCTTTCAATGCTTTAGCAACAATTTCCATGAATATTGGCGTAAAAGTTAGCTTCTCGCCTTCTCTTTTCTCGAAGGCATTTTTATTTTTCTCTCTCCAATCCCAAATCGCAGTCACATCGACTTCAATGAATGATTGTACGTGTGCTGATGTTTGCAACGATTGCACCATATAACCTGAAATCAACTTACGCATGCGATCCATTTCGATGATTTCGTCTTGACCGTTTACGGAAACAGGAACCGCTTTAGGTTGTGCATTCGGAGTTGCTGGCTGTTGATTATTGACTACCGGCTGAGGCACCTCGGCAACACTAGGAGTAACAACTGTAGGTTGAGAAACTGCTGGTGCTGCTTGCGCTACAGGAGCATTACCTCTATTTTTAATATAATCTAAAATATCATTTTTAGTAACACGTCCGTCGTTGCCTGTTCCCGAAATCGATTCTAGTTCAGCTACTGAAACACCTTCTTCTTTGGCAATATTGCGAACCAAAGGCGAGAAGAATTTTTCTGAATGCGTGTAATCTTGCGGTTGGTTTGAAATGGTTTGACTAGGCGTAGGTGCCGCAACATATTCTCTAGCAGCTTCAACCGTTTTAACTACTTCTTCTACAGCGGCTATCGGAGTTGGTACTTCTACAGCAGCTACAGGCGCCGGCACTACCGCTCCACCTTCCGTTTCAATAATAGCAATGGTCTGACCCACTTGAACCAAATCGTCTTTTTGAAATAATTGCTCTACCAGAATTCCGCTGACTTCAGAAGGCACTTCGCTATCGACTTTATCAGTCGCGATTTCTAAAACCGCTTCATCCATTTCGATTTTGTCGCCTACTGCTTTGAGCCAATTGGTAATGGTTGCTTCAGCAACGCTTTCTCCCATTTTAGGAAGTTTCAATTCAAATCTTGCCATATTTATAACCTAAAAGGTGGTTTTTGATTTCTGAATGCGTGTAATCTTGCGGTTGGTTTGAAATGGTTTGACTAGGCGTAGGTGCCGCAACATATTCTCTAGCAGCTTCAACCGTTTTAACTACTT
>NZ_JANOBI010000037.1:0-71958 GCF_031411595.1 Flavobacterium sp. | reverse complement strand
ATGACATTTTTGCCAAGTTGTGATAGCCTTTTTTGTTTTTAGCAAGAAATACCACTTGATAACCGTTGTCTTTCCTCGACTTATCTTTGTGGTCTTCGCAAACAAAAAATTCGCAACCTACGATGGGTTTCATTTCAACCTCAGTGGCTTCTTCTCCGTTTTCTAATGCAGTGGCATTTTTAGTGGAAGCTATCTTATTTTGATTCAATACATCTCGAACAAAATGAAAAGCACCCATCAAATTGGCGTGATCGGTAATCGCAACCGCAGGCATTTTTTGCTGAATCGCCGCTTTAACTAACGAAGCCACACTAATCGTGGATTGTAAAACTGAAAACTGCGTGTGGTTATGCAAATGCACAAAATCAACATCAACCAACAATTGTTTGTTGTCTGAAATGGTTTGCTTAGAAATCGGAGCCGCTTGTTTATCGCCTTGCGTTTGACGAATTTTTTCAGAAGCTTCCTTGAGATTAATATGGGTTAAACCAATAGATTGTATTGGTTTTGGGTTTTTTGTTTGAAATTCCTGAAAGTAACTAGCTTCAACCGTGAGTTCACGGGCAGTAAAGATTTCAAGTCGAATTAACTCTAAAAAGCAACGTGTTGTCGCTTCAACATCGGCAGTAGCGTTGTGTGCTTCTGAAAAAGGAACTTGAAATAAGTATTGGTGTAACTCGGTTAGTGTAGGCAATTTGAATTTTCCACCGCGACCTCCTGGAAGTTTGAGCAATGATGCTGTGACTTCGGTACAAGTATCTAATACTGGCATCGAACTCATTGCAGAATCGATTCCCATACGGTGCAATTCGCAACCCATAATGTTGATGTCGAATCCTAAATTCTGACCAACAATAAATTTGGTTTTCGATAAAGCAATGTTGAATTTTTCTAAAACTTCCTGTAGCGCAATGCCTTGCTCTAAAGCTAATTCAGTGGAAATACCATGAATGCGTTCGGCATCGTACGGAATATTATACCCTTCAGGCTTAATCAGATAATCCTGATGCTCGATGATTTTTCCCATATCATCGTGCAACTGCCAGGCAATCTGAACACATCGCGGCCAGTTGTTGGTATCCGTAATCGGCGCATCCCAACGTTTGGGTAATCCGGTAGTTTCTGTGTCAAATATTAAGTACATAGGAGCATTTGAAGTGGTAGCGATTCATTAAAAATGAACTTCAAATTTAGCATATTTTTAGAGAAGAATGATGCGGAAGTTATCAACAAAAAACCATTCAAAAAACTGAAAAATCAATTCTTTGAATGGTTCTTAAAAAATATAATTTAATATATCCTAAAGATAAATCTAATTAGTATCCACCACGACTGCTTCCACCGCCACGGCTGTTTCCACCACCGTAACCACCACCACCGCGAGAATCACCACCACGGCTGTTGTTGTTGAAACTTCTTCTTTCGCCTTCTGGTTTTGGTTCAGATTTGTTTACTACAATCGCACGACCTTGAACAGTTGCGCCATTCAATTCTGCAATTGCTTTTAACGCTTCTTCATCATTTTCCATTTCTACAAATCCAAAACCTTTACTTCTTCCAGTAAATTTATCGGTAATTATTTTTACAGAATCAACTGCACCATAAGCCTCAAAAGACTCTCTTAAATCTGCTTCCTCAATACTGAATGGAAGGCTTCCAACAAAAATGTTCATATGTATTATTTTAAATATTACAACAAATATAGTTTTAATTTCTTTCTAAATTACTATGTATCAAATTATTTATGATTTTAGAAATTATAAAGAAATTGTTATGCGGGTGAATTGAAATTTTTTATGTTTTTGGATGATACGATTGGCTGCTATAAAAACACCAATAATTAAATTCTGTAATTATTCAAAGAGATTGTGTAATACGTTGCAGTTCTGATTCGATTAAATTTAGAACATTAAATCGACCATTATGAAAACTTCAAAACTACTTTTTTACCTCGACGATGATATTGATGATTTAAATTACTTCAAACACATCACTTCAGGTTTAGGACACCGCACAGAAATATTCATGAACGGAAATGAATTGATTTACGCCTTAAAACACGAAGTGGAAAAACCCGACATCATTTTTTTAGATGTTCACATGCCCATACTTAATGGTGAAGAAATACTGAACATTCTCAAGAAATCGGAAGATTATAAAGGCATTCCAACCATAATGATATCTGGAGCGTTTCCTAAAAAATTGGCTCGTGATTATCAGAAAATCGGAGCGGATTATTTGATGAAAAAAGCGGTAGGCGATGATTTAAAGGCGTCACTAGGACATGTGCTGCAGCTCAACTTTCCTTTAACAGCTTAAATCTAACCATGATACACTCTCGAAAACACAATCTTTCCATCTTTAACTTCAAGCACTTCCGCCACGAGCATATCCGCTTCGCCTTCAACAGTTCGAACATATTCCATAAACACACGATCCGAATTTGCTGTGAGTGAAGTTACACGATAATGCAAAGTTGGAATCGATTCAAAAGCGCTTTCCCACCAATCATGCAAAGCCTTTTTGCCTTTCACCAAACCATTGGTCTCGGGTTTTTTGATTTTGAGTTTCGGGCTGAAATGTTCCGCTTCATCATCATATAAAGACAAAAGTGAATCAAGATTATGGTCATTAAAAGCCGCAAACCACCTGTGCGCAATCGATAAATTCTGTTGTGTAATCATATCATTTTTTAAAAGAAAATTCCCGCTGTAAAGAACGGGAATTCCATATTATTTTACTCAGTCACTCAGTCACTCAGCGACTCAGAAACTCTCCTAAACATTCTTCAAATTAATAATCTCCTGCTCGGTCAAAAACCTCCAATTGCCACGAGGCAAATTCTTCTTGGTCAATCCCGCAAAAGAAACACGGTCAATGCGCAATACATCGTATTTGAAATTCTCAAAAATTGCACGCACGACTTTTACATTCGAGGTTTTCAATTTCAAGCCTACTTCCGTTTTAGGCTGATCTTCAATATAACTGATTTCTTCAATAAACAAACGATGTCCGTCAAGCGTCACACCTTTCGAGATCTTCTCCAAATCTTCATACTTTAAATTCTTATCAAGCGAAACCTGATAAATCTTCGACGATTTCTGATTCGGCAAACTAAATTTACGAATCATATCCGTATCATTCGTAAACAGCAACAAACCCGTTGTGTTCTTATCCATGCGTCCGACAGAAGCGATTTTGGCATTCGTCGCACCACGTACCAATTCTAGTACATTGCGATCTTCCTGACCTTCATCCATTGCGGTTGTGAAGTTTTTTGGCTTATTCAATAAAATGTATTCTTTTTTTTCTGGTGTTAAAGTAGCGCCATCAAAATTCACCACATCACCCAATTTCACCATATAACCCATTTCGGTTACCGGCACACCATTCACTTTCACATTGCCCGATTGAATATAAATATCCGCATCACGACGCGAGCACACACCCGAATTCGAAATGTATTTATTCAAACGCATTTCATCCGCATTCTTTGGACGTTTCGGTGCCTGATTCGGTTTCTTTTCTGCTTTCGCGGCTTTCTCTGCTTCGGCTGGCGTCAAGGTTTTCGGTTTCACTTTCTTCGGTCCTTGCGCACGTTTTGCCATGGCAGGCTTCGGCTTGTTCGAACTTGGTCGCGATCCGCCACGTTTGTTATTGCCTTCCTTATTATTCATAACTGCTTAATTTTGTGCAAAGATAGGTTTTTATTGGTTTTGTTAGGAGCTGTTTCCCGCTTTCGTCTTTATCTTGGCATTGCGAGCTTGCGCGGCAATCTCCCAATGCCAAGGATATCGCCTCTATCGGGGCTAGGGCAGTTAAGGAAAATGGAACTTTTTATATCGTTTCAAGCAATTTTCTTCCATGCCACAACACCGAAGGGTCAATCAAGACGATGCAGAAAACACCGGCAACAATCAGGAATTTCAAAAGATTGTGAAGTTGCAAGTATTGTACTCTCGAATCAGATTTCCACAATTGAATCGCAAAGAAAATCATGATGATGAACCCTACATAAAAATAAATATCCATATAGCCAACATCAAAAACACTAATGAGAAAATACACCGGAATAACGGTCAATAGCAACAAAGAAGTAATGCTAATTTTAGAAACGCTTTCGCCATACACAATCGGAATCGTCTGATAACCATTGGCCAAATCGCCTTTGATGTTCTCCAAATCTTTAATCATTTCACGAACCAAAAGCAGTATGAAAAGAAAGCTGGCATGCGTGAAAATTACCGCCAAATCGTTGGTGTGGTTTTCAATTTCATTTAAAGGAAGCCTGTAATAATAAAACAGTAAGATTCCGAAAAAAGGATAAACCGCCAGAAATGCCGCGATAAGATTTCCATACAAAGTATACTTCTTAAGCTTGTGCGAATAAAACCAAATCAGAAAAATGTAGGTAGCAAAGAACAAACTCGCGCGCCAGGAAACTAAAAAAGCAAACAAAGTCGCGATAAAATTCAACAGAAAATAAACCTGCAATTTCGTTTTCTGACTCACCAACCGATCAAGCATCGATTTGTTAGGACGATTAATCAAATCCTTCCGGCTGTCATAAAAACTATTGATAATATAACCCGAAGCAATCGTAATCGCCGAAGCAAAAACTACAATAAACAGTTTGAAATCGAGTAGGATGGAAAGCGCACTTTTGCTCGGAGCCAAAATAAAAATGGCCGACAGATATTGTGCTAGAATGATAATTGGTATGTTATAGCCGCGAATTACAGAAAACAAACTGACGATTTTCATCACGCGCAATTTGTTTTTTCTGCTTAACATCGAAAGTGTTTTGCTGTGAAGCTTTTAAAATTGATAAACAACTTCGAGTTTGTAATCTTTTAAAGAAGCTTTGGCACGTTCCAAATCTTCGGTAAATCCTAAGATATAACCGCCACCACCCGAACCGCAAAGTTTTAAGTAATAATCATTGGTGTCAATGCCTTTCTGCCAAATACCATGAAATTGTTCCGGAATCATCGGTTTGAAATTATTCAAAACGACTTTCGATAATTTTTTGGTGTTCGAAAACAATGATTTCATATCGCCACCCAAGAAGTTCTCCACGCAGGCATCAGTATATTTTACAAACTGATTTTTAAGCATCGTTCTGAAACCTTGGTCTTTCAAGTTCTCCATAAAAATATTGACCATTGGAGCCGTTTCACCAACAATTCCTGAATCCAACAAAAATACGGCACCTTTGCCGGTTAAGCTTTGTGTCGGAATGCCTGTTGCTTCAATATGATCTTTAGAATTGATAAGGATCGGAATGCTCAAATAACTGTTCAACGGATCCAAACCTGAACTTTTTCCATGGAAAAACGATTCCATTTGACCGAAGATGGTTTTGAGTTGTAGTAATTTTTCACGTGTCAGATTCTCTAAAACCGTGATTTTATTGTGTGCGTATTTGTCGTAAATAGCTGCCACCAAAGCGCCACTACTACCAACGCCATAACCTTGTGGGATGCTCGAGTCGAAATACATGCCCGAAGCCACATCGTTTTTCAAAGCTGCTAAATCAAAAGTCACTAACTCTGGTTGCTCGTTTTGCAAAGTTTCCAAATGTGATACAAAACGGTTGAGGTTTCCATTTGATTTGATGGCTTCAGCCGAAGTGTTTCCGTCTGATTTTAATGCGCCATTATAAAAGTTGTAAGGAATTGATAAACCCTTAGAATCTTTGATGATTCCGTATTCTCCGAAAAGTAGGATTTTTGAGTAAAATAGTGGTCCTTTCATAGTTAATTATCAATCATTAATTGACTTCCTTTTCCAATTGCATCACAAATATACTGCGCATTCTCGCAATAGCCAACTAATTCGTCCTGAATAAATTGTAAAACTTGCACTCTAACGTTTTCGGGATACAAAATGTGCACATTCGCTCCTGCATCTAACGTAAAACAAACCGGAATGTTGTGGTTTTTTCTAAATTTCCAAATCGCATTGATGATTTCGAGTGTGTTGGGTTTCATCAAAATAAAATACGGCATTGAAGTCATCATCATCGCATGCAAGGTCAAGGCTTCGCTTTCCACAATTTCAATAAAAGTTTCTAAATCGCCGTTTTCCAAAACCGTTTTGAGTTTTGAAAGATTGTCATGCGCTTGTTGAAATCGTTGTTCGGCATACGGATGATTGTGCATCAAATCATGACCGACGGTACTTGAGACTTGTTTTTCACCTTTGTCAACGAGTAAAATCGTATCCTGATAATTGCTGAAATTCGAATGAATCGCTGTTGGAAATTCAACACCAAACAAATCTGAACTTCCTGTAATTCCCTTATGATTTCCCCAAACGACTACTTTCCCTTTGACACTTCTGCAAGCACTTCCCGAACCCAAACGCGCTAAAAAAGAGGCTTTTTGGTTGAAATAATCTTCGGTCATTTCGGGATTCAAAGCTTTTTCAAGACTCATAATGTTCATCGCCAAAGCCGCCATTCCTGATGCAGAAGAAGCAATTCCGGAGCTGTGCGGAAATGTATTTCGAGTGTCAATTGTGAAATGATATTGTTTTAAATACGGACAATACACTGCAATCCGCTCGAAAAATTTCTGAATTTTAGGTTTGAAATCTTCTTTGGGTTTTCCTTCAAAAAGCAAATCGAATGAAAATGAATCTGGGTTTGCTTTCGTTTGGAATGTCAACGTGGTAATAGTTTTACAAGTATTTAAAGTAAAACTCACCGAAGGATTCGCCGGAATTTGGTTTGCTTTTTTACCCCAATATTTGACTAAAGCAATGTTGCTCGGTGCGCTCCATGTGAATGTTCCGCTTTCAATAGTTTTGGAAAATGACTTGGGAATAAAATCCGTTTCAGTCCTCATAGCTGGAAATTTTAACTTCGTTCAGTTCGACCTAATGGTCTCGAGCGGCAAAGATACTTTTTTTGGTTTATTGATAGATTCGTTATGTTGGTTATTCGCTCCAAAATTTCACTAAATTTGAAAAAAAACCACCATGGAGAAGTATAAAAAGATTCTGATTTTCGTTGTGACTTGTATTGCGATTGGTTATTTGTCGGGAACTGTCACAAGAGCATCCGTTGTGACTTGGTTTCCAACTTTAATCAAACCAAGTTTCAATCCGCCGGCTTGGGTGTTCGCGCCGGTTTGGAGCACGTTGTATATCATGATGGGCATTGCCGCCGGTTTGGTTTGGAACCGCATCGATTTTGAAAGGGAAGCTGTTCGAAAAGCATTGTTGTTTTTCGTCATTCAATTGGTGTTGAACGCATTGTGGTCGATTTTATTCTTCGGATTGAAAAACCCATTGTTGGCATTAATCGAAATCGTTTTGCTTTGGCTGATGATTTATGAAACGTATGTCAAGTTCATCAAGATTGATAAAATCGCAGGCTATCTATTCATTCCTTATTTGCTTTGGGTGAGTTTTGCGATGGTTTTAAATGCTAGTATTTGGTGGCTGAATAAATAAAAAATCCCGAATAACAATTCGGGATTTTAATGAAAAGTTAATTGATGATCAACTTTTTAGTGACTTTTAGATTGCTTTCCGTCGTGATTTCTACAAAGTATATTCCTTTAGAAAACCTCGAAACATCAACAGTTGTTTCATTCGATTGGATGCCATTGACGGTTTTTACAGATTTTCCCAATACATCATAAATAGTAACATTAGCAATACTTTCTGCAGCATCTTGTAAACCTAAATTAACGAATGTTTTTGCCGGATTTGGATACATATAAAATTCATTCGTATCAAAAGAAGTCGTCGCTAAAGTTTCCACAAATTCCGTGTGAAATGTATCGGTAACAATTGGTGGATTATAATCGAAGTAAATATCGGCAGCATTCGGAATCATCGTTCCTGTGGCATAACCAGCGGTTGGTTTTATTTTAAATTGAATGAAACCATGACTTTGCGTCGGGTTAGTAGACGTTGGCGGTAAATTAACCTCGTAAAAATTCCAAATAAGCTTGTTGCCAATTTTTCTCATATTGTATGGATGACTTGCATTAAGCATTTCTACAGATTCTGGATTGAGTGAAGCATCCAACAAATCTTCTACACGAATGAATTCTGCGCTCGCAGTTCCGGTGTTTTCAAATTGGATGGTATAAGTTAAGAAGTCATTTTCGGTAAATGTATCCAAGGCAATTTTTCCACCATGGGATTCGATTTTATCATTTGGATCGTAGGAACCTACAATATTCTGTGATAATGAAAAATAATTATTGGCTGGCACACTATCATCAATAACCGGAATGATTGAAACCGAGTTGGTCAAAACCTGCCCCAGCGTTACTGTTGGAATGGTCGGAACCTGTATGTTGACTTGAATAAAACGTTGTTCGTGCGACGCAAGATTCGTAAAGTCAAAAGTAAACCCGTTTGCAGTATCCAGAGCACCGGCAGGTGTAATCGAGTTAATCGAAACATTCGCGTCTTTGATAAAGGTTATCGTTCCCGAAGGAATATTTTCGAAGCCGTTATTCCTGAAATATATTAAATTAGTGTAAGTAAAGCCAGGTCTTGGCATTCCGTAAAAAACCATGTAAACTTCAAGATCCTTGAAAGGCGCGAGTGGAGTAATCGGGAAGTAAAAAGTCTGAGTTCCGCTACCCGCAGTTACATGTATATTGCTGTAAGTTGCTGTTGAACTATAAAAAGCCAGCAATTCTGGATTGACCGTAAAACTCAGATTGTATGCGTTTGCCGGATTCTGATCAAATATGCGAAAACCATAATTGACATTCGTGTAGCCGTTTTGAATGTTGCCAGAATTATTGATGTCATAAGCGAAAGATCCGCTCGGAAATGAAACTTCACCCGAATCTTTGATGCCATTAGTATTGCTGTCAAGAAAAGCCACCAAAGAGAGATTGTCGGGACATTCACCATTAATCTCGCAATTCCCGTGTGTGCAGAAATGATAAGGCCCCGCCCAGCCGCTGGTAATTCCACCACTGCAGGCCAATCTTACGTAAATTGCGTAGCAGGTATTAGGAATAAGACTATCCAGAAGGACACTACTTGAACTCGAAGCGGTCCAGCCCGTAGGAGTTGTACTAGGAGTTGGAGCAGGTGTTCCGATAGGCACTAGATAAATTTGAGACGTCATACCGGTTCCCACCCATGTAGCTACAGCACTAGTTTCAGCAATACTATTTACAGACAATGCCACAGGTGTCGGACAGGTTGTCGAACAATCGTTCGTGTGTAAAGTGATCGTACTTTGTACTGTTCCGCAGTCATTGCTCATGACAACATCAATAACCTGAACAGGCAATATGCTTGGAACAAAAAAGGTTGGTTCGGATATAATGTTTCCGGATTCATGTTCATAATATGTAAAGGAAACGTTTAGCGGATCATTTGTAAGTTGGGTTCTCGCGTCATTCAAATTATAGATCGGGAGTTCCGTAGTGCTGCAAAATGTCAAAACCGCTGGATTCAGTACGAATGGTTGGGGTGTGGTGTATAATAGGAATTCAAAATAAAAACGTTCGAGTGTTTGAATGTTCGTGGCACTTGCAAAAACCTGCTCCGGATTTGTCGCATTGGTGTAATTCGATGGATTCAAAATCGGATTGTTCGCTGTTTGTGCATCGACTAGACTGTGATAGTAAGCAATCGAATATTGAGCAGCATTCAGTACAAACATCATTTCAGGCTCTTTTGCCCTCAAATCATATTGTGTGAAGCCATCAATATCGGTATCGCATTGCAGATATTCAGAAAGTGACGTTTGGGCATTGCCGATCAGAAACGTAAACAAGGATAATAGGAAGTAAATTTTTTTCATAATCAAGGTTTTACACGAACTCAAATATACACTGATTTATAATAATCTGGAGGAAATATTGTTTTTTAAGCGATTGATTCCGCCACAATAAACCCGCTTGTCCAAGCATTCTGGAAATTAAATCCACCCGTAATCGCATCGATATTGACGATTTCTCCTGCGAAATATACATCGGGAAGTAGTTTACTTTCCATCGTTTTAAAATTGATTTCTTTCAAATCAACGCCGCCCGCAGTCACAAATTCTTCCTTAAAAGTACTTTTTCCATTCACCTGAAAATGCGCGTTGGTCAATTGATTCGCTAAATTTTGAAGTTGTGTTTTTGATAAATCTGCCCATTTGGTTTCGCTTTCAATTCCTGAAGCCAGCACAAAACTTTCCCACAAACGGTTCGGGAACTCAAAAGGCGATTTTTTAGATACGGCTTTCTTCGCTTGGTCTTGTTTAAGTGTTTTCAAGATTTCTATACACTCATTAAAATCAACATCATGGAGCCAATTGACAATAATCGTAAACTGATAATTTTTGTCATGTAAAATCCGCGCGCCCCAAGCCGACAATCGTAAAATACCCGGGCCGCTCATGCCCCAATGCGTAATCAACATTGGGCCGGACGCATTAAGTTTTGTATCTTTTACATGAACCGAAGCAAAAGCAGAAACGCCCATCAAATCTTTAATTCTTGGATCTTTGATATTAAAAGTAAACAACGACGGCACCGGATTCACAATCGAATGTCCAAGTTTTTGCAGCATATCCCAAATTTTCGGATTGCTTCCCGAAGTCATGATGAGTTTCTGGCACGCGAAAGTTTCGGAATGGGTTTCGACTTTCCAAAATTTTTCGCTTTTAAAAATCGATTGCACGCTTTGTCCCATGAGTACAGCGATGCCAAGTTTTTTGGTTTCGTTCAAAAAGCAATCGATGATGGTTTGCGATGAATTCGATTCAGGAAACATCCTGCCATCGTCTTCAATTTTGAGTGCAATACCATGTTTCTCGAACCATTCAATCGTATCACCCGAACAGAATTGATGAAACGGACCGCGCAATTCTTTTTCACCACGCGGATAAAATTTGACCAAATCATTAGGAACAAAACAAGCGTGCGTCACGTTGCATCGACCGCCACCCGAAATACGCACTTTTTCTAAAACACTTTGACCGCGTTCGAGTATGGCCACTTTAAGCTTCGGGTTTTTTTCTACAATATTAATGGCTGTAAAAAACCCTGCAGCGCCACCGCCAACAATGATTATGTCGTAATTCTGATTCATATTCTATCGGGGAAATCGGTGATGATTCCGTTTACTTCAAAGGTTTTTATTTTTTGGATATCTTCGGGTTCGTTGACCGTCCAAGGAAAGACTTGAAATCCTTTTTGTTGCATGGTTAGCGTATTTTCTTTTGTCAATAAATGATAATAAGGATGAATGCTTTTAGCTTTGATGAATGTCGCAAAGTCAATCGCCAAATCAATATCCGTTGAGGTTAATACGCCCAAATTGATTTTCGGATTCACCACATGAACTTCCTGCAACGCATTCCAATCGAAACTCGAAATCAAAAACAAATCATACTGCCAATTTTTTTCTGCAATGTATTTTTCGATTAAAGCCACCACCGGTTTTGCCGTATGATTTCCTTTAAGTTCAATGTTGATGAAAATCTTTCGATCAACCAAATCCAATACTTCTTCAAGTGTCGGGATTTGATGTTCGCTGTCAATTCGCAACGCTTTCAATTGGTGTAAAGATAATTGATTTACAATGCCATTTCCATTGGTAGTTCGATTTACCGTGTCATCGTGAATGACTATAATTTCATTATCGGAAGTCATGTGGACGTCGAGTTCAATGCCGTCAACCTGCATATCGAGCGCTTTTTGAAACGAAATTAATGTGTTTTCTGAAGTATATCCTTTTGCACCACGGTGACCGACAATTTGTAATTGATTCATAGCTTTCGAAAGTTGTAAAGCTAAAAATAACTTTGCGTCTTTGCGCCTTTGCGAGCAAATTTTTTATTCTCGCAAAGGCGCAAAGGCGCAAAGAAAAAGACTAGAATTTTTCGATTAAGACAATATCAAAATCAGTGTCAAGAATGACTTTTCCATCAGCAACCGTATACGCTTTTCCGGAATAAGCATCTTTCACTTTGGTGCCATTTTTAAAGATTGTTCCCATTGGGATTTCTTTTTTGCCTTTGGTCAATTCCAATCCGATGACCACATTGTCGGCGTATTTTCCTTTAGTATAACTTCTTGAAAACACATAAGGTTTCTCAGAAATCTGATGGTGAATTCCTGCGCCGATTGCCGGATGATGTTTTCTGAACATTCCTAATTTCTGCCAATGCAGTAATATTTTTTGAGTTTCAGGATTTGATTTTACGTCGTTCCAATTCATAAAGGAACGCAATGTCGCGTCGCCTTCTGCGCCTTCAACCACTAGAGAACGCCCGGTTTCATCGCCGTAATAAATTTGAGAAACACCAGGAGTTAATAATAATTTGGTGCCGGCTTCGTAATTTTTAGTTCGCGCCGCATCGAAAGGTTTGCTGTCATCGTGTGATGAAATATAATTCAAAACGCTGTAGCCTTTGAGTGCACCATTGAGCTCGTCCGAATATTTTGTAAACAAACCTTCATAGCTCAATTGCGCAGCATTCCACTTGAATTCAAAGTTGATCATATTGTTGAATCCGTGTTGGTAATAATTGACTTTTTTATCACCAAAATCAAAATTTTGCCCTGCACTGATGCCGTAATTATAGACTTCCGCAATCGTATAAAAGGCATTGTTATCAAGCACTTTCGTTGGGTTTTTCTTTTTCCACATTGCAAAAGCATAATCGCATTGGGTTTTAAAATCGGCCCAAACATCTTCATCAACATGTTTTACTGTATCACCACGATAGCCGTCAATTCCGAATTCCGAAATGTAATCGGTCAACCATTTGATGATATAATATTTCGGCGCGCGTGGATAACCCGTTCTTTTGAAAAACGCATCTAGCGACGCCACTTCTTTTTCATATCGACCTTCTTTTTTCCATTTTTCGATTAAGAATGGCGGCAAGTTTACATTGGTGTTGTTTTCTGTTAAGACATCAGGAAGGTTTTTGACCAACGTACAAGCCGTAGTGTTTTCATAAGTTTTATAATCACATTGCGGGCCGGTTCGAACCCAGTCATTTGGCCAAACCGTATCGATATCAGTGACTGGACCAGTATGATTGATAACGCCATCGAGCATGATTCGAATTCCTTTTGCATGTGCTTTTGTAACCAATTCAGCCAAATCTTTTTTAGTTCCGAAATTCGGATCGAGCGCTGACCAATCGCGTGCCCAATAACCGTGAAAACCGTAAGTAAGTCCAGTGCCTTCATCAACGCCATCGTGAATTTGTTCTACAATCGGCGTAAACCAAATCGCATTGACACCCAATTTATCGAAATAACCTTCATCGAGTTTTTGGATGATGCCTTTGAGATTTCCACCTTCAAATCCGCGCAATTTTGCAGTGGCTTTATTTCGGTTGAGGTAGGTTTCTTTGGTTGGATTTCCATCATTGAAACGATCGGTCATCAGAAAATACAAATTCGCGCCTTCCCAAATAAATGGTGTTTTAGTTGGTTTTATAGCGGTTTTGATCGCTTTTGATTTTTTGGATTGAGCGAAGTTAAAGGTTGTATTCAATAGCAAAGACATTAAAAGTAAGACGGCGATTTTTCTCATTTTAGAATTGTATTTTGATTTCTTTGGTGGTTGATTTTTCCCAAGTTACGGGAATTTCAATCGTGTTATTGTTGTTTTTGAAAGCAACATCTTTTGCGTTGATGGTTACTTTTTGAACTTTAGAATCGACATGATGAAGCATCAATGTTACATTTTTATCGATTGCTGTGAATGACTTTCCGATTTCAGAAGTGAAATTGATTGTCAATATTTTAGAAGCTGTATTCGCTTTGAAATTTAAGATTTCAAATTGTCCTTTTTCAAAATCATTGGCAGTCGTTCCATCGTCGTTGTATAATTTCCCGGAACTTGAAGTCGTTTTTTCATCGAAATAATAATGCAAATCAAAATTGGATAAAGAATATTTAGTCGTATTTTGAATCGTTTTAATCATCGGAATAAATGCACCGCCACGAACAAAAACTGGAATGTGATCCTCATTCACAGGAATCATTTTAGCGCTTCCGCCGAGATATTCTTGTCCAGAATAAAAGTCGAACCAATTGTTGTTTTTTGGGAAATATATGGAAACTGAAGTCACTGCAGCTTTCGTAATCGGTGTCACCAAAAAGTCATTCCCCCACAAATAAGTTTCGCTAACAGTTGACAAGGTTTTATTTTCTGGTTCTTCAAAAAATAATGGGCGCATTAACGGTGTTCCTTTTTGATTGTTTTCGAAAGACAACGTATAATTATAAGGTAATAATTGATAACGCAATTCGACCAATTTCTTCGCTTTGGCTTTGGTCACTATGTCTTTGTAAACCGGCTCTGAAGCCACTTCTTCCTGTGCATGCGGGCGGAAAATTGGTTGGAAAACACCATATTGCAACCAACGCAAATACAATTCATTATCGAAATAATCACCTGCAAATCCACCCAAATCCGAGTGCATATAACCCATACCTTGCATGCCCATTTGCAATGCAATTTCCGTTTGCGATTGCAATCCGCCCCAAGATCGACTCACATCACCAGACCACGGAACCATTCCAAAACGCTGTGAACCTGAATAACCCGAACGCATCAAAATGAATGGACGTTGGTTGGGAAAATCTTTTTTATACCCATCGGCTACGAGTTTTGCCCAATTATGACCATACACATTATGCACTTCATCGGCTTTGCCTTTGGCAGTAATGGCTTTCGATGGGAAAACTTCTGGTTCGCCCAAATCGCCCCACAAACCGCTGACGCCTTCGTTAATCATTTTTTTATAGATATTCCAAAACCAATCTTTTCCTTCGGATTTGAAAACATCAATGATTCCGGTGTTTCCAAAATAGAAATCATAAGTACACGGTTTTCCGGTTTTGTCGGTCGCGAGGATTTTTTTATCGACAGCTTCTTGCCATTTGCTAGAAGTCGTTAATATGAATGGCTCTGTAATCAATATTGTTTTGACACCTTTATCATTCAAATCCGCAATCATTTTCGTTGAATTTGGGAATTTATCTTTATCCCATTCGAGATTGCCCATTGTGCCTTGAATGGTTTTTCCGAACCAATACAAATCGAGGATAATCGCATCTACAGGAATTTCGTCTTTAATGAATCGGTCGATGGTTTTTTTGGTTTCTTCTTCGGAATGATACCCAAATCGACTCGAGAAATTCCCCAAAGCCCAACGTGGCAATAGTGGTTGCTTTCCGGTTAAGTCGGTATAATCCGTGATTAAATCTGTCCATGAATCGGCTGCAATAACTTGATAAGTTTTTCTCCCGGAAATGGTTTCGTAGGCTAGTGTGTTGTCTTTTTTGCTGTCTAAGTCCAAATAACCAATGGGTTCGTTGTCGAAATGAACGGCGTAAATTTTTGATGACATCACTAGTGGCATGGTGAAATTCATCAATTCAGCTTTGGTTTCGTAACCGTAATGCGCGCGGTTGTATAATTGCAATCGATTGCCGCGACGGTTCATGCCTAATGCTCTGGCGCCACCGCCATATAACACTTCAACGTTATCAAGATTGAAATCGATAACTTCTGTAGAATCTTTTTTGGTGTAGCCGTTTTTTTCAGAAATCAATGCTTTGGTTTTGTAGAAATAGGATATTTTGAATGGTGATTTTTGAATCGTCACGGATAATCCATTGGTTGCATAAGTCAATGTCGATTTGCTATCCGTAATTTTTGTTTTTACTTTTCCCGGAATCAAAACCACCGCATGAGAATTTGGGTTGAAGGTTTCCCCTTTAGGAATGAAAGACGTTTCTACAATGTTATCCGAATACGGTTTCAAAATATATTTCCCGTCGGAAGTACTAATTTCTAAAGTATTTCCAGATTTTTTGAAGTTCTCGAATTGTCGGTTGGCGTTTTGAGCAACGGCAATCGATGTAATAAAGAAAAGTAAGAGTAATTTTTTCATATATATCATTTTCTTCGCAGCTTCGCGTCTTTGCGAGCCTATTTCAGTATTAATATTTTAATCTCGCAAAGACGCTAAGGCGCAAAGCTTGTGTTGTTATAGATTGTTTACAATTCGGGTTATTCCATTTTTTATTAAAGCTTCATTGAAATTTATCAATAGACCTAATTTAAGTTTTGTTATTCGTAAATAGGTTAATAATTGTTTCGGATGAACATTGGAAATTTGTTCAACAGATTTGATTTCTATGATGACTTTATTCTCTACTATTAAATCAGAACGAAAACCAATATCTAAATGAATCTCTTTCCATATTATAGGAATTGGCTTTTGTCTTTCAACTTTTAAATTTTGAGATGAAAGTTCATAAAATAAAATAGCTTCGTAGACACTTTCTAAAAGCCCGGGACCCAGTTTCGAATGAATTCTATAACTGATGTCTACTATTATTTTTGATAATTCATTTTCATTCATGGCGTATACTTTTATTATTGGCTTATATTTTTTATTTTCTCGCAAAGACGCAAAGGCGCAAAATGTATAGTGATTCTCTTTGCGGCTCTGCGTCTTTGCAAGCTATTTGTTTAATTCTAAAATCAAAACCGATTTGCTTTCAATGGTAATGTCGCTTTTCAAATCCATTGTTTTTCCGGTCATAATATCTTTTCCGGTTTTATAATTCTGGATGCTTTCCTGAAAACGGTTGGTTTTGATGGATTGCGTTTTAGTGCTATTATTCATAACCACCATCACCGATTGATTATCGGTATATCGGAAGTATACATACACATTATTATCAGGAATGTAATGCTTCATCTTTCCGAAATGCACTGCGTCATTGGTTTTTCTCCAAGTGAATAATTTGGAAGTGAAATCGAAATATTGGTTTTGTTCTGCTGTTCTGCCTAATTTTGTGAATGCATTGTTGCTGTCGCCACTCCAACCGCCTGGAAAATCTTTACGGATGTCTGCATCGCCTTTGCCTTTATCGCCATTCATACCGATTTCTGAACCGTAATACAATTGTGGAATTCCACGAACGGTAGCAATCAAAGCCAATCCCATTTGGTATTTCTTGAAATCATTCTTATAAGTTTGATTGAAACGATTCGTATCGTGATTCTCTAAAAAAGTCATGATACTGTTCGGATTTGGATATAGAAAATCGTTGGTGAAATTGTCGTAAACTTTAATCAAACCTTTATCCCAAGTCGATTCGTCTTCATTGAAAACAGAACCGAACGCATCGTGCAATGTAAAATCCATGACGCTTGGTAAATACGAATTGTAATTTTCGATCGCGCCAACTTTACTGTCTTTTTGCCAATATGCCATTTGCGCTTGGTTGTGCATCCAGACTTCGCCTACAATATTGAAATAAGGATATTCATCAAGTATCGATTTGGTCCATTTTGAAATGCCAACTTTATCATTGTAAGAATAAGTATCCACACGAAAACCATCTAAATCGGCGTATTCAATCCACCAAATGGCGTTTTGCGTTAAGTAGTTTAACAGCAAAGGATTCGATTGGTTTAAGTCCGGCATCGATCTGACAAACCAACCATCGAGGCAATTTTTAGTGTCGATGGCAGAAGCATTCTGATCGAATTGTGTCGTCATCCGATAATTTGATTGTGAGAAACCCGGGAACTGGTGAATCCAATCATAAGATGGTAAATCTTTATACATCCAATGTTCGGCGCCCCAATGGTTCGTCACGTAATCCATAATAAGTTTCATGCCTCGTTTGTGTAGCTCCGAAGACAATTTCAAATATTCTTCGTCGGTACCGAAACGCGGATCGGTTTTGTAAACATCCGATTGTCCGTAAGTATGATAAGAATAACGCGAGTCATTATCTTCACACATAGGCGTTGGCCAAACTGCCGTGACACCCAATTCTTTGAGATAATCTAAATGATCTATCATACCTTTAATATCACCACCATGACGCCCGCCGGGATTGTTTCGATCGCCTTTTTCAGTCACCGATTTGTCGCTGTCGTTGTTCGGATTTCCATTAGCGAAGCGATCCGACATGATTAAATAAATCATATCCGAAGCATCGTAACCTTTGCGCAAAGCGGAATTATCACGGCGTTGTTTCAAGCTGTAATTTTTAGTGAAGCTTATTTTGTCGGTACCTTTAAAAGTGAAAGTTAACTCTTGTGCCGGACTGTTTTGAGTATCAATCGTTACAAAAAGATAATTTCGATTTTCTGTTTTTTGGATGTTTTTGATGACGATATTATTCGAAACCGTGACGCTGTTTTCCGCAATATTTTTGCCGTAGAACATAATCTGCAATTCGGGATTGTGCATTCCGGCGTACCAAAATGGCGGTTCCATTTTATCAATTTGGCCGAATATGATGATTGGCATCAAGAGTAAAACCCAAAGTGTTTTTTTCATTTTTTTTGAAATAAAAAACCTGACGCATTTTAAAAACGGTCAGGTTTGATTAGACATTTTATACCGTAACTAAATTATTCGGCTCCACCAAAACTTCTTTTCCGTTGACCACAACTTTGATTTCATGATCGCCTTCGAGGACAAATTTGGTTTCATTTTGATGGACTGCGACTTTTAAAATCTGATTTCTAAAATTGATTTTAAAAGAATAACCGTTCCATTCTTTTGGAATTCTTGGGTTGAAATGCAAGGTGTCATTTTTCACACGCATACCTCCAAAACCTTCTACGATGCTCATCCAAGTTCCTGCCATTGAAGTGATGTGACAACCTTCTTCAACTTCCTTATTATAATCATCGAGATCAAGACGCGAGGTTCTTAAATAGAACGTATACGCCATATCCATTTTATCTAATGCGGCAGCTTGAATCGAGTGCACACAAGGCGATAATGAACTTTCATGCACCGTAAATGGCTCGTAGAAATCGAAATGTTTTTCTAGTTGTTCTTTGGTGAAATGGTCTTCGAAGAAATAAAACCCTTGCAAAGTATCAGCTTGCTTGATGTAAGGCGAACGTAAAACACGATCCCAACTCCATTTCTGATTGATTGGGCGTTGCGATTTATCCAAATCTTTTACGGGAACCAAATCTTTATCTAAAAAACCATCTTGCTGTAAATAGATATCCAATTCCTCTGAATATGGGAAATACATATTATCGGATACTTCCTTCCATTCTTGCAATTCGAAATTCGATAAGTTTACTTTTTCGATGATACGCTTGTGATCCGCAGGATATTCTGAAGCCACTTTTTGAACTTGTTCGTGCGTATAATCAATACACCATTTTGCAATATAATTGGTGTAGAAATTATTGTTGACATTGTTTTCGTATTCATTCGGACCCGTAACACCTAAAATCATATATTGATTTTTGTGCGTTGAAAACGAAGCCCTTTGATGCCAAAAGCGTGCTATAGCAATTAATACTTCCAAACCTTTTTCGGGAATGTAACTGTAATCGCCGGTATAACGATGGTAGTTGAAAATCGCAAAAGCAATCGCGCCATTTCTGTGGATTTCCTCGTGCGTGATTTCCCATTCGTTGTGACATTCTTCGCCATTCATCGTGACCATCGGATAGAGCGCCGCACCATTTTTGAATCCTAAATTTTTCTGCGCATTTTCAATCGCCTTATCGAGTTGATTGTAACGGTAAGTCAATAAGTTTCTTGCGACTTGTTGGTCTTTGGTCGCCATGTAAAACGGAATGCAATACGCTTCAGTATCCCAATAAGTCGAGCCGCCGTATTTTTCTCCGGTGAAACCTTTTGGACCGATATTCAAACGAGAATCTTTTCCTAAATAAGTCTGATTCAATTGGAAAATATTGAAACGGATTCCTTGTTGCGCTCTGACGTCGCCTTCGATGGTGATATCCGACATTTCCCAAATTTTTGACCAGGCATCGATTTGTTCTTTCAATAATTGATTATATCCTATTGACACAGCCGATTCAATGACTTTTTCAGCTGCAGTTTGCGTATTCTCGTGGTTCATCGAAACAGTATAACCACCAATTTTTTGGATCGATGATGTGGCGTTTTGGGCAACATTCACTGCGTATTTGAACTGTATTTTTTCTTTATTCGAATCTACACTTTCAGGATTGATGCTGATGTTTTGACCATTCAACAAAATGGTATTGTGCATGAAAGTTGTCGCGATGAAATGTGTTTTGAAAGTTCTCGCCGTTACAAAAGCGGAATTTTTATCATGCTTGACTTCTAAAGGCTCCCAGAATTTTTCTTCCCAGTTCGCGTCTTCGTTCGTCACGCCAGCATCAACATAGGGTTTGTAGATGATGGTTGCTTCTTTATTTAAAGGTGTAATTTCGTAATTGATGACGCCGGCTTCATCTAAATTCAAACATAAAAAACGACGGATATTGCCTTTAATTTCTGTTCCGTTTTTCAAAGTGGCTTCAAAAGAGCGATGGTACCAGCCTTCTTTCATGTTGAGTTCCCGACGGAAATTCGACACTTTCGTACAGGCATTCAAATCGAAATTTTCACCATTGATTTCGATGTCGATTCCAATCCAATTTGGGGCGTTGAGTACTTTCGCGAAATACTCGGGATAACCATTTTTCCACCAACCTACTTTGGTTTTGTCTGGGTAATAAATTCCGGCGATATAACTTCCCTGGAACGTTTCTCCTGTATAATGTTCTTCAAAATTGGCACGTTGCCCCATGGCGCCGTTTCCAATACTGAAAAGGCTTTCAGACGATTTCACTCTTTCTGCATCAAATCCTTCTTCTATGATGGACCAATTGTCTGGTTTAATATAATCCTGATTCATTTTTTCAATTTTTTTTCAATTTTTTGACATGCTAAAATCAGATCAACTGACTTTATTCTTTTCGTTTTTATTTTTTTATTAATGATTCGATGAAACTCATATCCATAAACGTAAAGTCTTTGAATATATATTGGGCTTCATGTAAAATCGATGCTTCGCCGATTCCGATGCTTGTCATTCCCGCGATGTTTGCTGCTTGAATTCCGGCAACAGAATCTTCAAAAACAATCGAATTTTCATTCAAAATTTTCAATCCGTTGGCTGCTTGTAAAAACACTTCAGGATCGGGTTTGGCATTGGTTACATCATTGCCATCGACGATGACATCGAAATAACTTAATATGCCGGTTTTTTCTAATATTGGCCGTGCGTTTTTACTGGCTGAACCTAAAGCAATGCCTTGATTGTTTTCTTTTAAGTATTGCAATACGGGAGTTACTCCGGGCAATATTTCACTAAAATTCATGTTCACGAGATACGACAAATAATCTTCATTTTTTTGAATGAGCCATTTGTTTTTATCATCCTGTGATGCTTGGATGTTTCCTAAATCTAATATAATATCTAAAGAACGTACTCGGCTTACGCCTTTTAAATCTTCGTTGTGTTCTGGTGTAAATTCGATTCCGAGTTCACTTGCTATTTTTTGCCAGGCTAGGAAGTGGTATTTAGCGGTATCTACAATCACTCCATCGAGGTCGAATATGAATGCTTTTTTATTCATTAATTACAATTTTCGATTTATCATTAATGGTCAGCGAAATTACTCCGGCTACAATCATTGATGCACCACCGATTAATAAAGCGTAAATAGGTTCGCTGTTGAAAAACTTAGATACCAAAAATCCTAAAATCGATGCAGCTACCAATTGTGGGATTACTATAAAGAAGTTGAAAACGCCCATATAATAACCCATTTTATTCGAAGGCAAAGCACCAGAAAGCATCGCGTATGGAATCGACAATATACTGGCCCAAGCGATTCCGATTCCGATCATCGGCAACCATTCGATGTTGAATACGGTTGGTGTTTTGATGAAATAGATCGAGATTAACCCGAGTCCACCACAAATCAATGCAATGAAGTGCGTGAATTTCCGACTCGTAAATTTTGCCAATAAAGGCAATAAGAACGCTGCAATCGCTGCGATTAAGTTGTAGTTGGCGAACATTTCACCCACTTGATTTGCGCCGGTATTGTAAGCTTCGGAAGTGGTATCTGTTGTGCCATATATATGTTGTGTGACCGCAAGGGTCGTATAAATCCACATTGAGAAAAGCGCGAACCATGAAAAGAACTGCACCCACGCTAATTTTTTCATGATGTCGGGCATAAATTGGAAGTCATTCATAATCGTCACAAAACCATTTTCGGTCTGATTTGATTTTTGCATCAATCCGGAAATGATCATGGCCAAACCGCCTAAACCTATCAATCCTAAAGAAAGAACGTATAAATCTTTCTTCAAGTCATAATGGAAGATTGCCAAAGCGAATAGCATTCCGACAGAAAAGAAAATGATGCCTTTGTTTAAATGTGATTGACCGTTTTTGAGAAACCATTCTTTTGAATGTTGCTCTTTTTGGTATGAAGTTTTTTTGTGTTTATCGAAAGCTTCGAGTTCTTCGGGCGTGTATTCTTTTGAAGTGATGACGGTCCAGAGAACGGTAATAATAAAGGCAATCCCGCCGATATAAAATGAATATTTTACAGAATCGGGAATGATACCTAAAGGCGCTGTGTTTTCAACCCCAAGGTGTGTTAAGATTAATGGAAGTTTTGAAGCGACATAAGCGCCAATTCCGATGAAGAAACTTTGGGTTGCAAACCCCATCGTGCGTTGTTTTTCGGGAAGATTATCGCCGACAAAAGCTCGGAATGGCTCCATCGAAACATTGATTGAAGCATCCATAATCCAAAGCATTCCTGCTGCGAACCAAAGCACTGGAGAATTTGGCATGATGAATAAAGCGCCCGAAGCCAATATAGCACCAGCTAAAAAATAAGGTTTTCTACGGCCTAATTTAGTCCATGTCCTATCAGAAAAATAACCAATAATCGGTTGAATGATTAAACCTGTCAAAGGTGCGGCAACCCAAAGAATCGGGATGTCGTCAATATTGGCTCCTAAGGTTTGAAATATACGGCTAACATTAGAATTCTGCAGTGCAAAACCCATTTGGATTCCCAGAAATCCGAAACTCATATTCCAGATTTGCCAGAAACTTAATCTACGCTTTTCCATTATCGTAATTTAAAATTAATACGATAAGCGCTATGCTTATCAAAACTTACTATTATTTTCGAAGTAAAGTATAAGTTTTGATATTTTCGGTTGTAAATATATGTTATTTTTCTTTTCAAAAAAGAAAAGTTGAAAATTATCGATGAAATGCAATCTGATTTTACTCCTCGATTTATTTTAGCGTTGGTGTTGATTCTCGTTGTACCAAATGGGTTTCGATAACTTCGGTTTTGTAGTGTTCTTCTTCTTCTTCTTCCGACTCCAATCTTTCAATCAGCATTTGAGCTGCTTTATTGCCCATTTTGATTCCGTTTTGACTTACAGTCGTGATGCTTGGAGAGGAATAATTGGAGATAATTCCATCTGTGAAGCCAATGACGGCGATGTCTTCGGGTACTTTTAAATTTAATTTTTTAGCGGTTTTGATGGCGGTTACGGCAAACAATTCATTGACTGCAAAAACAGAATCTAAGCTTTGATCGGACATTAATTTTTCGATTTGTTCGGCACAATTATCAATGTCTTCTATTTTTACAATTAGGTTTTCGTCGATGGTAATTCCGTTACTTTTTAACGCTTTATAATATCCTTCGGTTCTTAATTTCCCTACGCTGACATAATCAACAGTGGTGATGAGTCCGATTTTTTTAAATCCATTATTGATTAAATCCTGAACGGCTTCATAGGCAGCTAAACTGTCATCGATGATTACTTTGTCGCATAAAATATCGTTGGTCACCCTGTCAAACATTACCACAGGCATTCCCTGATTAATAACTTCGCTAATGTGATGAAAATCCTTTTTTTGTTGTGTTTCCTTAGATAAAGACATGATAAAACCATCAATACTACCGTTGGCTAACATTTCCATATTGATAACTTCCTTGTCGAAGGATTCATCGGATAAACATACGATGACATTGTACCCTTTTTCGTTGGCGATATGTTCAATTCCGCTGATGACTGTAGCAAAAAAATGATGCACAATTTCGGGAATAATAATGCCTATTGTTTTGGTTTTTTTGTTCTTGAGGCTTAGTGCAATTAAGTTGGGTTTGTAGTTGTATAATTTAGCAAAAGCTTGTACTTTTTGGCGTGTGTCTTCACTAATTTCAGGGCTGTCTCGAAGTGATTTTGAAACTGTAGAAATAGAGACATCCAGTTCTTTGGCAATTTGTTTTAGCGTAACTTTTCTTTTCATGAGACAGCTTGTATAAATAAGGTTTTCAGAATAAAGATAATTTTTATTTTTATTAATGGAAATTTAATCCTTAAAAAAATGAAGAATTGGGAAAGTTTTCAACACGAAAACGTTTTCGAGAGACAATTAACAGGTGTTTCTTAAAAAAAACAAAAAATTTACCTAAATTTAACCTTCGAAGTAAAGTATAAGCACAAAAAACGAACTCTAACTTAAACAAAATGTATGAAAACAATTTACAAAAAGTTGTTATTTTTAATGCTTCTCCTGCCTTTTGGTGTCTTTGCACAGAGCACCATTGAAGGAACAGTTGTTGACAAGGTTTCAAAACAACCTATTCCAGGAGTAAACGTCCAAATTCAGGGGTCTGGAAACGGCACGCAAACTGATTTTGATGGAAAATTCAAGTTGCCTAAAGTCAAAAAAGGAGATAAACTTGTTTTTTCCTTTGTAGGATATAAAAGTGCTGTTGTTGCTTATGATTCTCAAGCCAGCCTTTCGGTGAGTTTGGAGGAAGAATCAAATCAATTGCAGGAAGTAATGATTCAGGTCGGATATGGTTCGGCTAAAAAGAAAGATGCTACAGGTTCTGTGGCGTTAGTGACTTCGAAAGATTTTAATAAAGGCGCTATCGTTTCCGTTGACCAATTGCTGGCAGGAAAAGCTGCTGGTGTAAGAATCACTAATAGTGGAGGTTCGCCAGATTCTGCTCCTAACATCAGGATTAGAGGAGGTGCTTCATTGAGTGCTGCGAACAACCCTTTGATTATTATTGATGGTGTGCCTTTGAGTGATTTGAGTCCAGCCGGGGTGAGCAATCCTTTTACTTTGATTAATCCAAATGATATTGAAAGCTTTTCTATACTGAAGGATGCGTCAGCTACTGCAATTTATGGTGTTAGAGCTTCCAATGGCGTTATATTAATTACTACCAAAAAAGGAACAAGCGGTGAGCCACAGTTTAACTATTCGGCTACTATTTCAGTCGGTAAGTTAGACAAATCGCTGAATGTGATGAGTGGTCCTGAATTTACAAAATTCATCCAGCAATACCATCCGACTAAAACAAATTTATTGGGTGTTGATGATCCGAATCCACTCGCACCTACTGCTGATATTCTGGGGACTGATGAAATCGAAGGTCGAATCTTGAGCGATACCGATTGGGAGGACCAGATTATAAGAACAGCAATTTCAACGGATCACAATTTCAGCGTTAGGGCCAATATGTATAAAAAGATTCCATTTAGAGTGTCTTTAGGATATAACAACGTTCAAGGCCTTGTAAAAACGAGTGACTACGAGCGTTTTACTTATTCATTCAAAATGACGCCTAAGTTGCTGCACGATGATTTGAAAATCGACGTCAATGCAAAAGGTAGTTTTACTGATAAAAATGCCATTGATGAAGGAGGTTCTTTAGGGAACGCCTTGACCATGGATCCAACCAAGCCGGTTTATGATTCATCATCAGTATTTGGAGGTTATGCCCAGTCATTGGATGCGACTAATAATGCGCTTCTTGGTTCATGGAACCCATTAGCAGTATTAGAACAGCGAAAAAGACCCGAAAGAGCCGTGAGATTTTTAGGGAATGTTGAATTCGATTATAAACTTCCTTTTATCAAAGATTTGCGTGCCGTTGTCAATTTGGGAATTGATGCATCGCAAGCAAGAATCAGAGAAAGCTTTAGCAATAATGCATTAGCGACTTATTCGTTTGTTTCGAGTGGCCCGACTGGTCCCGCAAGTCAGTATGTTTTCAATCCGGGATTATCTTATCTTGAAAATCAGACATCGACCAATACCACCATGGACACGTATCTTGCATACAGTAAAAACTTAACGGGATTTGTGACGAAATTTGATGCTCAGGCAGGTTATTCATACCAAAATTTTAAAGTGGATGGTAATAAGAATACATTTAAGAATGATCCGAGTACCGGTGTAAGGATACCTGATATTGATCCACGCGATCCAAACCAAAGATACTATTCGCCGCTTAACCTTCAAGCCTTTTTTGCGAGAACTAATGTTGATTTATTAGGCAAATATTTGTTTACTGCTACGATGAGGGCGGATGCTACGTCTTTGTATACTCCGGAAAAACGTTGGGGTTATTTCCCGGCTTTTGGAGCAGCATGGAAAATAAAGGAAGAATCATTCCTTAAAAATTCGAAAACCATCCAGGATTTAAAATTAAGAGTAGGTTGGGGTAAAACTGGTCAGGCCGGTATTGCAAGTGTAGATCTTGGCGGTAAATCGGTAGGATATTTTCCTACACAGCTTTTGTTTGAGCCAGGAAATCAGAACAGTCAATATTTACCGGGTGTCACAGTATATACTCCCCTCAGTTACAGCGAAGACCTGACATGGGAGAAAACAACCACAACGAACTTTGGACTTGATTTTGAATTTTTCAAAAACAGCATCCTTTCGGGTAGTGTTGATGTGTACAAACGTAAAACGACAGATTTGTTGGCTGCTGTTGTCTATCGACCAGGAGAAACTGCCAATGGACTATTTGTTGATAACGTAGGGACTATTGATGGAGAAGGAATTGAAACGGCTTTAACAATAAAAGCCATTACTACAGATAAATTCTCTTTAACCGTAGGTGGTAATATTGCATACAACTACAGCACTGTTAAGGATTTGGGAGCGAGAACCGAAGTAAATGTTCAGGATTCAAGCGTAGAAGGAACCGGAAACTATTTATTATGGCATCACGTAGGTAACCAGCCTAGATCTGCTTGGGTTTTTGAGCAGGTTTATGATGCCAACGGCGACGCGGTTATTGGTTCATATGTCGACAGAAACGGCGATGGGCAGATTACAAATGCCGACCGCTATTATCTGGCAACACAGCCTAACTGGACCTATGGTTTTAATACGAACATCACCTACAAAAACTGGGATTTATCAGCAAGTTTCAGAGGTCAGATCGGAGGTCAGGTCTATAATCTTAAACAGAAAAACCAAGGAGCAATCAGCAGTGCAGCCTCTTTGAATGGGAATGCGTTATACAATGTTTTGGAATCGGTAAATACACTTGTTGTTGCAGGAAGTTTGAACAATGTTCCATTTTCTGATATGTATATGGAAGATGCTACATTTTTAAGATGTGATAACATTTCTTTGGCATATAAGTTTCTTAAATTTGTAAAGAAATCGACGCTAAAAGTAACAGGTACAGTTAACAACCCATTTTTAATTACAAATTATTCTGGACAAGACCCTGAAAATTTTGGAGCTATTGATAATACCTTCTACCCAAGACCAACAACCTATACTTTAGGATTAAGTCTTGACTTTTAATATTAAAAAAAAAGAATTATGAAAAATTTTAAAATAAAAGGCATCGGATTAGGATTAGTCCTATTGTTGTCGATTGGATGTACAGATGATCTGAATACTGAACCTAAAGGAAAGATTAAAAATTTAGATCAGTTGTTAGCCGAACAGCCAACATTGGCTGGTTTGGTATCACAAGTTTATGGCTCATTGGCCCTATCTGGAGCTTCAGGCCCAGGAAGTACAAATGTACCTGGAGATGATCCCGGAGAATCACCTTTTTTAAGAGGAATCATCAACCTGCAGGATTTCACTGCTGATGGAATGAAGAACCGTTGGGGCGATAATGGATTAGATCAGTTGACTACAGATACTGATTGGACAGATAGCAACAAATTTTTCGGATATGCCTACAACAGGATTTATTACACGGCAACACAATCGAATGCGGTTATCAACCAAATGAATCTGTATAATATTTCAAGTAAAGACCAAATCATCAGCGAAATGCGATTTTTACGTGCTTTGGCTTATTTCTATCTGATAGACTGTTTCGGTAAAGGACCATTGTTGTTGGAAACTGATCCAATCGGAGTTTTAAAACCTGAAGCTACAAGAGCGCAAATTTTTGACTTTCTTGAAGCGGAATTGCTCGATATTGAACCTAGACTGCCAATGTTTATCGGATATGGTCAAGCCAATAGGTCTACAGCGAGAATGTTGTTGGCAAAACTATACCTGAATGCTCAGGTTTACAGAGGTACTGACCGATATGCCGATGCATTAATCTATTCTAAAAAAGTAATCGATGAAGGCGGTTATAGCTTGGCTCCAAATTTTGGAAGTTTATTTCAAGCCGACAATGACAGTAGTAGTGCTAAAAATGAAATCATTTATGCGCTGATTGCTGATGCGGTTGTGAGTCAAAGTTATGGTAACACGACTTACCTAATTAATGGAAGTTTAAATGATATAACTATGACAGCTACTGATTATGGTAATCCCGGCGGAGGAACAAATGCTTGGGGTGGTCATAGAGCTACAAAAGCATGGTACGGATTGTTTGGAAATTCTACAGCTGCGCTCGAAGCATCGAATGATGACAGAGCCAAATTGTTCTTTACAGGCTCAGCTAATCCTGATCCTACAAAAAGACATAACTATGAAATGAATGATTATAAAGCATGGATTGACGGTTTTCCAGCCACTAAATTCAGAAATACAAACTTTGTTGGGTCAACTACAATTGCTTCATTTGCCAATACTGATTTTCCATTGTTCCGATTGGCCGATGTTTATCTGATGTATGCGGAATGTGTTGCAAGAGGAGCGGGAGGAAGCGTCTCAGAAGCAGTAGGTTATGTAAATGACATCAGAAACAGATCTCACGCTACGCCAATTAATGCCAGTGATTTGACTCCAGATTTTGTACTTGACGAAAGAGGTAGGGAATTGAATTTCGAAGGACACAGAAGAACAGATTTGATTCGTTATGGTAAATTTACCGGAGGAAGTTATTTATGGCCATGGAAAGGCGGCGTAAAAGATGGAACGTCAATTCCATTACATTACAGTCTATTCCCAATTCCATTGAAAGCAATTCAGGCAAACCCTAATTTGACTCAAAACATTGGATACAATTAATTTTAAACTGCAATTATAAATGAAAAATATTTTAAAAATACCAGCATTGTTTTTTGTATTTACTGCTTTTTGGTCGTGTACAAACGATAAAGACCCTGTTGCAAACGCTACTGCATTTCAGCTTCGTAATGATGCTACTGTAGTGCCGCCGACAGTGTTTTCAGATGCCAATAAAACGGAAATTTTTTCCAAATTAGATTGGGACAGAAGTGATTACGGAGTTTCTGCAGTTTCTACTTATATTGTAGTTATTTCGGATCATAATGATCTGAATAACGAACAACCATTGTCTACTAATGTACTAAGTACGGTTACGGATGCAAGAATGGCTACTTTCACGATTGATGACTTGAATCAAGCAATGAACAAGCTTCCTACATTCAATTGTAACCAAATGAATATTGATATCCGTATTAAATCCACGCTCGGTATTTCGAGTAATGCCATCTATCAATATTCTAATCCGATTTCAGTAGCGGTGACAGGCTATTCTATAAAGCCACTTATTTTAGCATTCGTAAAAGATTCAGGAAACCCTGAAACTGCATTAAAAATGGCAACTTCAAGTTATCAATCAGCTTCAAATTATGAAGCTTATATGTATCTCGAACCGGGAAATTATAAATTCTACCAACCTGATGCTTGTGGCGATTTTGTATCACCAACAATCTATGGTTTAACGGCAGGAGCTTTAGTAGCTGGTGGAACCGATAGTTTTGTAGTAACCACCGCAGGCCATTATCTTGTAAAAGCGAACTTAAGCGCAGCAACTGATGCAGAAACAGGAATAGCAGCAATGTCTTATGTAGTTTCTCCATTCACTTCTTTTGGAATCTTTGGAGCCGCAAAAGGAATTCCAACAGGAGCCAATAGAGCGATGGTATATAACCCAGACAATAAAAAATGGGAATTGACTTTCGACTTATACAAAGGAAGAAAATTCAGATTTAAATCGGTTAACGGAGCAGCAGGAGTTTCAGTATTAGGGATACCTTCAACATCAGCAGTTAATGTAGTTGTTGAATTCCCATTAACGAGCACAACCGGTGGCGATATAAAAGTTCCTGAAACAGATGACGGCACCAAACAAAAGTATGATATTACTTTAGATACTAATAATCCAAGGAATTATACATACGAGTTGAAATTAAACCCAAATTAATTTTATAATAAACGCTAATAAAAAGGGCTGCTCAACAACAGCCCTTTTTTAACAAATAATGCTATGAAAAAAAATGTTTTATTGAACGTATTAATTTGCTTGTTTTCAGCAACGTTATTCTCGCAGGTTACGATTAGCCCGGCTACTTTTAACGTAACAGATCAAATTACAATTACTGTATCTTTTGCAAGTGCAACATGCAACACCATGGGAACTGCACCAGTCAAAGTATACATGCATGCGGGAATAGGAAACGACACCAATGCTTTTGGATATTCGGTTGTAGGGAATTGGGGCACGGATGATGGTGTAGGTTTAATGACCAATAACGGCAACGGAACTTGGAGTACGACTATTACACCAAGCACTTATTTTAATATCGATGCTACACAACAAGCTAATGCCACGAAATTAGGGATGGTTTTTAGAAATGCAGCGGGTACGCAAACGTTGAAAAAACCAACAGCATGTTCGGATTTTATATTTAATGTTGGATACTATCAGACAACTTTAATCAGTCCGACAGTCAATAGTACAACCATTATCAGTTCAGGTGGAAGCAGAGCAGTACAAGCTTCCAATACCAATGGAATAGCAGCTTATAACTTGAAAGCCAATGGTGTAAGTATCAATAGTGTTCCAAGTACTACTTTCTATACCTTTACACATACCGGAATTACTCAAAATCAAAATTATGATTTAGAAATTACACAAGGTGCATCAACCCAAGTCAAGAAATTTTATGTGATAGTCGATCCAGGCGTCATTTCTGAAGCATTGCCTTCAAGTACACTCGAAGACGGAATCAATTATAACGCGTCTGATGCTACTAAAGCGACATTGGTTCTGACAGCACCGGGGAAAGACTTTGTTTATGTTGCAGGCAGTTTCAACAATTGGCAACCTGATTCGAGTTATGCCATGAAAAAAGACCCAGCGACTTCTAAATTCTGGTTAGAATTAACGGGATTAACACCAAATGTCGATTATTCTTATCAATATTGGGTAGTCGATAATACACCGACAACAAATTCTCCTAAATTGGTAAAAACAGCCGATCCTTTTTCTACATTAGTTTTGTCACCTTTTGATGATCCATACATTCCGGCAGCGAGTTATCCAAACATGCCGGTGTATCCTGCCGGTCAAGATAGAGAAGTAACAGTACTGAAAACAGGTCAAACGCCATACAATTGGCAAGTAACCAATTTCACAAAACCTAAAAAAGATGATTTAGTAGTATACGAAGTATTGGTTAGAGATTTCGATTCTCATAGAAATTTCCAAGACTTAATTGATCGCATCGATTATTTCAAAAACCTAAAAGTCAATGCTATCGAATTAATGCCTGTCATGGAATTCGATGGTAACGAAAGCTGGGGTTACAATACTTCATTCCATTTGGCTTTAGATAAATTCTATGGGCCAGGAAGTAAATTGAAAGAATTTATCGATTTGTGTCACCAAAACGGAATCGCAGTGATTCTAGACGTAGCCTTAAACCACGCTTTCGGAAGAAATCCAATGGACAGAATGTGGATGTCTGATGCGGATGGTGACGGTTGGGGCGGACCAGCTTCTGACAATCCATACTTTAATGTAACCGCTACACACAGTTATGGCGTTGGAAATGACTTTAACCATTCTTCTGAGTACACCAGATACTATGTAAGAAGAGTAATCAAACAATGGGTTCAGGAATTTAAAATTGATGGTTTCCGTTGGGACTTGACCAAAGGATTCACCCAAAACTGTACTGGAAGTGAGTCTTGCACGAATGCTTACCAACAAGATAGGGTTGATGTTCTCAGAAGTTATGTAGATTATGCATGGAGTTTAGATCCATACCATTACGCAATTTTTGAACACTTAGGAGCCGCAAATGAAGAGCAACAATGGGCAAACTGGAGAATTAGTGGTGAGCCTGATGGAATTAGCAAAGGCGTAATGATGTGGGGAGAAATGTATACTGCTTATAAAGATTTAGCTCGTGGTGCCTCAGCAAGTATTTCAGGTATTGGAGCAGATTCAAGAGGGTTTACTGCCAAACGATTGATGGGCTATCCAGAAAGTCATGATAAAGATAGAATCATGTATGAAGCAAAAACTTTTGGCGTAGCGGGAACAACATCACCGTTGAACAATTTAAACAACGCATTAGGAAGAATGTCAGCTATTGGAGCTACTTCGATATTGGTTCCAGGACCGAAAATGATTTGGCATTTTGCTGAATTGGGAATGGACAATTCGATTTGGTTATGCAACAACGGCGTTTTAAATACAGATTACGACGGAGGAACACCTGCTGGCGACTGTAAGTTAGATACCAAACCACAACCACAGTGGACAAACAATTGGTTGAATGTACCCGAAAGAGCACAAATCTATAACGATTGGACCAGATTCATCGATTTGAAAAAAACCCAACCTGTGTTTGAAGGAAGCTATTCTTTCAGTCCTGATGGCAACAATCTAAAACAAAGAATATATGTATACGATACTTCTTTGCCTGCAAGTGAAATAAGAAATGTTGTTATTCTGGCGAACTTCTCAACAGAAACGCAAACCATCAATCCTAATTTTTATACTACAGGAACTTGGATTAATTTAATGGATAATTCTCCATATATAGTATCCAATGCCACAGCTCCGATAACCATTCCGGCTGGACAATTCAAAGTGTATGGCGACCATACGGCATCTTTAAGTAACGATACTTTCGAACTTAGCGACAGCGTGATTTTATACCCAAACCCGTCAAACGATTATTTCTCAATCAACACCAATACCACCAAAGTTGAAGTATATTCAATCGCGGGACAATTGGTGAAAAGTTTTGCAAGTCAATCAGATGGTTATCAGTTTGATATATCCGAATTAAAAATGGGTGTTTACATGGTGAAAATTACAGACAGTAATAACCGAGTGAAAACATCAAGATTGATTAAACAATAGAGTTAGTTAGTTATTTTTAAAAAAGCCTTCCCACATTTTTGGGAGGGTTTTTTGTTTTTAATAAACTGCAAAGAACACAAAGTTATATGCTAACATAAATTTCCATAGCGAGCCTTGCGTATAACCTCGCATCCTTTGCGGTAAAAAATCACACATTAATTTAGAACAATGCTATACATAAAATCGGAATTTATTTTACTACCTAAACTAAAATGTTAATTTTGTCTCATGGAAAAACCGAAAAGAAGCATCGTCATCAAAGGATTAAAAATCACAGTAATTACATTTTGCACATTATTGCTAATGATGTTTTTGTTTCCTATTGTATTCCCCGGAAAAATCGCTCAAGAAGTAAAAGGTTTTGCCAACGACAAACTCGAAGGGGAACTCAATTTTTCAGAAGCCAACCTGTCTTTTTTCAATCACTTCCCTTCATTAACATTAACGTTAAAGAACTTCAAACTCAATGGTTCCGCACCCTATAAAAACGAAACTTTAATTTCTGCCAACGAAATTGCTTTCGGAATCAATGTTAAAAGTCTTATTTTCGACAGCCAAGTTAAAATTGATAAAATTTTCCTATCGAATGCTTTGATGAATGTCAGAGTCAACGAAAAAGGAGAAGCCAATTATAATGTGTATGTTTCCGAAGATGAAAAACCATCGAAGGACAATTCAAACACATCATTAAAACTCGAAAAAATCGACATTCGCAACAGTCGTTTGGTCTACAACGACAAATCGACAAAAATCTTAATCGATGCCAAAGGATTCAACTATATCGGCAAAGGCGATTTAGATCAATCGATTTTCGATATTTATACAGAAGCTGAAATCGATTCTTTAAACTTGACTTACGATAAAGAAACCTACCTCAAAAACAAAAGAATCAAAGCCGATTTAATTACAAAAATCAACACTAATTCGCTTGCTTTTGTATTCCAGCAAAACAATCTTAAAATCAATAAATTGCCGGTTCAGTTTACAGGAAAATTCGATTTCCTAAAAAATGGGTATGACATGGATTTTAAAATCGATTCGAAAGACAGTCGACTCAACGATTTCTTCACCGCATTGCCACCGGAATATGTGACTTGGTTAGAGAAAACTAAAGTCAAAGGCAGCACCGATTTGGCTTTATATTTAAAAGGACAATACATCGCATCGGAACACAAAAGCCCCGATATGGGTTTCAATATGAAAATTCGAGATGGCGAAATCGAATACAAAAACGCACCCTTTCCCGTGTCGAATATCTTCCTGAATTTTGATACGAAACTACCGGGATTGAATCCTGAGAATGTTGAAGTAACACTCGATTCGTTGTTTTTCAATGTAGGCAAAGATTATATGAAAGCCATCGTAAAATCGAAAGGATTAAAGAAACCAACAATCAATGCCAACATTCAAGCATCGTTAGATTTAAAGAAATTAGACCAAGCTTTCGGTTTCGAAAACATGACTTTGAAAGGATTGCTCAAAATGAATGTCAAAGCCAATGGCGTTTATGACAAATCCAAATCGATTTTCCCGATAACCAACGGTACTTTCAATTTGAAAAACGTCACCGTTCAAACCCAATATTATCCGCATCCAATTCAAAACATTAATGTGCTGGCTTCTGTTACCAATGGCAATGGAACTTTTAAACAGACCAAAGTGATCATCAATCCCGCGTCATTTGTGTTTGAAGGCAAACCGATTTACCTCAAAGCGAGTTTCCAAGATTTTGATGATGTGGCCTACGATGTCAAAGCAAAAGGAAGTGTTGATGTTGCGAAAGTCTACAAAGTTTTTTCGAGAAAAGGATTGGATGTCAAAGGTTTCATCAAAGCCGATGTGGCTTTTCAAGGCAAACAAAGCGATGCGACAAACGGGAATTACAGCAAACTCAACAATCGCGGAACGTTGGAGCTTAGAAAGATCAAAACAACTTCCGAATATCTTCCGAAACCATTTGTGATTGATGCAGGTTTGTTTACATTCAATCAAGACAAAATGAATTTTTCTAATTTCCTGGCAAGCTACGGCAAGTCGGATTTCAAGATGAATGGTTACCTTCAAAACGTGATCAATTTCGTGTTGTCTGATGCGGCGATTTTGAAAGGCAAATTCAATTTGATTTCGAATTATATTAATGTAGATGAATTCATGTCGGGAGCAACAACCAATACCGAAGCAACATCAACAGCAAAACAAACCGTTCCTAAAACAGAAACAGGTGTGGTTGTGATTCCGCCAAATTTCGATTTGCAGTTTGTCGCGAATGCTGCTAAAGTTGATTTTGATGAACTGAATCTAGAAAATGCCAAAGGCGATATGTCGATTGCACAAGGAAAAATGACACTTAAAAACACGGGCTTCAACATCATCGGAGCGCCTGTGAATATGGATATCGTATACGGAAGCGAAACGCCAACTAAAGCGTTCTTCGATTTTAAAATTAAAGCGAATAATTTCGATATCAAACGCGCGTATGATGAAATCAAAATGTTTCGTGAAATGGCATCTGCCGCAGAAAAAGCGCAAGGAAAAGTGTCGTTAGATTATAAAGTCGGCGGAAAATTAGACGGCAATATGCAGCCGATTTATCCATCATTGACTGGTGGCGGAACACTTTCCGTGAAAGAAGTAAAAATGAAAGGTTTCAGAATGTTTGGCGCTGTGAGTGATAAAACACATACCGATGCGATTAGAAATCCCGATGTAACAAAAGTTGATATTAAAACGACGATCAAGAATAACATCATCACGATTGAAAGATTCAAATTTAAATTCGCGGGTTTCCGACCAAGGATAGAAGGAACGACAAGTTTCGATGGTCAACTCAACATCAAAATGCGATTGGGATTACCGCCGTTGGGCATTATCGGAATTCCATTGACGGTTACAGGAACCAAAGATGCACCTAAAGTGAAACTAGGCAAAAAAGGCGAAGATATTGAGGAAAAGGAATATATTGACAATGCAAACCATGTAGATCCAATTCCGCCGACTGCAACTCCTGTAGTGCCGAATTAGATTTTTGGACACGCTGCGCTTTAGACATGCTTCGCTTTTGGATTATTAGACTCTAGAAATTTCTTGTTTTGAAATCGGATGCCTAGCCCTGATGGCAGTGGTTATCCTTTTGTGGCGTTGTTCGCCGCAAAAGATAGGAACGAACAGCAGGTTCCCGGCTTCTAATCATCCAAAGCCGCAGGCGTGTCTTGAGCGCAGCGTGTCCAAAAGTCTAAAGCGAAGCGTGTCTAAAGCGAAGCGTGTCTTTTTTTAAAGATTCATCCCTAAAAGTTTCCTTATTACATTCAGACTTTTACCTTTGTAAGTCGGAATTAAATCCACCTGCAATGAACAAAAACAGTAAAAGAAGAGAAGCTTTATTATACCACGCTAAGCCCACGCCGGGAAAAATTCAAGTTGTACCTACAAAAAAATACGCCACCCAAAGAGATTTGTCTTTAGCTTATTCTCCGGGTGTTGCCGAGCCTTGTCTCGAGATTGCCAAGAATGTAGAGAATGTTTATAAATATACCGCTAAAGGAAATCTGGTTGCAGTTATTTCTAATGGAACTGCCGTTTTAGGTTTGGGCGATATTGGTCCAGAAGCTTCAAAACCAGTGATGGAAGGCAAAGCATTGTTGTTTAAAATTTTCGCAGGCATTGATGTGTTCGATATCGAAATCGGCACCAAAGATGTCGATGCCTTTATAGAAACTGTAAAAAATATAGCACCCACTTTTGGAGGTATTAACCTCGAAGATATCAAAGCTCCCGAATCTTTCGAGATCGAACGCCGTTTGGTTGAGGAACTCAATATTCCTGTGATGCATGATGATCAACATGGAACAGCCATTATTTCTTCGGCCGCTTTGTTGAATGCACTTGAATTGGCTAATAAAAAAGCCGAATCATTGAAAATGGTCGTTTCTGGTGCCGGTTCAGCCGCTTTGGCTTGTGCCGATTTGTATGTATTGCTGGGTGTGAAACCGGAGAATATCTACATGTTCAACAGCAAAGGTTTATTGACGAAAGACAATGCGTTGTTGTCTAAAATGCAAATGAAATACGCCCGTGAAGGCAAATCAATTTCACTCGAAGAAGCACTTGTTGGAGCTGATTTATTTCTCGGTTTGTCTTCAGGAAATTTGATGACACCCAAAATGTTGTTGGGCATGGCGAAAAATCCTATTGTTTTTGCGATGGCCAATCCGGATCCTGAAATTGCTTATGATCTAGCCATGGATACGCGAAAAGATATCATCATGGCCACGGGAAGATCGGATCATCCTAACCAAGTGAATAATGTATTGGGTTTTCCATACATATTTCGTGGTGCTTTAGATGTTCGTGCGACTAAAATTAATGAAGCGATGAAAATGGCAGCGGTTCGCGCTTTGGCTGCCTTGGCTAAAGAAAGTGTGCCGGAGCAAGTGAATATTGCTTATGGCGAAACCAAGTTGGTTTTCGGACGCGAATACATCATTCCAAAACCATTCGACCCAAGATTGATTACTACGGTAGCGCCGGCAGTTGCTAAAGCGGCTATGGATTCCGGTGTGGCATTAAATCCTATTCACGATTGGAATGAATATAATGAAGAACTTTTAGAGCGATTGGGTTCAGACAATAAAATGGTGCGATTGCTTACGAACCGAGCCAAAACCGATCCGAAGCGCGTTGTTTTTGCGGAAGCGGATCATCTTGATGTATTGAAAGCCGCTCAAATCGTACTCGAAGAAGGTATTGGTTTTCCGATTTTATTAGGCAACAAAGAACTCATATTGGAACTTAAAGAAGAACTCGGATTTGATGCTGAAGTTCCCATTTATGACCCGAAAACACCTGAAGAAGACAAGCGAAGATTGCATTATGCAGAAATCTATTGGAAAGCAAGACAACGCCGTGGTATTTCGTTACTCGATGCTCAAAAATGGATGCGCGAACGGAATTATTTTGCCGCAATGATGGTCAATGAAGGCGAAGCTGATGCTTTGGTTACGGGTTTTTCAAGAAGTTATCCATCAGTTGTAAAACCGATCATGCAATTGATTGGTAAAGCTCCTGGAATTTCGTTGATTGCCACCACCAATATGATGATGACCAACCGTGGACCGATGTTTTTATCAGACACGGCGATTAATCCTAATCCGTCTTCGGATGATTTGGCGAAGATTGCTTTGATGACAGCCAAAACCGTAAAGATGTTCGGCATGGAACCGGTGATTGGAATGGTTTCGTTCTCAAATTTCGGATCGTCTTCTGATGCGAGTGCTTCAAAAGTTCGAGAAGCGGTGGCGTATCTTCATAATTATTATCCGGATTTAATTGTTGATGGTGAAATTCAAGCTGATTTTGCATTGAATCCAGAAATGCTTAAAGCGAAATTCCCGTTTTCTAAACTCGCAGGAAAAAAAGTCAATACGTTGATATTCCCGAATTTAGAATCTGCGAATATTACTTATAAATTACTAAAAGAACTCTACAGTGTTGATTCTATTGGGCCAATTATGATGGGAATGGGCAAGCCGGTTCACATTTTTCAATTGGGTGCCAGTGTAGAAGAAATGGTTAATATGGCGGCAGTAGCCGTGGTTGATGCGCAAGAAAAAATAAAAAGAGTCAAGAATTTAGAAATAAAATTTTAACACTTACAAGCATATTCATCCCAATTAAAGTTTTTTGCTATATTTGGGACTACTTTACGACAATAATGATAGCACATATTCAAGGAAAATTAGTAGAAAAAACACCAACAGAAGTAGTCATCGACTGCGGTGGTGTAGGATATCATATCAATATTTCTTTGCATACGTATTCTTTGCTTCCGCAATCCGATCAAATCAAATTGTTTACTTATCTTCAAATCAAAGAAGATGCGCACACTTTATTTGGGTTTGTAGAAAAATCAGAACGAGAGATTTTCAAAATGTTGTTGTCGGTTTCAGGAATCGGAGCCAGTATTGCCAGAACGATGTTGTCATCGCTCGAGCCCAAGCAAATCATTCAAGCGATTGCAGTTGGTGATGTTGCAACCGTACAATCGATAAAAGGCATTGGCGCTAAAACGGCACAACGCGCTATACTCGACTTGAAGGATAAAGTGTTAAAACTATATGATTTGGACGAAGTTTCCATTTTGCAAAACAATACAAATAAAGATGAAGCGTTATCTGCATTGGAAGTGCTAGGGTTTAACAAAAAATTGGCAGAAAAAGTAGTCGATAAAATAGTGGCTCAAGATTCGAATGCAACGGTAGAATCAATTATTAAACAGGCTTTAAAAAATTTATAATACTTGAAAACACTATATATAAAAAAAATACAACAGGTTCTTAAAATCAGTGTTTTTGCTTTGGTTTTCTTAGTAAACTATAGTATTCAAGCGCAGGTTGTTGATGAAGAAGTAACCGACAGCATTAAACCGGGATATGCTTCAGGTACTTTGCAGTTGGAAAATCCGCCTAGTATTTTAGATGCTTATACTTATGATCCGGTTACTGACCGATATGTGTATACCAATAGTGTGGATGGTTTCAATATTAATTATCCCATCATTCTTACTCCAAAAGAATACGAAAAACTGATGTTGCGCGAATCGATGCGAGCGTATTTTAAGAAAAAATCGGACGCTATCGACGGTAAAAAAGAAGGTAGCGAAGCAGCCAAAAAAGATTTATTACCAAGATATTATGTCAATTCAGGTTTCTTTTCTTCAATATTTGGTAGCAACACCATCGATGTTAAACCGACAGGTTCCGTTGAAGTTGATTTAGGTGTACGCCACACCAAACAAGACAATCCGGCTTTTTCTCCACAAAATCGTTCGTCAACGAATTTCGATTTCGACCAAAGAATCAGCATGAGTTTGATGGGTAAAGTGGGAACACGACTTAAAGTAACCGCGAATTACGATACAGAATCTACGTTCTCTTTTCAGAATCAAATCAAGTTAGAATATACGCCCGACGAAGACGATATCATTCAAAAAATAGAAGTCGGAAATGTGAGTTTACCGCTAAGCAGTTCATTAATTCGAGGTGCCCAAAGTTTGTTTGGAGTAAAAGCACAGTTGCAATTTGGTAAAACAACCGTAACGGGAATATTTTCAGAACAAAAATCACAAACCAAAACTGTCACGGCTCAAGGTGGCGGAACGATCCAGGATTTCGATTTGTTCGGATTGGAATACGATAACGATAGGCACTTTTTCCTTTCGCAATATTTCAGAAACAAATACGATGATGCCTTAAAAAATTACCCTTTCATCAACAGCCGTGTTCAAATTACCCGTTTAGAAGTTTGGATTACCAACCGACAAAACAGGGTTAATACAACAAATAACAATCTTAGAAATATTATCGCGCTACAAGATTTAGGTGAAGCGGAAATAAGCGGTTTGCCTACAAGTGATATTGTTTCTTTAGGTACACTACCTACAGGATTCTTTCTAAAACCTATTGATACTCCGTCAGACAATAAAAACAATTTATATGATCCGGGGAGGATTGATGATGTTCAAGGCGGTTCAGGTTATTTAAATCCAAACATTAGAGAAATTGCTACGGCAGGTTCCGGATTTAATACTTTAACGCCTGGCCCGATTCAACAAGTAGAAGGATTGGATTATTCTAAACTTGAAAATGCCAGAAAATTAAATGCGAATGAATATACTTTCAACACCCAGTTAGGATATCTTTCATTGCAACAACGTTTGTCAAATGATGAGGTTTTGGCGGTGGCTTATCAATATACTGTTGGTGATCAGGTTTATCAAGTGGGTGAGTTTGGTAATGATGGTGTTGATGCCACACAACCAGGTTCGTTTGATCCGAATACTGGAGCTCCACAAACCATCACTACACAATCTTTAGTATTGAAAATGTTGAAGAGTAATTTGACCAATACCACAAAACCAATTTGGAATTTAATGATGAAGAATATCTACCAAATTCCGGGTGCTTTTCAATTAGAGCAACAGGATTTTAGGTTTAACATTCTTTATTCCGACCCATCACCGATTAATTATATTTCTCCTGTAGCTGGAACTACTTTTCCACTCGGACCGTTCCCTCAAACGCCGCCTTATCCAAGTAGGTGGGTTCAGGACACGCCATTGTTAAAAGTATTTAATGTCGATAAATTAAATTTCAATAATGACCCGCAAGGTGGTGGCGATGGATTCTTCGATTTTATTCCGGGATTGACCGTTGATCCGCAAAACGGCAGATTGATATTCACAACAGTGGAACCATTTGGTAGGTTGATATTTGATAAATTGAAAGATGCACCAGGTCAGGTTTATAAAGACGAAAATACTTATAATCTCAATCAGAAAAAATACGTGTTTCGAAGTATGTATACCGGAACACAATCGGCTGCACTTCAAGATGGCGATAAAAACAAATACCAACTTAGAGGAAAATTCAAATCTTCGGGTGGTGACGGAATTCCAATCGGTGCTTTCAATGTGCCAAAAGGTTCGGTGGTTGTAACAGCAGGTGGTCGCGTGTTATTAGAAGGTGTTGATTACAGCGTCAATTATCAAGCGGGGCGCGTACAGATTTTAGATCCGTCATTGCAAGCATCCAATACACCAATTCAGGTTTCGGTAGAAAACAATTCCACTTTCGGACAGCAAACCAGAAGGTTTATGGGAATTACTGTCGATCATAAAATTTCTGATAAATTTACTATTGGTGGGACATTTTTAAAAATGACTGAGAAACCATTAACTCAAAAATCGAGTTTTGGACAAGAATCGGTCAACAATACCATCTTTGGGTTGAATACTAACTTTTCCACTGAAGTGCCTTTTTTTACCAGAATGGTCAACAAATTACCATTTATGGATACGGATGTTCCATCGAATATTTCGTTTAGAGGTGAAGTCGCTTTTTTGAAACCGGATACGCCAAAAGCAGATCAATTTAATGGAGAATCAACCATTTATGTAGATGATTTTGAAGGTTCACAAACCAACATCGATTTGCGTTCTCCACAATCATGGGCTTTGGCTTCAACACCTTTGGTAGATACAGAAACAGTAACCACAGGAGATCATCCTGAAACGCCAAGTCCGTATAATTTTAGAGGCGATTTAACCACTTTAGATTACGGTTCTAGAAGAGCTAAATTAAGTTGGTATAGCATCGATCCTGTGATTTATACCAGACCCGGTGGTATCAGTGTCGATGATATTTCATTGAATAAAACAAGAAGAATTAATATTGAAGAATTGTATCCTTCAACAGATATTGCCGCAGGTCAAATACAAATCATCAATACTTTAGATTTAACGTATTATCCAAGCGAGAGAGGTCCATATAACAATAGTACAGATGTTGCCGTCGCACCACAAGATAACTTCGGTGGAATTACACGTGCTTTAAATTCAACCAACTTCGAGCAAGCCAATGTTGAGTTTATTCAGTTTTGGGTCATGGATCCTTATGTTGGTCACGGTGGTTTGACTAATGCCAGTACCAACACCGGAAAAATCTATTTCAATTTAGGTTCTATTTCCGAAGATATTTTAAAAGACGGACAGAAACAATACGAAAACGGATTGCCCGAAGCGGGCTCAAATTCATTAACCATCGACACCGTTTGGGGAAGAGTACCTGCAGCTCAGTCTTTAATTTATGCTTTCGACACCAGTCAGAGCAATCGAGATGTTCAAGATGTCGGACTAGACGGAATTGGTGATGCGGCTGAAGCGACCAAGTATACAAACTATGCCGGTGAAGCAGATCCTGCCGGTGATAATTATGTATATTATTTACAAGCAGGTGGCGATGTCATTCAACGATACAAAAATTATAACGGAACCCAAGGCAATTCGCCGGTGGATGTTTCCGATAACAATAGAGGAAATTCTACGCTTCCGGATATGGAAGATCTTAACCGCGACAACACCATGGATACGGTGCAAGCGTACTACGAATACAGTGTAGATGTTAGACCTAACATCAATGCCGCTGGCGATGCTCCTTACGTTACGGATGTCAGAAGAATTACCAACCAACCTACACCAGGATCTTCGCTAGGAGAAACCACAGAGGTAAAATGGATACAATATAAAATTCCGGTGTCAGAATGGGAAAGAAAAATAGGTGGTATTTCCGACTTTACTTCCATCCGATTTGTAAGAATGTTTATGACTGGTTTTGAAAGTGAAGTAACCCTTCGTTTCGGAGCTTTAGATTTAGTTCGTGGTGAATGGAGACGTTATAAAAAATCACTAGACCCAACGGATCCTGTGGTTAACAATACTGCCACTATTTTCGAAGTGCAATCGGTTAACATTTTAGAAAACGCTTCCAGATCACCAATACCATATGTTTCGCCTCCAGGTGTTGTCAGAGAACAATTGTATAACAACAATACCATTATCAATCAAAACGAACAGGCATTGTCATTGCGAGTTTCAGGATCAACAGGTCTTATAAGCACAGATGCCAGAGGTGTATTTAAAAATGTGAGTGTCGACATGCGTCAGTTTAAAAAACTAAGAATGTTTTTACATGCTGAAGCACTACCAAATGAAACACTTAACGACGACGAAATGATGGCCTTTATCCGTTTCGGAAATGACTTTACAGAGAATTTTTATGAAGTCGAAATTCCTTTAAAAGTAAGTGCTCCTAATGCCAGATCGGCGGAAGCTATTTGGCCCCCTGAAAACGATATTGATTTGCCATTAGAGTTGTTAACCCAATTGAAAATTTTATCCAGACAAGCGCCGGCGTTAGGCGAAGGTGAAATTTATTTTAATAACGAGATCAATGCCAAAACTACCAATAACATGAAGTTAGGCGTTAGAGGAAATCCGAATTTTGGATTGGTAAGAAATTTAATGGTAGGTATAAAAAATAATACCGCCACAAGTGCAGCACCAAGACCTCTTAAAGGAGAAGTTTGGTTTAATGAACTCCGATTGTCCGAAATGGACAACAGTGGTGGTATGGCAGCACTCGTGAATATTGATGCCAATTTTGCAGATTTTGCGACGATTTCCGCCACAGGAAAAATGAGTACGATTGGTTTCGGAACTTTAGAGCAAGGCCCGAACGAAAGAAGTCGAGAAGACACACAACAGTATAATATTGTAACCAATTTGAGCTTGGGGAAATTAATGCCTAAAAAATGGCATATCAACCTGCCATTCAATTATGCTATTGGTGAAGAAACGATTACACCGCAATACGATCCGTTTAATCAAGATATCAAACTTGATCAAATCTTAGATGTTACTGCCAGTGCTTCTGAAAGAGCCATCATTAAAGACCGTGCTATCGATTATACCAAACGCAAAAGCATCAATTTTATCGGTGTCAAAAAGGAAAGAGCACCCGAACAAAAGCAGCATATTTATGACCCGGAAAACCTAACGCTTTCGTACTCTTTCAATCAAGTCGAACGGCATAATTTTGAAATCGAAAAATTCCTCGATCAAACCGTCAATACCACTGTCGACTATACGTTTGCATTTCAACCCAAACCTGTTGAACCTTTAAAAAGCAACAAGTTTTTGAAGAAAAGTTCGTATTGGAAATTATTGAGTGATTTCAATTTTAATTATTTACCGTCGAATATTTCATTCAGTACCAATATCACCAGACAGTATAACAAACAGCAGTTCAGACAAATTGATGTAGTTGGATTGCCATTAGATCCGTTGTACAGAAGGAATTTCTTGTTTAATTATCAATACGGGTTTAATTACAATTTAACCAAAGCACTAAAAATCAATTATACGGCATCTTCGAGTAATATTGTTAGAAATTATCTAGATGAAAATAATGATCCGATAAACAGTGTTACTTTATATACCGACTATTGGAATACGGGAGATCCTAACACACACACCCAGCAATTTGTGGTGAATTACGATTTGCCACTCAACAAATTACCGTTCTTAAGTTTTGTAAAATCAACGTATTCTTACACCGGTGATTACAATTGGCAAAGAGCATCGCTTGCGTTGTCCGATATCGAAATTGATGGCGTTTATTATAATTTAGGAAATACGATTCAAAATGCGAGTTCCCATAAATTGAACACGGCATTCAATATGGATTCGTTTTATAAATACATCGGATTGACCAAGAAAACCGCCAAGTCTGCACCAAAACCAGTTGCGCCTCCAAAGCCAGGGCAGAAAGTAGTCAATACCAATGCGCCGGTTGCGACTTCCAAAAATAACTTATTCGTCGATGGATTGATTGGCGTGCTGACGAGTGTGAAGACCATTAATGTGAATTACACCGAAAACAAAGGAACCGTACTGCCAGGATTTACACCAGGTTTAGGGTTTTTCGGTTCGTCAAAACCAACATTAGGTTTTATTTTTGGTTCTCAAGCTGATGTTCGTCAAGAATCAGCCGGTAATGGTTGGTTGACCAAGTATCAGGATTTCAATCAGAACTTTACGCAAATCACCAGCAAAACTTTAAATCTTACTGCCAACGTAGATTTATTCCCGGATTTTAAAATCGATTTGAACGCCGACAGAACTTATGTGAGCAATTATTCCGAACAGTATGATGTTGATCCGATTACCGGTCAATACAATTCGAGATCGCCATACACTTTTGGAAACTACTCCATTTCAACGGTTTTGATTAAAACAGCTTTTAGTCAAAGTGATGAAGTTTTCTCTGCCGCTTTTGAAGATTTTAGAAACAATCGTTTAATTATTGCCAATCGTTTGGCTGAAAACTATTACGGAGGAACAGATTTTCCTAGATATGGTCAAGGATCATTTTATGCTATACCAACCAATCCAGATGACCCTAATTTCGCGATTTACTCCGCCAACAAAGGATTCCCGGTAGGCTTCGGAAAAAACAATCAAGCGGTTTTAATCCCGTCGTTTTTAGCAGCTTATACAGGTAGTGATGCCTCTAGTACGTCACTGAAAACATTCAAAGACATTCCAATTCCAAACTGGACTGTTAAGTACACCGGATTGATGCGCTATAAGTTCTTCAAAGATAATTTTAAAAGATTTTCGTTGCAGCACAGTTACAAAGCAACGTATACCATCAACGCATTCCGCTCTAATTTTGAGTATGATAAAAACAATATCGGTACGGATGCAGGAGGAAATTATTTTAATAAACTATTAATTTCCAACATCAATTTAGTCGAACAATTCAGCCCATTGATTCGTTTGGATTTTGAAATGAAAAACTCCGTTAAGATATTGGCCGAAATGAAAAAAGACCGTTCGATGTCATTGAGTTTTGACAACAATTTACTCACTGAAGTCAAAGGAATGGAATATATTGTAGGTTTGGGTTACCGAATCAAAGACGTAATCTTTTCTTCGAAATTGGCAGACAATCCGACTGGAATCATTAAAAGCGATATCAATTTAAAATTAGATTTCTCTTATAGAAACAGTAAAACCATTGTCCGTTATTTAGATTACGACAACAACCAATTGTCAGGCGGTCAAAACATTTGGTCTGTAAAACTCGGAGCCGATTATGCGTTCAGTAAAAACCTAACCGTGCTGTTCTTCTACGATCATTCGTTCTCGAAAGCTGTAATATCAACCTCATTCCCAACAACCAATATACGCGCAGGATTTACCATGCGATATAATTTCGGGAATTAATAAAAATTATTTTTAATATCATCATCGTAAGCTTTACCTTTGATGTCAATACTAAATTTATAGTCAAATAAAATGAACATACCAGCGAACTTAAAGTACACAAAAGACCACGAATGGATTTCTATCGATGGCGAAATTGCAACGATTGGAATCACCGATTTCGCCCAAAAAGAATTAGGCGATATTGTATATGTTGAAGTAGAAACCCTCGATCAAACGCTTGACAAAGATGAAGTTTTCGGAACCGTTGAAGCAGTGAAAACAGTATCGGATTTGTTTCTTCCTGTAGCTGGTGAAATCATCGAATTTAATGATGCTTTAGAGAGCAATCCCGAAATCGTAAATTCAGATCCATACGGTGCTGGTTGGATGGTTAAAGTGAAAGTGGCTAATGTTGCAGACATCGATGAATTACTTTCAAGTGAAGACTATAAAACCCTTATTGGAGCATAAAAAAGCACTCTTGTGTTTGGCAAGTTTGTGGACCATTCTCATTGCGGTGTTATGTCTTGTAAGTTTCAATAGCTTACCTAAAATAGGAATTAGTGGTGCTGATAAATATGTGCATGTTACTTTGCATTTCGTCTTCACCATGCTCTGGGCTTTCTATTTAAAAGCAAAAAATCCGAATAGTAGTAATTCGTTGCTCAAAGTTGTTTTGGCTGCTGTTGTTTATGGCATCGCTATCGAAATTGCTCAAGAGCTTTTCACCACAACTCGCAAGGCGGATATTCTGGATGTATTGGCCAATACATTCGGTTCAGTTTTAGCCATTATAGTGATTCTTATAGGAACTAAATTTTCATCGAAGAAGATTTAAAATTAATTCAATAAAAAAATGATCCCGCATCAGTGGGATTTTTTTATTTTTATACCATGAATATAAAACATTACCTCGATTCGACTTATTTGAAAACCGCTGTGCAAGCCGGAATTTCCGAAAGCGACAATGTAGCTGTTGCCAAAAAGTTTATTCAAGAAGCCATCGACGAGAAATTCAAACTCATTATGATTCGCCCGGAAATGGTATCGATGGCGAAGGAAATGATTGTCAAAAGCAATTCGAAAGTCGATATTGGAACCGTAATCGACTTTCCCGAAGGCAAATCGACTTGGGTAAAAAAAATGAAGGAATCCCAAAAAGCCATTGATAATGGCGCCGATGATTTGGACTTTGTATGCAATTACAACGCTTTCAAAAAAGGCAATATCGATGTTGTTAAAGAAGAAATTTTGAACTGCACGAAATTGGGTTTAGACCACCACAAAGTAGTCAAATGGATTATTGAAGTCGCGGCTTTAAACCACCAACAAATTATTCAGCTTTCAGCTTTAATCAAAAATTTGGTCATGTCGAATTTTAAAGAAGAATGTTATTCCAATATTTTTGTAAAATCATCTACAGGTTTTTTTGCGACTAAAAACAATTTGCCCAACGGCGCCACGATTGAAACGATTATCATGATGCTCGAAAATGCTTCGCCGCTTCCGGTCAAAGCAGCCGGCGGTGTTCGAACTTATGAAGAAGCCGTTGCCATGATTCAACTTGGTGTCAAAAGAATCGGAACTTCAGGTGCTAAAGCCATTGCTGACGGACAAGTTTCGGATGCCGCGTATTAAATTTAATTTATCATTCATGAAAAAAATATTCCCTTTATTGTTTTTACTATTCGGTTTTTGGACGATTACGGCTCAAAGTGTAACGTCCAATATGGAGCAGTTTCCTATTTTTCCAGAATGTAAAAATTTAAAGTACCAAGAATTGGAAAGTTGTTTTAATAATCAAGTTCAGGATTTTGTTTACAATCACTTTCAAATCCCCGAAGATTTAAAAACATCCAATTACAAAGGCAGTATCATTGTGCTTTTTGAAGTCAATGCGCAAGGTGTTTTTAAAACATTGTATGTCGATACGAATGAAGAACGTTTGGCGCAAGAAGCTAAAAATGTTTTCACACAATTGCCTAAAATTGAACCGGCGACTTACAACGGCAATCCAACCTATGCTAAGTATACCATAAAAATTGCGATACCGTTAAAAAGCTCGGCTGATACTGCCAAAGAAAATGAGGAAATCCGAATTGCGGAATCGAAAAACTACACACTCAATAAAGATAAAGAACTCACGGAATATGATAATGTGGCGTATCATAAATTCAACAATCCGAAATTTGAAAGCAGCTTGAGCATTCCATTTTCACACAGTTATTATGCCCATTTTGATGCGGAGATGAATCAAGTCGGAACCAATAATCACACAGCGATTAAACCCTATACTTATGCTGATGTTGCGAAATATTTTAATTTTCGTGAAGAAAATCAGCAATTGCAGATTGATAAAAAGAATTGGTGGGGCAGAAAGTTGTTTAATGAAAATTTGGTTGAAATCCAAGGCGACGGTTACTGGTTTGCGCTCAATCCGATTTTTGATTTGCAAATGGGGAAAAGCAGCCCGAGTCAGACTGACATGAAATACACTTACCTCAATACACGCGGTATTCAATTTCAAGGCGGATTAGGAAGGCAAGTGACTTTTACGACAACAATTTTTGAAAGTCAAGGTCGATTTGCAGATTATTACAATCGCTATGCAGCATCAATAAAACCATACGGGCCAGATTCTACTTTGGGTGATCCGGCGGTGATTCCCGGAATTGGGATTGCCAAACAATTCAAAAAAGATGCTTATGATATGTCGATGGCGGAAGCTTATATCACGTATTCACCAAGTAAAATATTTACGTTTCAAGCGGGTTATGGAAGGAATTTTATTGGCGATGGTTACCGTTCTTTGATCACGACCGATGGTGTTAGTCCGTATCCTTTTTTTAAAATCAACACGAGTTTTTGGAAGATAAAGTACACGAATACGTATATGTTTTTGAAAGACATCCGAACCGATGCTATTGACGAAAAAACATACGCCACGAAATATATGGCGAATCATTATTTGAGCTGGAACGCTACCAAACGACTCAACATTGGTTTGTTTGAATCGGTGATTTGGGCCAATACGAATGGGCGCGGATTCGATATGAGTTTCTTCAATCCGATTGTTTTTTATCGTTCTGTAGAGTTTGCTTCTTCGGCAAGAACCGGAAATGCGCTTTTAGGATTGACATACAAATACAAATGGAACAACCAAATCAATTTGTATGGGCAGTTTTTACTCGATGAATTTTCTTTGGAAGAAGTAAAAAAAGCCAACAAAAGCTGGAAAAACAAATATGGTTATCAGTTGGGTGTGAAGTATTTTAATGCCTTTAATGTGGAGCATTTGCTGCTTCAATTGGAATACAATCATGTGCGACCTTATGTGTATTCGCACAGCGATCCGTTGACGAATTACGGTCATGCGAATCAGAATGTGGGCCACCAATGGGGCGGCAATTTCAGGGAAATGATATTGATTGCGCGTTATCATAAAGGGCGTTATTTTGCGGATGCTAAATTGACGTATGGCGTGCGTGGTTTGGATTTTAATACCGCAGAAGATCCATATAATTATGGAGGGAATATTTATTTGAATTATAACGATAACAAACCATACGAAACGAATGTCACAGTGGGACAAGGAAATAAAACCACGATTATGATTGCTGATATGCAAGCCGGTTATTTGGTCAATCCGCAAACGAATATGAAGCTTTTCGGAAGTTTGATTTATAGAAATTTCAATCCGACGAAAGAAACACTTACTACATTTAAAGAAAAAACGACTTGGTTTTCTGTTGGATTGCGTTGCGATATTTTCAATTGGTATTTTGATTATTAGACTTTAAGGCTTTAAGACTTTAAGGCTTTAAGACTTTAAGACTGTAAGATTTTAAGACTGTAAGATCTTACAATCTGTTCCACTAGCCCTGATGGAAGCGAGCATCCTTTTGTGCCGGCGTTCGGCGCAAAAGATAAAGCGTACAGCAGGAAATAGCTCCTAAAAAAAATCAGATTAAAACTGTGGTTTTTTATGAATTGTTTTTTTGTCAAATCCCTTTTGATAAAGTACATTTGCAACAGTTTTGAAAAACACAAATCGACACGCATTGAACGCAACTGCAAATTCGTTTTCCATAAAGGCTATTACGACAGATTTTTTAGAAATCACCAAAGCGCGATTGGCGGTGAGTGTGGTTTTTTCTTCGTTAGCGGGTTTTATGTTGGGCGTGGTTGATTTTCATGTTTCGGGTTGGTTGATTTTACTCAAACTGGCTGTTGGTGGTTATTGTATGGTGGGTGCCTCGAATGCTTTCAATCAGGTGATTGAAAAAGACTTGGATGCGTTGATGGACCGAACCAAAAACCGACCGATTCCTGCGGGACGAATGACTTCTAGTACCGCTTTGATGATTGCTGGTCTGTTGACTTTGACGGGAATTGCGATTTTGTATACGATCAATCCGAAGACGGCGATGTTTGGCGCGATTTCCATTTTTTTATATACGAGTATTTACACGCCGCTTAAAACGATGACACCTTTGTCTGTTTTTGTGGGTGCGTTTCCGGGTGCGATTCCATTTATGTTAGGCTGGGTTGCGGCTACGGGCAATTTTGGCATTGAAGCGGGCACGTTATTTCTGATTCAATTTTTTTGGCAGTTCCCGCATTTTTGGGCGATCGGTTGGTTTTTGTATGACGATTATGCGAAAGCAGGATTTTTTATGTTGCCTTCAGGGAAGAAAGACAAATCGACTGCATTGCAAATTATATTGTATACGATTTGGTTGATCATAGCATCATTGCTTCCGGTTTTGGGTTATACGGGCGAATTTTTTATTAGCCCGATAAGTGCTGTTGTGATTTTTGTTTTGGGATTGTGGATGTTGTATTACGCGATTCGATTGTATAAAACACGAACAGCGAAAGCGGCTAGAACCCTGATGTTGGTAAGTGTTTCTTATATTACCTTGTTACAAATTGTATATATCATTGATAAATTTTTACGATAATGACACCAGATAAATTGACAGTGGCCGAAGAAAAAGCCAGAAATGAAAGATCGTACAAACTGCTTTTATTGTTTGCAATGGTCAGCATGACGATGATGTTCGCGGGATTGACGAGTGCTTTTGTAGTGAGTAAATCGAGAGCGGATTGGTTGAAGAATTTTCACTTGCCGATGGCGTTTTATTATAGTACGGCGGTTATTATTGGATGTAGCGTTATGTTTCATTTGGCAAAAAAAGCGATACAAAAAGACAATAGAAAAGCCACTACTTCATTTCTTTTAGGTACTTTAGCGCTGGGAATTTTGTTCGTGATTTTACAATTTATGGGCTTCGGGCAGATTGTTGAACAGGGCTATTATTTCACAGGAAGCGCTAGTAATATTACCACGACATTTTTATATGTTGTGACCGTAACACACTTGGCGCATCTTGCTGGCGGATTGATTTCGCTTTTAATTATAATTTATAATCATTTTAAACAAAAATACAATTCCACTCAAACCCTTGGAATAGAGCTAGGTGCGATGTACTGGCATTTTCTTGATTTATTGTGGGTTTATTTGTTTTTGTTTTTATATTTCTTTAAATAAGAAAAAAATGTAAATTTGGGAACTTTTTAACGAATAACTTTTATGGGAGCGACAGTTACTACTGCAAACAACGAAGAAAAAACTTGGGGTGGCGGCAATGAGCCATTCGGAGCGAGCTACGGCAAATTGATGATGTGGTTTTTTATCGTATCGGATGCCTTGACCTTCTCAGGATTTTTGGCAGCTTATGGTTTTTCTAGATTTAAATTTATTGAAACTTGGCCATTAGCCGATGAAGTATTTACCCACTTCCCATTTATGCATGGTGTTTCTGCGCCGATGTATTATGTAGCGTTAATGACTTTTATTTTGATTTTCTCTTCTGTGACCATGGTTTTGGCGGTTGATGCCGGTCATCATATGAATAGAAGTAAAGTTGCTTTTTATATGTTCCTAACCATTATCGGTGGTTTGATATTCGTTGGCTCACAAGCTTGGGAATGGAAAAACTTCATTCACGGAGAATATGGTGCCATCGAAACCAAAGGCGGAAGCTTATTGCAATTCGTCGACAATACAGGGAAAAGAGTAAAACTAGAAGATTTTGCAGCGACACTTCCTGAAGAAAGAGAACAACTCGAAAGAAATAAAGGGCGTTGGTTTATGGACGAACCAAGTTTGCCTACCTATTCTGTAGCTGAAGTGCAAGCTGGTTTTAAAATGCATCCCGAAATTTTAGTAAGAACAGAAGTCATTTACAAAGATGACGCTGCAGCTAAAGCCGATCCTAAAATCGATCATGCTTTAACCAAACACAAACATAAAACAATATTAACCAGAGCGGAATCTGAAATCAGATTGGAGAATGCTCACATGGTGGTTGAAGGCGCAAACCTTAAGAGAAACGAATACGGAAGCAAATTGTTTGCTGATTTCTTTTTCTTCATTACAGGTTTCCACGGTTTCCACGTATTTTCTGGGGTGATTATCAATGTCATTATTTTCTTCAATGTACTTTTGGGTACTTACGATAAAAGAAAAACTTACGAAATGGTAGAAAAAGTCGGATTGTATTGGCACTTTGTCGATTTGGTTTGGGTATTCGTATTTACCGTATTCTATCTTGTTTAATTTTTAAGTTATTATTATGTCACACGAGCACGTATCTAATACAAAAAGAATTTGGTTTGTTTTCGGATTGTTATCAGTAGTTACAACCGTTGAGGTTTTCCTTGGAATTTCAAAACCCGACGCATTACACATGACGCATTTCTTAGGAATGAACTTGCTGAATTGGATTTTCTACATCTTAACCATTTTCAAAGCCTACTACATTGTTTGGGCGTTTATGCACATGGAAGGTGAAAAATCAATACTAAGATGGGCTGTAGTAACACCAGTAGTTTTCTTAGTAGCCTACTTACTTTTTATTTTATTGATTGAAGCCGATTACATCTTCGAAATATTTAAAAGTTCTACGATTAAATGGAATTTTTAACATCATATTAATTCATAAAAAAGGTACGCATTGCGTACCTTTTTTTATTTTTGTATTCGGTTAATTCACCTTGCACAATGAAAAAAAATATTGTCCTTTTTATTCTCTTTATATTTCCCATCGTTGCCTATCTTTTCTTTGCTACCGGAGTCAATAGTTTTATGTTTCTTCCAACGGTTACGCCAAACATTCCCGATATTGGGCATTGGCAATCACTCGACGGGCAACCGGTTACATTGAATAAAAAAATCACCATTCTCGGATTCACTGGTACAGATATTCTAAAAAACAAAGGCAATTACTTCAACCTCAATCAGAAGATTTACAATAAGAATCGAGAGTTCAAAGATTTTCAGTTTGTGATGGTTGCTCCTGAAGGAACGCAAAGCCAAGTCAAAGAAATTCTGAATGGATTGGATGATATTACTGATGTGTCTAAATGGTTGTTTGTGTTTGCGCCAACGAATGAAATCCAATCATTCTACAATACATTAAAACTCAAAGGCAAACTCGATGCAGATTTTGGAACTTCCAATGTATTCATTATCGATAAAAAAAGAAACCTGCGCGGTCGCAAAGACAAAGACCAATACAAAGAAGGCTATAACGCTGCTTCACCATCAGATTTATACAACGAAATGACCGACGATGTTAAAGTGATTCTGGCAGAATATCGTTTGGCACTCAAAAGAAACAATGCGGATCGACAAATATAAATGCATCACTCATGTTAAAAAATAAATCCTATATCGGAATTTCTTTTATCATTTTATTGTTCGGAATTTATGCCGTTCCTAAAATCATAACCCGAATTCAAAACGGTGATGTCGTCAAAGGCGAACGTTTGGATAATGTTTCCAATACGCAAACGAATGACGGGAAATTGCAAAAAATCGGCCCGGCTCCAAAGTTCGAATTGACCGATCAAAACAATAAAACAATCACGAATGCCGATTATAAAGGGAAAGTATATGTGTTGGAGTTTTTCTTTTCGACTTGCCCATCGATTTGCCCGATTATGAATAAAAGTATGATTGGAATTCAAAACCAATTCTTCGGAAACCCTAATTTCGGAATCGTTTCCATCACCATCGATCCGGAGCATGACACCGCTGAAGTTTTAAAAGCACATGCGGAAGCGTTAGGCGTAAAATCATCGAATTGGCATTTCTTAACGGGCGACAAAAAATATATTTATGACCTTGCCAATAAAGGATTTAATTTATATGCGGGCGAAAACAGTAAAGTCAATGGCGGATTCGAGCATTCGGGTTTGTTCGCATTGATCGATAAAAACGGAAACATCCGTTGCAGAAAAGACGATTATGGCAACCCAATTCTATATTATGATGGATTGGAAAAAGCAGGTGTAAAAGCCATTCAACAAGACATAGCAATTTTATTAAGAGAGTAATGGAAAACAATTTTACAGAAGATCAGAATCGGGAACAAACGGTGGTGAAAGAACATTCTATCGAGCATAAATTCGACAAATTCATCATTGCTGTTTCGATAGTAATTCCGGTTGTTGTGGCTATTTTATTTAGCGTAAAACTCAAAGATTTTGGAATTAAAGTGGAGCCACTTTCTTTTCTGCCGCCAATTTATGCGACAATCAACGGATTAACGGCTATCGTCTTGATAGTTGCCGTGAAAGCGATAAAAAACGGCAATCGAAAACTTCACGAAAGATTGATGACTTTTGCTATTGCACTTTCCGTACTTTTTTTAGTAATGTATGTTGCTTATCACATGACTTCAGATGCTACGAAATTCGGTGGTGAAGGCATGATTCGATTTGTGTATTTCTTCCTTTTGATTTCGCACATTCTCTTGTCGATTGCAGTGATTCCATTGGTTCTTGTGACTTATGTGCGTGCGCTAGCGGAACGTTTCGATCGCCATAAAAAAATAGCAAAAATTACCTATCCGATTTGGTTGTATGTTGCTGTGACCGGCGTTATTGTTTATTTGATGATTGCGCCTTACTATGTTTACTAAAGCTATGAGAACGACTTTCTTGCTTCTAGTATCTTGCCTCTTTTCTCTTTCCATGAATGCGCAATGTGCCATGTGTCGCGCCGCTTTAGAAGGTGAAGGCAACGTCAAAAAAGCCGAAGCAGTCAATGACGGCATCGTTTATCTAATGATGATTCCGTATATTTTAGTTGCGGTGATTGGGTTTGTGATTTATAAAATGTACCAAAAGAAAAAGGCTTAGTAGCCATCTACAGAAACCGATACATCACCATCGACTTTAATGAAAGCAATAATCGCTTTGTTGGTCAATTGCATGCGTTGGAATTGAATGTCTTTCAATGTTCCGTTTACGAAAACGCCAGGCATTGGCGCATAATTCTTCAAATATTTTTGCATACTCGATTTCCCTTCGTCCAAATTGGGTTGAATAGAATAGCGACAACTTTGCTGGATTTTCTTCAACACATAACCTTGAGCCAACCAGTTCGCAGTTTTCAACAATCTGCTTTTGGTATCAAGCACATAATTGAGATCGTCAAAATAAACTTCTTTTGTAGCATCATTATATTGCGGAAATCCACTCAGATAAATTTTACCATTGATGCTTCCGAGAACATCAAGCGCAATAATCATCTTGTTGTCTTTATGCCAAATCGAAACATTTTGAACGGTTATTTTTTTACTGCCGGTACCGAATTCTTGCCCAGCAAAATTCTTGGTCATAATTTTAGAAGCTTGCTCATAAGTTGATACAGCAACAATATTGGCCGTGACATGTTCGGGCATTTTAAGCACAGGTTTCAAGATGATTTTGTTGCGGTCGAATTGACTTTGAGGTTGTTGTCCGATTAATGTTTCCATCAGACATTTCAATCCCATTTCAAAAGCAATCGATTCTTTTTGAAGTTTGGCATCGGTCGTGTAAAGCTCTTGAGGTACAATGCGCAACCAGCTTTCGTAGCTTTCGTTCATTTGAAATGGCGTACAAATCTTTTCCAAAGCATCTAAAACATTGGGTTTGAAATCCATCGATTTGGCTATCGCAGCATCTATACTTTTTTCGATTTTTGTTTTGAATAAAGCAATGGTGGGATTGATTAAATAAGTGATTGGAACGGCTTTTCCGAAAACGGTTACGCTTGGACTTTCATTCCAATCCAATGATTTGAATTCGGTGTTGGTGCTCAATTTCCAATTTGTCAAGTGGATGTCACTGAGTAAAGTCACATTGCCATTGAAATTAAATTCTTTGGTATTGTAAAGGTCGATGCCCAATTTATTAGTGCCGATACGGTATTTGACATAAGCTTTTAAAGGCAAAACAGTTTTGATTTTACCGTTTAAATTCTCCAAAGTAATCGGCGCGAGTTTCCAGATTTTCATTTCCAAATCATCATCGTTGATGTTGTTGTCTTCGTAAATCAAACCAGTTAAAGTCTTGTTGGTTTGGTTTTCGATGTCTTTCAATTTGATTTTAACTGGAATATTGATGTATGATGTTGCGTTGTCATAAAGTAAAGGCGATGCGTCATCGGCTTCTGGTTTTAAAGCTTCGATTTTTTGGGTAGTGCTGCAACCTACGAGAATTAAAACGGAAAATGAAAATAATAGAAACGAACGGAAACGAGTTGGCATTTTTATAGAATTTGTTGTCCGCAAAATTAATCAAACGATAATTATTTTTAATTGATTAAAGGAAACTTTATACCAATTACTTTAAATATAATACACTTAGCGGCTTCGCGCCTTTGCGAGCGAATTTAATATCTCGCAAAGACGCGAAGTCGCAAAGCCAAAAATCTTTTAAAAACCATTGATAATTATTTTATTTCAACGCGATGTGTAACAAAAAATAATAGCTCAAGTCTAACCGATTTCAGGTTCAATACTTTTGATTAGATTCTTAATAAGCATCGCTATTTTGAAGAAAACTAAGATTAAAATTAAAATTGTACTGTACCTTTGTAACACTATCATCAAGCAAAACATGAAGAAAATATTTCACTTTACTTTCCTTTTGATTGTCGGTTGGTCATCGCAAGCGCAATCTAAAAAATGGACGTTGGAAGAATGTGTGCAATATGCTTTAGAACACAATATCAGCATCAAGCAAACCGCATTAGATTCGCAAACTGCACAAATTAGTAAAAGCAGCGCATTAGGAAGTTTTTTGCCGAGCATTAACGCCACTGCATCTCATTCATGGAATATCGGATTAAATACCAATATTGTAACCAACGCTTTAGAAAATGAAACTACACAATTTACTTCAGCAGGCTTAGATTCAGGAATCGATATTTATAAAGGGCTTCAAAATCAGAATAATTTCAGAAAAGCCAAACTGTCAATCGTTGCCGCACAATACCAATTGTCTAAAATGAAAGATGACATTTCATTGAATGTTGCCAATGCGTATTTGCAAATTCTGTTTAATAAAGAAAATATCAAAGTTCAAAACGAACAATTAGACATCAATCAAAAACAATTGACGCGCACTCAAGAATTGGTCAATGCGGGTTCAATTCCAAGAGGCGATCTTTTGGATATTAAAGCCACGGTTGCCGGCGATAAACAGCGTGTTATTGCTGCAGAAAATACGTTGTTGATTTCTAAGTTAAGCTTGGCGCAATTACTGCAATTAGAAGATTTCCAAAATTTTGATATTGTTGATGCGGATTATGAAGCGAAACAAAGTGAAGTGATGTTTCAAACTCCGGAAGCCATCTATCAAAAAGCAAGAGAAGAACGTGTTGAAGTGAAGATTGCCAAAACCAATTTAGAAATTGCTGAGAAAGATGTTCAGATTTCTAAAGGTGCTTACCAACCTACATTACAAGGTTTTTATAGATTCAATACGAGAATATCATATGCAGAAGTTCCCACTTTTGACGCCACTGGAAATTTTACAGGTTATGGAAATCCTGCACCATTTTTCAATCAGTTTAGCGATAACAAAGGACATAATTTTGGGGTGCAACTCAACCTTCCAATATTGAATGGGTTTTCAGCAAGAAATGGCGTTGCCCGTTCGAAGGTAGCTTTAGAGCGCAGTAAAATAGCGTTGTCACAAAGTGAATTGGATTTAGAACGCAATGTGTTTACAGCTTATACCGATGCCAAAGGTGCCTACAATACTTATGAATCAGCGGTTGCTGCACTGGAAGCCAGAGAAAGTGCTTTCAATTATGCCAAAGAACGATACGCCGTCGGAATGATGAATGCTTTCGATTTTAACCAAGCGCAGAGTTTGTTTGCCAATGCACAATCGGAAGTTTTGCGCACCAAATACGATTATATTTTTAAAACCAAAATTGTCGAGTTCTATTTTGGATTACAGATTCTTAAATAAATTGAAGTCATGTCAAAAAAAACAACCTATTATTTAATTGCAGCCACCGTTATTTTAGTCATTGTATTAGTGGTGCTTTCTAAAAAAGGAATTATTGGAAACAAAGAAAAGATAACCGATGTCGAAGTGGCCAAAGCCGATACGATGACGATTGTAGAAACCGTTTCTGCTACAGGTAAAATTCAACCCGAAATTGAAGTCAAAATTTCTTCTGAAGTATCAGGTGAAATCATCGCATTGCCTGTAAAAGAAGGACAAGTCGTAAAGAAAGGTGATTTGTTGGTAAAAATTAACCCAGATTTATATACTTCAGGTTACAACAGAACCATTGCCGGATTATCGCAAACCAAAGCAGGTTTGGGTCAAGCTGATGCATCGTTTCAAGAAGCCAAATCGAATTATGACAGAAGCAAAACCTTGTTCGATAAAGGCATCATTTCAAAATCAGATTGGGATAAAGCAGTTTCTGCATTTGAAGGTGCAAAAGCCAACAAGCAATCGGCGTATTACAATGTGCAAAGTGCGTCTGCTACGGTGAATGAAGCTAAAGATAACTTGGGAAGAACGACCATTTATGCGCCAGCTGATGGAACGATTTCGATGTTGAATGTAGAATTGGGCGAACGTGTTTTAGGAACACAACAAATGACAGGAACCGAAATTCTGCGTGTGGCCAACCTCAATAATATGGAAGTGGAAGTCGATGTGAATGAAAATGACATCGTAAAAATAAATGTTGGTGATTCCGCTAACGTTGAAGTGGATGCGTATTTGAAAAAGAAATTCAAAGGCATTGTGACGAGTATTTCTAATTCGGCAAGTACGACATTAACAGCTGATCAGGTGACTAATTTTAAAGTGAAAGTTAGAATTTTAAAAGAATCATATCAAGATTTATTGGTGGGAAAACCATTGACATATTCGCCATTCAGACCGGGAATGACCGCAACAGTTGATATCATTACGACTCGAAAAGAAAATGTTTTAGCGGTTCCCATTAGCGCTGTTGTGGTGAAGTCTGATACGACTGCAGTGAAGAAAATCGAAATAGAAGATCCAAATTCTGAAGAAAATAAAGTCAAACCTAAAAGCGATAAAAAATACGAATGTGTCTTTGTGAAAGTCGGCGATAAATCGAAAATCAGAATTATCAAAACCGGCATTCAAGACGACACCAACATCGAAGTTACGCAAGGTATTAAAAAAGGCGATGTTATTATTGTCGGTCCATACACGACAGTAACTAAAGATTTAAATTCGGGCGATAAAGTCAAAATTGCTTCGAAAACAAATCCAGTTGAATCCAAAAAATAATGACTTACATTCTCAATATTGAAACGTCGACCAAGAATTGTTCGGTCTCGATAGCGCAAGATGGCACTACATTATTGTGCATGGAAATCGCTGAATCGGGCTATTCTCATGCTGAAAAATTACATGTATTCATAGAGGAATTATTACTGGAATTGCAATTAAATTACAAAGATTTAAATGCCATAGCCGTCAGCCAAGGACCGGGTTCTTATACGGGATTGCGTATTGGTATTTCTGCCGCTAAAGGTTTGTGTTATGCTCTGAATATTCCTATGATTGCTGTAGATACTTTGGAAATTTTAGCAAGACAACTTTCCATTTCAGAAGGTTTCATCATTCCGATGATTGATGCAAGAAGAATGGAAGTATACAGTGCCGTTTTCAATGCACAATACCAAAAAATAAGAAATACAAAAGCCGAAATTATTACAGAAGATTCTTTTTTGGCATTCGGAGGTACAATACATTTTGTAGGCGACAGCTCAGAAAAATGCAAAACGATTTTGACACAATCTAATTTTGTTTTTGAAGACCATATTGTGTTTCCTTCCGCTAATGAAATGAGTTCGTTGAGTTACATAAAATACCAAAATAAAGATACAGTTGATGTAGCTTATTTTGAACCGTACTATTTGAAAGACTTTATGACCACTGCGCCAAAGAAGTAATTTACCCAGCTAAAAACGCGATGATTTTAATACGATCTTCATCTGCGTCAAAATCGATTTTGTTTTCTTTTACAAATGCTTCTATAGCTTCCTTTTTATCGGGATATAATTTTATAAGTTGTTTTTTGCTATCGGGAAATGGAATAATACTTTCTGCCTTTGTTTTTAAAAAATACGAATAGCTTACTTTTGAATAACGAGCAGGCAAGTCACTTTCTTGAGAATTTCTGGCCTTTTTGCCGGCATAATAAGTTATCGCTTCTTTTTTATACAACGCAAAACTGCCGTTGGCATACAGCTCAACTAAAAACCCTTTCATACGCCCTTTGGTAGAAGAAATATAATTCACATAACTATATTTTTTATGAGGGTTTGTGAACGTAATATTATTGATGTTATCAGTCTTTATCATTTCTAAAGTGTCGTTTTTGAACGTAATGAATTCAAAATTATCACTATAAGCATTATATCTCATAAAATGCTTTTGGTCAATGTTCTCAATTTCTGCATAGGCAAACTTGCTCTGAGTGTATGGCGTTCCTAAAATTCGATTTGTTTCACTTTTCGGATTATGAAAAATCTTACCTTCCACATTCACATTTAGATTCTGCATTTGCGAAAATGAAACCAAAGGGATAAAGAATACAATGATGGAAACGAAAATTATTTTTCTCATGATGGTGAATTATGTTATAAATGTAAAAAACTTATTTCGAAGTTTCCCGAACAAAAGGCTGATAATCGATTTTAGATTGGTCGAAAGCCGTTTTGCAATCTTCCAAAATGAATGAAGTAACATCAGCAAAATCTTCATTCTTTACCCAAGCTCGAATAGCTATTTTTATTCCAGAATCCGTTAACTCTTTTACGGAAACAGTAGCGACAGGGTGTTTTAAAATTTTGGGATTGGTATTTAAAATTCCGGTAATAATGTCTTTAACATCTTTAATATTGGTGTCATAAGAAACGCCAATTGTCAAATCTGTTCTGCGGGTTGTTTGCTTAGAATAATTGATAATCGTTCCGTTAGACAAAGCGCCATTAGGAACAAAAATGACCTGGTTATTGGCGGTTAATAATTGCGTGACAAAGATTTGAATATCGATGACAGTTCCTGATACGCCTTGCGCTTCTATAGTATCACCAAGTTTAAAAGGCTTGAAAAGAATAATCAACATGCCGCCTGCAAAATTAGATAATGAGCCTTGCAGAGATAAACCCACCGCCAATCCTGCGGCTCCGAGAATCGTTAGAAATGAAGAAGATTCAATACCCAATTTTGAAATAACAGCGATGAATAATATGATTCTCAATCCCCAAAAAATAATGTCCGATAAAAACTCAATCAGTGTTTGATCAACTTCCCGACGCATCATGATTTTTCGTGAAATGGATGTGATGAAACGGATCGCCCAAATACCGATGATTAACAGCAACAAGGCAGCTACCAGTTTCGGAGCATAGTCAATCAAGACTTTTGTTAGTGAATTGGCATATTGGTCGATGAGGTCTATTCGTAATTCCATGTATAAAGTAATAAAAAACCTTCCCAAAATGAGAAGGTTATATTCATTGCAAAAATAGTTTTTTTTAAGATTTAATCAGCATCTTCTTCGATTCTGTTTGCTGTTTTTTCAACAGTTTCTTTTGCTTCTTCTGAACCGTCATCCATCAGATTATTGACTTTATCTTTAGCAATTTCTACGGTTTCTGAGATTTTCTCTTTTGCATCTGCAACAAATTCTTCCGCTTTTGCCATCGCCGGTGCTGCTTTTTCTTTGACGGTTTCTATCACTTCGCCAATTGTTTCCCCTGCTTTTTCAGAATATTCACTTGCTTTTTCTTTGGCAATTTCAGCGTATTCTTCTGCTTTTTCAAGCATTGGTGCTGTTGCTTCTTTGGCTTTTTCTACGGTGTCGTTTATTAAATCGCCGGCTTTGTTTCCCATTTCTTCAGCAGATTCTTTGGCCGAACCGAACAGATTTTTAAAAAATGATCCTAATCCCATGGTGTGTGTTTTATTGGTTAATTCTCAAATTTACAAAAAAAAGAAAAGGATTTCTTTTTATGAGGTTAAATCTTTGAAAGCCGCTTCAAAATGCTCTTGAGGCAAATCGCAAGTTTTGTTTTGACAGACATAAAACAGATTTTTTTGTTCAACAAAACGTTCGGCTAGGAAAGGCAATGAGGACTGTTGTGTTGTTCCGGCTATAACGACATTTGGAATGTATTCTTGGTTATATTGGGCACTAAATAGCACCGCATCTTTTGAGCAAATGGCCAATTCTTTCTGTTGTGGCGACAAGTTTAAAAAAGCATCAAGCCAATTCGAAAAGGCAGACGGATAATCAATGTTTGGAATTATTTTATGAATCATTTCAGTGCTTATTTTTTCATAATAGGAATGATTGAAATAAATGCTGAGTCGATATAAATTCTTCGCAATGATTGAGTTCGACGCAGGAATCACATTGTCTTCAGTTTCATAATGTGTTGTGATTAATGCTTCGTCGAGATCAGATTTGAAAGTAAAAAACGAACTGGTTTTATCATAAAAATGTTCTAAACTATAATCTGCTAATTGCTTAGAATATTGCAACCATTTTTCATCAAAGGTAACTTCATACAACGCAATGAAAGCCTCGATAACCGTAGCATAATCTTCCAAAAATCCGTTGATGCTGGCTTGGTTGTTTTTATAACTATGCAATAAATTGCCTTCGGGCGACCAAAGTTTTTGGATGATGAATGCGGCGTTTTGGTGTGCGATTTCTAAATAGTTTTGGTCATGTAAAGCTTTGTATGCATCGACAAAACCTTTCAGCATTAAGGCATTCCATGATGTTAGGCATTTGTCATCGAGTCTGGGTTTGCTTCGGTTTTCACGAACGGCATACAACATTTTTTCCCATTGTTGTTTTTTAGTTTGTAATGCTACAACGCTGATTTCGTTCTGTTTAGAAATGGCTTCGAGCGTTTGACTTTGAATCAAAACATAGTGGTCGTGTTCCCAATGCCCAAACGGATTGATGTTGAAAACGATGCTAAATAAATCGAAATCTTCCTTTAGAATTTCCTTTAATTCGATTTCCGTCCAAACATAAAAGGCACCTTCTTCAAGATGTGCTTCTTGGTTTAAACTGTCGGCGTCGAGTGCGCTATAGAAAGCACCTTCGTCGGTAAGCCATTCCCGCGTAACAAATGACAATGTTTTTTCGATGACTTCTTTATATAGTGGATTTTTGGTTCGTTTGTAGGCATCGGCGTAAAGCGAAACGAGTTGGCCGTTGTCGTACAACATTTTTTCGAAATGCGGAACATGCCATTTCATATCAACAGAATAACGTGAAAATCCACCGTCGATGGTATCGAAAAGGCCACCGTACGCCATTTTGGTTAAAGTTAAATCGACGAAATCTAAAAGTGCTTGGTCGTTGTTTTGAAATCCGTAACGCATCAGAAAAGCGTAGTTGTTGGGCATCATAAATTTGGGAGCGCGTGCCATACCACCGAAATCATTGTCGAAACTTTTCTTCCATTTTTCTATTAGAGGTAAGATCAAATCCTGTAACACTTCGGTTTTTGATTCGGGGATAATAGAAAGACTTTCCAATCCGGTTTGTAATTTTTCGGCATACTCGAGCATTTTTTCGGGTTGCGATTGATACAATTCTTGCAGTTGTTCTAAGGAATTAATCCATTCGTTTTTGCGGAAATAGGTGCCACCCCAAATCGGTCTGCCGTCGGGAAGTGTGACAATATTTAATGGCCAGCCGCCGCGTCCGGTCATGATTTGAATGGCTTTCATATAGACTGCATCGACATCGGGGCGTTCTTCGCGATCGACTTTAATGTTGGTGAAATGTGCATTCATGGTTTGGGCGACTTCGTTGTCTTCGAAACTTTCATGTTCCATCACGTGACACCAATGACAGGCCGAATAGCCGATGCTGACGATGATGAGTTGGTTGTTGGTTTTGGCTTGGGATAAAGTATTGGAATTCCATGCTTTCCAGTGTACGGGATTGTTGGCGTGTTGGAGTAGGTATGGGCTGGTTTCTTTGGATAATTCGTTCATGGTTTTTAATGGATTGTAAGATTTTAAGACTCTAAGATTGTAAGAAAGAGGCGTCTTATAGTCTCAAAATCTTACAATCTTAAAGTCAAAGCCCTAGCCCCGATTGGAACGGTATCCTTTTCTGCCGGCGTTCGGCAGAAAAGATTTAGTGGAAAGCGGGATTAGCTCCTAATAAAAAAGCGCTTCAAAAAAGAAACGCTTAAAGGTATAATTTTTTATTTTTTAGTTAGCCGTTAAGTGCTTCTACTTTGATGTTTTCGTCGTTGAGCATGTCTTTGAGCATGTTTTCGATGCCGCTTTTCAGGGTGAATGTCGATGATGGACAACCGTTGCACGCACCTTGTAAAATCACTTTGACGCGTTTTTCTTTTTCGTCATACGAATCGAATAAAATATTGCCACCATCAGCTGCTACTGCAGGTTTTACGTATTCTTCGAGGATGTTGATGATTTGTTGTGAAGTGGTGTCGAGGTTGTCGAAATTCTCGATTTTTTGCTTTTCTATTTTTGGAGTTGCGATGAAACTTTCGTCGAGTACGGTGCCGCCATTTTCGATGAAAAGTTTGATGAACGAGCGCAGTTCTAGTGTGATGTCGTTCCATTCGTAGCTCTCGTATTTGCTTACGGAAATATAATTTTCGTCGATGAAAATTTCTTTAACATATGGAAAATTGAACAATTCTTTGGCGAGCGGCGAAGGTAGGGTTTCGTCGATATTTTTGAATTCGACCGCATTTTTGGTCACCATTTTATTGACTACAAATTTGAGTGTTGCCGGATTTGGTGTGGTTTCGCCGTATACGGTTACGGGTTGTTTTTGGGTTTTGGTTTCGTCGGCTTTGATGATGATGCCGCCTTGGGTTACGAAATTTTCGATTTGCTCGGCAACGGCTTCTTTGACATCGTCCCATTCGACAATATTGTAGCGTTCGATGGCAATGAAATTTCCTGAAATGTATACCGACTTCACGAAAGGCAAGTAGAATAGTTGTTGTGCCAGCGGTGAATTTTTGGCTTCGTCGATATTTTTGAATTCGAAACTTTCGTTTTGGGTGATAAAATCGGGAAATTCGAATTTAAGAATGGTAGGATTTTGTGTTTCTTTTATGGCAATTTTAGTCATGATGGAGTATTTTCTGCAAATTTAACAAAGTTATTTTGAGCATTTATTTATATTTGGGCAATTAAGCATTAATTTAACTTTTAGCCTGTTACTTATTGGGATGAAAAATAAAGTACTGATTCTATTTTTGTTTTTGGGTTCTGCTGTTAATGCCCAATTGATTGTTAACAATACAGCTAAGACTCCAGCGCAATTGGTTCAGAATGTTCTTGTTGGTAACGGTGTAGTGCCAACCAATATTAAGTTTAATAGATCTTCAGCACAGGCTACAGCAATAAGAGATCAGGCTGCAGAATTCAGCACTAATTTTAATGCTACGAATTTGGGTCTCGATGCGGGAATTTTACTTACTACGGGGCAAGCCACTATTGCTAATGAACCAAATAATGCAGGAAATAGATCATTAACAACTACTACAGTAACTCAAGGAGATGTGGATTTGGCTTTATTGTCAGGACAAGCTATCAATAATGTGTCGATTTTAGAGTTTGATTTTGTGGCTACAGGTTTGGTTTTGAATTTTGATTATGTTTTTGCTTCAGAAGAATATCCCGAATGGACTGCTTCCGCTTTCAATGATACTTTTGGATTCTTTTTGAGTGGAATGGGTTTGGCCGGGCCATATTCTGGCGGGGCCATCAACATCGCTTTAACACCAACTACGAATACAGCCAATAACGTAGTGTCGATTGGGAATGTAAACAATGGAACAGCAAATGCAGGACCTTGCAGAAATTGTACTTATTATGTAAGCAACGGAATAGGTACAACTCCTGGCGTAAATGCAAGTATTCAATATGACGGATTTACAACACCGCTTAGAGCCACAGCGCCTTTAGTTTGTGGAGAAACTTATCATATTAAATTAGCAGTTGCCAACGCAGGTCCCGGAAATGACAACATATTTGACTCCGCAGTTTTCATAAAAAACTTTAGAATACAGCCGCTGGAACTATCTGTTAGTGGTGGCCTTTTCGGAGATACGATTACCCTTTGTTATGGTCAAACAGCAGCAATTAATTCTGGCGTTACACCTAGCGCAAATATTTTAAAATGGTATCAAGATGGCGTATTACTTCCTACTGAAGTGAATCCTGATTTACCAATTACACAAAGTGGTGTATATACTTTTGAAGAGTATACACCTAGTGGATGTCGATTGTCTGTAGATGATATTACGATAGTATATTTACCACAAATCACAGCCACTCAGCCTTTAGATCTTACTTTGTGTACATTGTTGCCGGCACCTTATGAGTTTAATATTGATCAGACGAGTTTAATGTCTTCTACTTTATCAACTCCTTCAGATTACGAAATCATTTATTATAACACGAATGCTGGTGGAGAAGCTGATTATGGCCTCTCTAACGGCGTCATTCCTGATGCCGATTTAGCTTCGTATTTTATTCCAGGAACGACAGCGACGATTTGGGTAAGAATTCATCAGTTTTCTACGGATTGTGCGATTGTAAAAACATTTAATTTGAATGTGATTCCTTCACCTTCAGGAACGATATCGTATGCTGCAAGTCCGTATTGCAATAATATACTCACGCCACAACCAATAACCAATACTGCTTTAACACCGGGCGGAACTTATTCAGCTTCACCTGCGGGTTTAATTATAGACCCTGCAACAGGAGCCATAACCCCTTTTGGCAGCACCGTTGACGATTATATTGTGACTTACGAAATTCCTGCAACAGGAGACTGTGCGTTGTTTACGGTTGATACACCTGTTAGTATTGAAGCTTGTACTTGCACCGTCACTGCTTCGTCCTCTTTGCAGACGGTATGTGTGAATACACCAATAACGGCAATAACCTATACTTCATCAACTGGAGCAACAGCGGGTTCTGTTCCTATTGCGGATTTACCGCCAGGAGTTACAGGATCTTTTTCAGGGAATACTTTTACGATTTCAGGAACGCCAACTGTGGTAGGGAATTATACGTTTACGGTTACTTGTCAAACAGGTATTACAGACACTTGTACTTCGGTTACAACCATAGAAGTTAAAAACCAACCCGATGCAGGATTAGGCGGATCGACAATAGTTTGTGATAGCAGTACAACTCCGATTGATTTATACGGATTGGTTGCAGGAGAACAAACCGGTGGAACTTGGTCACGATTAACAGGAACCGGCGGTACGCTTGATACAACTAATGGTACTTTTACGCCGGCATTGGGAGCGACTACAAGTACATTCAGATATCTTATCACAGCTGCGCTACCTTGCATTGATGATAGTAGCGATGTTACTGTAACCATCAATCCACAGCCAAATGCTGGAACTGCTGGTAATACTGCGATTTGTGAAAGTGACACTACCCTTATTGATTTATATAGTTTAATTGCCGGCGAACAAGCAGGAGGAACTTGGACGCGCCTAACAGGAACCGGAGGTTTATTTAATCCGGCAGCGGGAACATTCACAGCAGCAGTTGGAGCTACAGATAGTACTTTTCAGTATGAGATTTTAGGAACTTTACCTTGTGTCAATTCAACCAGTATAGCCACAATAAATATCAATCCGCAACCCAATGCAGGAGTAGCTGGAGTGCCTTTGGTGATATGCGATAGTAGTGTTGCAATAATCAATTTATTCAATTTAATTACTGGCGAACAAACAGGCGGAACTTGGACACGATTAACAGGAATCGGCGGAACTTTTGATGCGATTAATGGTACTTTCACTCCGGCAACTGGTGCTACTGACAGTACTTTTCAATATGAAATTTTAGGAACGCTGCCATGTGTTACTTCCAGCAGTATTGCGACTATTAATATCAACGCAGTTCCTGATGCCGGAACAGCAGTCGTGGGCACTACGATTTGTGATAGCGATACAACCATGATTGATTTGTATGGATTAATTAATGGCGAACAAACCGGCGGAACATGGACACAATTGACAGGAACAGGAGGAACGTTTGATCCGATTAATGGTACTTTTTCGCCTGCAACAGGAGCATTAACAAGTACATTTAGATATACAATATTCGGAGTTTTACCTTGTGTTGACGATACTGCCGATGTGACGATAACCATTCATGCGCAACCGAATGCAGGTGTAGCCGGAAATGACACGATTTGCGATAGCAGTACCACGATGATTAATTTGTATGGATTAATTTCCGGAGAACAAACAGGCGGAACATGGACTAGATTGACTGGAACTGGCGGAACATTTGACGCCATTAACGGGACTTTCACGCCTGCCGTCGGAGCTACTGACAGTACTTTTCAATATGAGATTGCAGGAACTTCACCATGTGTCAATTCGAGTAGTGTAGCTACAATATATATTCATGCGCAACCTGATGCCGGAACAGCCGCAGCACCATTATTAGTTTGTGATAACAGTAACACAGCGATAGATTTGTTTGGTTTAATATCAGGTGAACAATTGGGTGGTGTTTGGACACGCGTTATCGGAACCGGCGGAATTTTCGATGCCATAGCAGGAACATTCACGCCAACACCAGGCGCTATTTCCAGTGTTTTTGATTACAATATTGTAGGAACGTTTCCTTGTGTCGATGACAATAGCCAAGTGAGTATTGCTGTTATTGCATCACCTAATGCAGGAAATGATGGAGTAACCACAGTATGTGATAGTAGTACGGCGGCAATCAATTTATACAATTTAATAACGGGCGGACAAGCAGGTGGAACTTGGACACGATTGACAGGAACCGGCGGTATTTTTAATGCATTATTAGGCACTTTTACACCAGCTCCCGGAGCCATTACCAGCACTTTTAGATACACGGTGAATGGCGTTTTACCATGCCCGAATGATACAAGTGATGTTATTATTAATATCAATGCACAACCTAATGCAGGCGTTAATGGAGCACCAATAGAAGTTTGCGAAAATAGTACAACAGCCATTGATTTGTATTCATTAATTAATGGAGAACAGTCTGGAGGAACGTGGACGCGACTTACAGGATTAGGCGGAATATTCGATGCGACAAACGCCACTTTTACACCTTCATTAGGAGCGACGAATAGTACTTTTAACTATGAAATTTCGGGAACTTTACCGTGTGTAAATTCTAGTAGTATTGCTACGATTAATGTCAATGCACAGCCAGATGCCGGTGTTGATGGTTCGACAGGAATTTGCGATAGTAGTACCATTGCAATCGATTTATATTCACTCATTACCGCAGAACAATCAGGCGGGACATGGGCTAGAAGTACAGGTTCAGGAGGTTTGTTTAATTCCGTATTAGGAACATTCACGCCATTATCAGGAGCAACATCTAGTACTTTTACTTATTCTTTAATAGGAACTTCACCTTGTTCCAATGACAGCAGTTTAGCCACAGTCAATATCAACGCGCAACCTAATGCAGGATTGGACGGGTCTACTGCCATTTGTGATAGTAGCTCGGTATTGATTGATTTATACGGTTTAATCGCAGGAGAACAAACCGGCGGAATTTGGAGCAGAACATCAGGAACAGGCGGAACTTTTGACGCAGCCAACGGTACATTTATACCAGGAGTTGGAGCCACCACAAGTATATTTAAGTATACGCTGATTGGAACTTCTCCTTGTTTGGATGATGATAGTTTGGCGACAGTCAATATTAATACACAGCCTAATGCTGGTGTTGACGGAGCTCCACAAGTAGTTTGTGAAAGCGCATCAACAACCGTTGATTTATTTGCATTAATATCAGGAGAACAACCCGGCGGAACATGGGCAAGAACTTCAGGAACTGGAGGAAATTTTAATGCTTCAGCAGGAACTTTCATTCCTTTAGCTGGATCGACATCGAGTACATTTACCTATACGATTCTTGGCACAGCACCATGTACGAATGATAGTAGTTTGGCTACAGTGGATATTCTCCCAATGGCAAATATTTTGTTGACATCTGGAGTTAGCATACAAAATCTTTGTATCAATACAAGCATATCACCGATACAGTATACTACTAATAATGCTATAAGCGCATCGATTACTTCTGGTGGATTACCATTAGGTGTGAATGCGATTTTCTCAGCCGGTGTTCTTACGATAAGCGGTACAGCATTGGAAACAGGCACATTTAATTTTGTAGTTTCTACATTAGGCGGTTGTTCCAGTGCTTCATTGAGCGGCTCATTGGTTGTAAAACCTGAAGTAGAATTGATTTTAACATCAGCACCGATTACGACTTTCCAAAGTGCTTGTATGAATACGCCTATTACACCAATTAAGTATAGTGTCAATAATGGCGCAACAAGTGCAACGGTTACGGGTCTTCCAACAGGTATTTCAGGTGTTTATAATGCCGGGGTTTTCACCATTTCTGGATCTACAGCAACTGTTGGTTCGTTTCCTTATGTAGTGACAACCGTTGGTGGTTGTGGTACCGATACTAAAAATGGAACCATCACGATTAATCCGAATGTTACGATTGCTTTGACATCACCGATAGCTACAGTGTCACAATCTATTTGTATTAATGAACCGATAGTTCCGATTAGTTATGTAGTTGGCAATGGTGCCACCGGAGCTTCATTAATTTCAGGAACGGTGCCTAACGGAATTCAAGGTACTTTCAATCAGATTACCAAAGTATTTACGATTAGCGGGATTGCTATCGAATCAGGCGTCTTTACCTATGTTATTTCGACAACAGGAGGTTGCGGT
>NZ_JANOBI010000036.1:0-17077 GCF_031411595.1 Flavobacterium sp. | reverse complement strand
TAAAACTAAAAAAATAGGAAAATATTACTTTTGTCACTCTAAAAGGAATAAGTATCTTTGAAAAAGTAATGAATATCACTTCGCAAATAAAACAACCGATTCAGTCAGAAATGGAACTTTTTGAAAAAAAGTTCTACGAATCAATGACTTCTAAAGTAGCGTTACTCAACCGAATCACTTATTATATCGTTAACAGGAAAGGAAAACAAATGCGCCCGATGTTTGTTTTTCTGACAGCCAAAATGCTCAATGACGGTGCTGTTAACGAACGAACATATCGCGGCGCTTCGGTGATTGAATTGATTCATACCGCAACGCTTGTGCACGACGATGTGGTGGATGATAGTAACAGAAGGCGTGGTTTCTTCTCGATCAATGCGCTCTGGAAAAACAAAATAGCCGTTTTGGTTGGCGATTACCTGCTTTCGAAAGGTTTGTTACTTTCTATTGATCATGGCGATTTCGATCTGCTGAAAATCATCTCGGTAGCTGTTCGTGAAATGAGTGAAGGTGAATTGCTTCAAATTGAAAAAGCACGCCGTCTCGATATTGTTGAAGATATCTATTATGAAATCATCCGAAAAAAAACCGCGACTTTAATCGCTTCTTGTTGTGCCTTGGGTGCCAAATCGGTTATCGAAGATGCTGTGCAGGTTGAGAATATGCGAAAATTCGGTGAACTCATCGGAATGGCTTTTCAAATCAAGGATGACTTGTTCGATTATACCGAAGATGCGATCGGAAAACCCACCGGAATCGACATCAAAGAACAGAAAATGACGTTGCCGCTGATTTATGTGCTCAATCATTGCACGCCCAAAGAAAAATCGTGGCTCATCAATTCGATCAAAAATCATAATAAGGATAAGAAGCGCGTGAAAGAAGTCATCGCTTTCGTAAAAAACAACAATGGACTCCAATACGCCGAGCAAAAAATGCTCGAATTTCAACAAGAAGCACTTCAATTGTTGCAAATGTATCCTGATTCTGAATACAAAGATGCCCTAATCTTGATGGTGAATTATGTAATCGAAAGAAAAATTTAATTTTTTTTTAAATTATTTTTTTACCACTTAAAGCCTTTAAAAATAAGTACTTCAGTAATTTTACAAAAAATATTTTCACTTTTTTTTCATTGCCGTGCAACCATTTTTTAGGAATGTGCGTCTATGCTAACAGTAACACTTTACAAAAGGTTTTGAAAGTAATCAATTTACATCAAGAAGAAAAGAACATGATTCAGTTGGCTGTCGATCAAAATCGTCAAGCGCAACAAAAAATCTACAATTCGTATGCTTCTAAAATGTTGGGCGTTTGCAGACAATATATTAAAGATTTGCACCAAGCCGAAGATGTGATGATTACTGCTTTTATGAAAGTGTTTACGAATCTCAAAAATTTCGAGCACAAAGGAAGCTTCGAAGGTTGGATTCGCCGCATCATGGTTAACGAATGCATTTCATTCATCCGAGCGAATAAAAAAATCAGTTTTCTTGAAGACGAACAATATAAGGAAGACAGTTTCAACAACATCGAAAGTAATTTTACTGTAGATGAAATTCAATTTCTGATCGACACGCTGCCCGAAGGTTATAAAATGATTTTCAATTTATATGCAATCGAAGGTTACAAACACCAAGAAATTGCCGAACTGTTAAACATCAATGAAGGCACATCGAAATCGCAATTGTCACACGCCAGAAAGCTATTGCAAAACGAAATTTTCAAATTAAAAGACTACCGAAATGGAACCAAATAAATTAGATAAAAAATTCAGAAAAGCATTGCAAGAGCGAGAAATTGCTCCGACGCCAGCCGCTTGGGACAGGCTCGATGCGATGCTTACTGTTGCTGAAGAAAATAAAGCTGTGGAAACTTACAATTGGCTATACATTGCTGCGACAATTGTAGGATTTATAGCAATAGCCGTGGTGTTCTTAAGCAAAACACAACCTTTGGAAGATGTGAAAAGAGACGATATTGTTTACGAAAACAATACACCAATTCAAACCAATGATTCATTAATAAACGAAAAACAAAACGAAATTGTTGTTCCGGAATCATCTGAAACGGTAGCAGAAACTTCACAAACCAACAAATCCAATCCATGCATCAAATCAAATCACACCCACTTTAAAAACAATCCTATCGAAGAAAAACAAATCAATCAAAATCAAAATCAAATCGCAAATCAATCAATCATCAATCAAAAAACGGAACAGCCCAATCAGCTGTCCAATCCAATCGAAATCAAAAAAGAACAACCCATTGCAACCATCGAATCGAATCCAAAACTCGGAAAAACGCCCATCAAAGTAAGTGCTTCCAATCTGCTTTCCGAAGTCGATGGTGAACTCGAACTTTCGTTTCGTGAAAAAGTAATCAACAAAATCGACAAGAATTACAAAACCGTAAAAGTGGCATTGGCCAACAGAAACAATCAATCAACAATCAATAATTAAAATCAAATCATCATGAGAAATTTTACCATTTATCTAACAGGAATTTTATTGCTTTTCTTAACCCAAATATTTGCGCAGGAAACTTTCGAATCACGCGCCAAAGTAATCGCTTCTAAAATCGAAAGCATTACCAAAGAAGAAAAAGCAGCTTTAAAAGAAGAAGTCGAAGCGGTCAACATACAACTAGAGAAAAAAAAAATCACCCAAGAACAAGCCGATCAAAAAAAACAAGAACTCGCGAGTACCAGAGCCAAAAACATCGAAACCAGAGTGGCTTTAGTACAAGACGAACTCAAAGATTTGGTGCAAGAAAAAGTAGACGGTAAAATCAAAGAGCAAGATTCATCACGTACTTGGGTTTTTCATTTCGATAACAAAAAGCACAAACAAAAAAACCTCGACGGAGAGCGCAGAACCACTTCACAATTCGTCTTTGCCTTCGGACTCAACAACTTGGCAACAGACAAATCTATAGCACATTCTGATTACAGATTTTGGGGTTCGCATTTCTACGAATGGGGTTTCACCTACAACACCAGAATTCTAAAAAACGACAACTTGCTTCACGCCAAATACGGTTTGTCATTGATGTATAACAACCTTCGACCAACAGAAAACCGCTATTTCAAAGAAACCGGAAACCAGACCAATCTCGAAGTCAGCGCGACGCACCTCAATGATTCCCGTTTCCGCAACGTTTATGTAGTGCTTCCGGCGCATCTCGAGTTCGATTTCACAAAGAAAAAACAGAAAGACGACAAAACCATTTTTCGCACGCACAAAAGTTTCCGCGTAGGTTTGGGTGGTTATGTGGGCGCCAATATCAAGTCGAAACAAATCCTAAAATACGAAGACGAAGACGGCAACAACGTCAAACAAAAAACCAAAGGCGATTTCAACGTCAACGATTTCATCTACGGTGCGAGTGCCTACATCGGTTACCGCGAAGTCAGTTTATACGCCAAATACGACATCAGCCCACTGTTCGCCAACAATGCAGTCGACCAAAATAATGTTTCGTTCGGTTTGCGATTCGACTTCAATTAATGCATGTTCAACCTTTGTTTAGATAGTAAAGAAGCACTTCGAAAGAGGTGCTTTTTTTGTTTTAACCGCAAAGAGCGCTAGGGTTTACGCAAAGTGCACAAAGAAATCTCATAACCCGAAACCTTTGCGTTCCTTGCGAAAATCTTTGCAAACCTTGCGGTTAATTCTTAGGAGCCGGGAACCTGCTATCCGCTAAATTTTTCACGCCGAACAACGGCGCAAAAAGATACCGCTGCTATCAGGGCTAGGGAATAGACTTTAAGATTGTAAGATTGTAAGACTTTAAGACCATCTTATAATCTTAAAGTCTTACAATCTAAAAATCCAACACACGAGCGTCAGCGAACTGGCGAAGCAATCTAACCATCCAAAAACCTAACAATCCAAACAAAAACTTTAACTTTACGCTCCAATAATTCAAAACCATTGATTTCAAAAGCTTCCATAGATACCGTTTTCGAAACCGCTCGAGTAGAAGAGGTCATCGGCGATTTTGTTCAACTCAAACGTGCCGGCAGCAACTTCAAAGGATTGAGCCCGTTTTCAGACGAACGCTCACCCTCATTCATGGTCTCACCGGTCAAACAAATCTGGAAAGATTTCTCCTCAGGAAAAGGTGGCAATGCCGTAGCATTTTTGATGGAACACGAACACTTCACTTATCCCGAAGCGATTCGTTACCTAGCAAAAAAGTACAATATTGAAATAGAAGAAACCGAACAAACCCAAGAAGAAAAAGCCAACACCGATATTCGTGAATCGATGTTTTTGGTATCGGAATTCGCTAAGAAATATTTCCACGACTCGCTGATGAATTCTGAAGAAGGCAAAGCTATTGGTTATTCCTATTTCAAAGAAAGAGGTTTTACGAACGAAACCATCAAGAAGTTTGAACTCGGTTATTCGCCCGAACAATGGGACGCATTCTCTAAAGAAGCACTTGGCCAAGGTTACAAACTCGAATTTTTAGAAAGTACAGGATTAACGATAGCCAGAGAAGATAAAACACCAATAGACCGTTTCCGTGGCCGCGTGATGTTTCCGATTCACAGCATGTCAGGAAGAACGCTCGGTTTCGGCGGACGGATTTTAACCAACGATAAAAAAGCAGCCAAATATCTCAATTCACCCGAAAGTGAGATTTACCATAAGAGCAAAGTGCTTTACGGCATTTTTCAAGCCAAACAAGCGATTGCCAAACAGAACAATTGTTTCCTCGTAGAAGGTTACACTGATGTCATACAATTCAACCAAGCCGGAATTGAAAATGTTGTCGCTTCCTCGGGAACAGCTTTAACACCGGATCAAATACGACTGGTCAATCGACTCACAAAAAACATCACTGTTTTATATGATGGCGATGCCGCCGGTTTGCGCGCTTCGATTCGTGGAATCGATTTGATTCTAGAAGAAGGTATGAACGTTCGCGTTTGCACTTTCCCTGAAGGCGAAGATCCAGATAGTTTTGCGAAGAAAACTTCGTATGAAGATTTGGTTGCGTATCTCGAGAGCAACGCCAAGGATTTTATCCAGTTCAAAGCGTCATTGTTGATGAATGAAGCTCAAAATGATCCCATCAAAAAAGCGGAACTCATTCGCGATATGGTGACGAGTATTTCCAAAATTCCGGATCGCATCAAAAGAGAAATCTACATTCAGGAATGCGCCAGAATCATGGATATTTCCGAGCAGGTTTTGCTCAATACATTGGCACAACTCGTTCAGAAAGACATTTCAGAAGCCGGAAAGAAAATCAAGCAAGAACAAAAAGCGTTTGAAGTTGTCAAAAACGAAAACCCAATCGTTGCCGAAAAAATCGATGTGCTTTACGAACTCGAACGTAAAATCATAGAAATTCTATTATTATACGGTGATAAAACGGAATCGTTTGAAGATGTCATTTTAAAAGCAAATGAAGAAGGCGAAATCGAAGAAAGCACCGAAACGAAAGAACACAAAGTCTACCAACGCATTTATTTGAGTTTGCAGGAAGATGAAGTGGAATTGGCGAATCCGTTATTTCTAAACATCTACAACCACCTAATCAATTATTACCATCAGAACGAAAACTTCCAAATGGATCAATATCTGATGCATCTTGAGCCTGAATTTACACAGGAAATTACCGATATATTAATGTTAGAGGAACAAATGTCACTTCACAATTGGGAAGCACAGCAAATTGTTGTAAAACAAAAAGACCAAACCATTGCGCAATATGTGTCGGAAACGATTCTAACATTGCGTTGGTTTTTAGTCGATCGGATTATCGAAGAATTAAAAGGAAGTATCACCACAGAACCCGAATCAGACAATACAGAAACCATGTCTTTGGCAATGGATTATAATAAGTTAATCAATTCGTTTTCAAAAAAACTCGGAAGAGTAATGTCGCGCTATAGTTAAACGATTTCTAAAGTTTTCGCTTTATTGACCAAATCCACCAAGTTAGTAACGTTGAGTTTTGTTAACAAACGCAGTTTATAAGTACTGATGGTTTTTTCATTGAGTCCTAAAATAGAAGAAATCTCATTGTTCTTTTTACCGTTACTCAAATAACGAAGTACCTCAATTTCACGGTTCGAAAGTTTTCTGTAAAGACGCTCGCTTTTATTTTGTTTGGCAATCAAAGCCAAATTACGTTTAATCGTATCATTCATAATGGTTTGCCCTTGATGTACTTTCATAATGGCAATACCTAAAGTTTCCAATTTGGCGGTTTTATGCACATAACCTGCAACACCGGCTTTAATGGCATTCGGAGCATATATTTGTTCGGAGTAACTGCTGAAAACAATAATCTTGGTTTTCGTATAATTCTTGATGATGGCTTTGAGTTCGTAAATACTCGACAATCCATCCAAATCCAAATCTAAAACCAAGACGTCAATCTCTTTAGTATATAGGACATCTTTTACCATCGAAAAATTCCCGACATTGGCCACAAGCGTGATATCGGAATGATCCTTAAAATATGACTTAACGCCAAAATGCACAACAGGGTAATTGTCTGCCAAACAAACTTTAATCATAATAGAGACTTTTTATGAGTTAATTTTAAACGAGCCTATAAATTTAGTTAAAAAAAGCTTAATGTTTCAAATTTTTTAGATAAACTGTCATTAATCCCGATGAACTAGACAAACCGGTATTGGGTTCATTTTGTGTTGGTTACTTTTATTCAATCGCTTGTAAATCGCAAAAACCTCTTTTTCCCTGCCTGAAAAATCATGCTCAGATTTGCCGGCTTCATCAGCCAACATCGCCCATTCCAATTCATCATAACTCGCACCAATCTGATCTTCATCCGTTCTGTCATCGCCAAACAAACCGTCTGTTGGTGCGGCTTTCAAGATGGAATTGGGTACTTTTAGGTATTCACCCAACGCATACACATCCGACTTCATCAAATCTGCAATCGGGCTCAAATCTACACCGCCGTCGCCATATTTCGTATAAAAACCTACACCGAAATCTTCTACTTTATTACCAGTTCCGGCCACTAAAAGTCCGTGAATGCCCGCCAAATAATACAAAGACGTCATTCTTAATCTGGCGCGCGTATTGGCTAAAGATAAACTCAATTGCGCCACATCATCTGACTCTGGAACTGCTTTTTTAAACGTTTCAAACACCGAAGTCAAATCTGTTTCCACTTGATCCACATTCGGAAAACGCTGTTTCAATTGCTCAATATGCTCCCGGCCGCGAGAAACATGACTGGGTGGCTGATGGATTGGCATTTCCACACACAACACTTTAAAACCCGTCTGGGCACACAGAGTCGAAGTCACAGCAGAATCAATACCGCCCGAAATTCCAACAACAAAACCATTCACTTTGGCGTTCTCTGCATAAGTTTTCAACCAATTCACAATCTGTTGATTCACTTTTTCAACCGCAATCGTACTTTTTTTAGACATATTTTCTGAGAATTTAATCAATGGCAATGTATCTTTGCAAAAATAATAATTATTTAAATTTATCCTGATGTATTTCAGGAGCTATTTCCTGCTCTACACTAAATCTTTTCTGCGCTAAAGAAGCGCAAAAAAGGATACCGTTGCGATCAGGGCTAATGACATCCCGTATATGAGAAACTATCGTTCGCTATTGTTTGTTTTTTGCTGCCTCGCGTTGTTTTCATGTGATAAAAAATCCAAAGTCGAAAAAGCGGTCGAGGAAATTCCTCTCGAAATCAAAGTCAATCGTTTCGACAAAGCGTTTTTCGAAACACCTCCGCAAGATCTACCCAAACTCAAACTCCAATATCCGATTTTTTTCCCGGCTGGAAACGACGACAAAGTATGGACAGACAAAATGCAAAATCCACAATGGCGAGAGCTTTACGCTGAAGTCGAAAAAAAATATTCCAACTTCGACAGTGAAACTCAAAAAATTGAGGAACTTTTCAAGCATATCAAATACTATTTTCCCGAAACCAAAACGCCAAAAGTCTACACCATCATTTCCCAAATGGATTACCAGACTAAGGTAATCTATGCGCATGATATGTTGGTGATTTCTCTCGAATTGTATCTAGGAAAAACCCACAAATTCTACGAATTTCCGGAATACCTCAAACAAAATTTTGAGCAAAATCAGATATTACCCGATATTGTTTCAAGCTTTTCCAAATCCAAAATCCCACCATCAAACGATACCTCATTTTTATCGCAGATGATTGTTGCCGGAAAAGAATTGTATCTAAAAGATATTTTACTGCCCGATTATTCCGATGCAGACAAAATGGGTTATAAGAAAGAGCAAATTACTTGGTGTGAGGAAAACGAAGGCTACATTTGGCGCTATTTCATCGAGAACAAAATGCTGTTCGATACCGATCAGAAACTGATTCCAAGATTCATCAATCCGGCACCGTTTTCTAAATTCTATCTCGAAATCGACAACGATTCGCCGGGCAGAGTTGGCGCATGGATTGGCTGGCAAATGGTACGTTCTTATATGGAAAACAATGAAGTTTACGTGGGCCAATTATTAAAAACCGACGCCAAAGAACTATTCGAAAAATCACATTACAAACCCAAGAAATAATGCCAAAGAAAATCACATCCGAAATCAAATTCCTCGTCGAACTAGACGAAAACAGAGTTCCTGAAAAACTAATGTGGACCGCACAAGACGGCGGCGTTGAAGCCGAAGAAGCCAAAGCCATGATGCTCTCGATCTGGGACAGCAAAGCACAAGAAACACTTCGCATCGACTTATGGACGAAAGAAATGCCTGTCGATGAAATGAAATTATTCTTTCACCAAACGCTAGTAGCAATGACCGATACATTTCGCCGCGCCACAGCCGATGAGAAAATGTCTGAGACGATGAAGGATTTTTGTGATTATTTTGCTGAGAAACTCGAATTGAAATCATAAAAAAAATCCCAAATCTAAATAGGTTTGGGTTTTTTTTAGCTCAGCATCTCAGAAACTCAGCATCTCAGTAGCTTCCTCAAAACTCACTATTGCTTTTAAAAACTTCCTCGTTAATTTCTCCAATATAAGAAAGCAAGTCTTCCTTTCCGGTGCTTTCTGTTGCTGAGGTTACAAAATATGGTGGCATTTCCGCCCAATTGTTCATCATCATTTGCTTTTTATAAGCAGCCACATGCGAATCAATTTTTACTTTACTAATCTTATCGGCTTTGGTAAAAATAATGCAAAACGGAATTTCACTTTCGCCCATATAAGCCATAAATTCTAAGTCGATAGCTTGTGCTTCATGACGAATGTCAATCAATACAAAAGCACAAACCAATTGTTCTCTTTTCTCGAAATAATCCGTAATAAATTGCTGGAAAACCGATTTCGTTTTCTTCGAAACTTTTGCATAACCATAGCCAGGTAAATCCACCAAAAACCAATTGTTGTTGATTTTAAAATGATTAATCAACTGCGTTTTCCCAGGTCTTCCAGAAGTTTTTGCCAAATTCTTATGGTTCGTCAACATATTAATCAATGAAGATTTTCCAACGTTAGAACGGCCAATAAAAGCATATTCAGGCAGTATATCTTTCGGGCATTTATCGACTTCAGAATTGCTGATGATAAATTCAGCGGTATTGATTTTCATGACAAAGGAATTTCGGCAAAGGTAACTAAAAAAATAACCGCTGTTCTTTTAAAAATAGCGGTTACTGAATCAGTAGTTTGTGTTCTATAAATGGGTTTCTTTGAGCCATTGGTGCATCAATTCATTAAATTCATTCGGACGTTCCATCATAGCTGCATGTCCGCATTTGTCAATCCAATATAAAGATGAATTCGGTAATAAGTGATGAAATTCCTCAGCAACTTCCGGCGGTGTTACATTATCATTTTTACCCCAAATAATACAAGTCGGAACGTGCATTTTAGGCAAATCTTTCGCCATGTTGTGTCTAATGGCACTTTTGGCAATCGTTAGCGTTTTAATTAGTTTAATACGATCGTTCGCCATCGAATATACTTCATCAACCATTTCTTTAGTCGCCACTTTCGGGTCATAAAAAACGGCTTCGGCTTTTTTCTGAATGTATTCGTAATCACCGCGTCTTGGATAACTATCACCCATTGCACTTTCATACAATCCTGAACTACCAGTAATGACAAGGCCTAACATCTTTTCAGGATACATTTTGGTATGGTATAATGCAATGTGCCCGCCTAATGAATTTCCCAAAAGAATCACGCGATCAAAACCTTTAAAAGTGATAAAGTCCTTTACGAATTTGGCAAAAGCTTTTACGTTGGTTTTTAAAATATTTTGTGTATAAATCGGAAGTTCCGGAATAATTACTTTATAACCGTGTAGTGGAAAATAATCAGCAACACCATCAAAATTACTCAATCCACCCATCAAGCCATGTAAAATGACGATTGGCGTTCCTTCTCCGGCTTCGAAATATTTGTACCTGCCTTCTTTTTTTAAGTTGTGATTCATTGTGATGCTTACCTTTTCTAGTGCGCACAAATATATGATTTTATAGACAATTTGAAACCGTAGGATTTATTATTTAAAAAAATCAAAAAATAAAAAGAATGGAATTCTACCAAAAATCTATTAAAAAACTTGATAGTAATGTCATTTTGATTTTATTGAATTTAAATCAGCGTTTTAATTAATATCAATGCTTTTTTACAATATCCATTTCAATATTTCATTTTTCTTAACAAATTGTTAAATAAGCCTTTGTGTTTTGAAAACAAGTTTTAGGAGCATTATTAGTTAAAGTGGTAAAACTTATCAACAAAGTGGTATTTTGTGGTAAATTGTGGTAATTATTTTTATATTTTTGCTCCAAATCATTAAAAACCATTTTCTTGAATTCAATCGTTGGAACATATGAATGTAAAGTCGACGCCAAAGGAAGGTTGCTCTTGCCGGCACCTTTAAAAAAGCAGTTGTCGATTGCTCTTCAAGACGGATTCGTTTTGAAGCGTTCTGTTTTTCAACCTTGTCTCGAATTGTATCCGATGCAAGAATGGAACTTGATGATGCAAAAAATCAACAAACTCAATCGCTTTGTCAAAAAGAACAATGATTTCATTCGTCGTTTTACCGCTGGTGTTAAAGTGGTTGAAATTGACAACCTAGGTCGATTGTTGATTCCAAAAGATTTAGTGGTTTTTGCCAACATTTCAAAAGATATCGTGCTGTCTTCAGCGGTCAATATCGTTGAGATTTGGGATAAAGATTTATACGAAAAAGCAATTGATGATTCAGTAATTGATTTCGCTGACCTGGCGGAAGACGTAATGGGCAATGTAAATGATGATGACAATGGAATATCATAATCCAGTATTGCTAAATGCTTCTGTTGATGGCTTAAACATTAAACCTGACGGCGTCTACGTCGATGTAACTTTCGGCGGCGGTGGACATTCAAAAGAGATTTTAAAAAGACTAGGACCAAACGGAAAATTATTCGCTTTCGATCAAGATGAAGATGCTTTAGCCAATGCTTTGCATGATGAACGATTTGTTTTGATCAATGAGAACTTCAGATACATTAAAAGGTTTTTGCGATTTCATAATGTCAAAAGTGTCGATGGAATTTTAGCCGATTTAGGCGTTTCGTCACACCAATTTGATGTAGCTGAAAGAGGGTTTTCGACACGATTCGAAGCGGAACTCGATATGAGAATGAGTCAGAAAAACGAACTCAATGCCTATAAAGTAATCAACGATTATGACAGCGCTAATCTCACAAGAGTGTTTTTAGATTATGGTGAATTGAAAAATGCTCCGGCATTAACAAGAGCCATTGTTGAGGCGAGAGAAATTCAACCCATTAAAAATACAGAGCATTTGAAACAAGTGTTAAGTCGTTTTTTGCCGGCACATAAAAGCAACAAGATTTTAGCTCAAATATACCAAGCGATTCGAATCGAAGTCAATCAAGAAATGGATGTATTGAAAGAATTCCTCGAACAATCATTAGAGATTTTAAATCCAAACGGAAGGCTGAGTGTCATTTCATACCATTCACTTGAAGACCGATTGGTAAAAAGATACATCAAAAACGGCATGTTCGAAGGGGAGCCGGAACGCGATTTCTTCGGAAACTTTTCAGTTCCGTTCAAAACGATAGGGAAACTGATTGTTCCGGATCATGTTGAAATTAAAATTAACAACCGCGCACGCAGCGCCAAACTCAGAATAGCTGAGAAGTTGTAAGTTCTAGGTTATAGGTTACGAAACATATAACATACAACACACAACATACAACAAAAGAAAATGAAAAACGGAGTTTACAGCATACTAAAAGCAAGATTTCTGATTAACGAAGAAGCCAACGCCGCAAAGAACTGGCGCTTCATCGTGTTCCTGATTATTCTCGCAATTATCATGATTGCCAACACGCAACGCTACGAACAAAAAGTTTTTAAAATTATCGAATTGACGAGTGAAGTCAAAGAATTGCGCTCAGAATTTGTAGACCGTCGTTCCGAATTGATGAAACTCAAAATGGAATCGACCGTGTCAGAAAAAATGGAGGCCAAGCAGATATATCCTGCATCAGTGCCACCAACCAAAATAAAAGTAAAACAAGAAGAACAGAAAAATTTCTTCAAGAAAATATGGCAGTAGAAGATAAGCACATTTCGTATCGCATGTATCTCGTCGCTTTCATGATGTTCATCATGGCGATTGCGATTACTGTCAAACTGACCAACATTCAGTGGGTTGAAGGCGATTATTATCGAAAATTAGCCAAAGAAAGAACCGTTAGAAACTTTGTGATTCCAGCGAATAAAGGCAATATTTATTCTGCCGATGGAAGCTTGTTGGCGACTTCAATTCCCAATTATGAAATTCGTTTTGATGCTGTAGCACCCAAAGCCGAAGCATTTGAAAAAAATGTAAAACCACTGGCTGATTCACTTTCAATATTACTCAAAAAATCAAGTAGCGAATTCCAATCAGGTTTGAGAAAAGCCAGAGCTACAAAAAACCGATATTTTCTTGTTGCGCGTGATTTAAGCTACACCGAATACATGAAAATCAAAAGTTTCCCATTATTCAATCTTGGTGCTTACAAAGGCGGTATCATCACCGAACAAAAAACAATCCGGGAACATCCCATTGGTAAAATTGCCGAAAGAACGATTGGCTACGAACGTGTAACGCCAAACGGTTCGAACGATGGAAAAGGAATCGAGTGGGCGTTTAGAAAATATCTGAACGGCAAAGACGGTAAAATCTTAAAGCAAAAAATCGCCAAAGGCCAATGGAAACCCATTCGCGATGTCAATGAAGTGGATCCTCAAGATGGTTACGATGTCATTTCAACCATCGATGTATACATTCAAGACATTGCGCATCATGCCTTGTTAAAACAACTTCGCCAGTACAACGCGGATCATGGTTGCGTCGTAGTGATGGAAACCAAAACGGGTAAAATCAAAGCGATTTCGAATCTCGGAAAAAATCCTGATAGCACTAATAAAGCGGCTGACAGCACCTATTTCGAAACTACAAATTATGCGATTGCAGAATCTCACGAACCGGGTTCTACTTATAAATTGGCCGATTTAATGACACTGCTAGAAGATAAAAAAGTAGATACCAGTGCGGTTTTTGACAGCCAAGGTGGCATCATCACCTATTCAGGGAAAAAAGTACGAGATTCCCACGAAGGCGGTTATGGTAAAATTTCACTCGCCAGAGGTTTTGAAGTGTCTTCGAATACCATCATGGTGCAAGCGGTTTACAACAATTATAAAAATGATCCAGCGCAATTCGTCAATCATTTAAACGGTTACGGATTGAATAAACCTTTAGGGCTTCCAATCAAAGGCGAAGGAATTCCATTCATTCCGCAACCCGGAACCAAACGTTGGAGTGCCATTTCATTGCCATGGATGGCTTTCGGATATGGCGTTTCGATTACACCTTTACAGACATTGACCTTTTATAATGCTGTTGCCAACAATGGTGAAATGGTCAAACCACAATTCGTTTCTGAAATCAAAGAATGGAATAAAACCATCAAGAAATTCAACAAAGAAGTCATCAATCCGAAAGTGTGCTCGATGGAAACTATAGCCAAACTCAAAGCGGTGATGAAGAATGTGGTCAAAAAAGGAACAGGTGCTAAACTCTATTCCAAAGATTTCTCGATGGCGGGAAAGACCGGAACAGCACAAGCCAACTATGCCAAAAACGGAGGAACTGAAAAGCATTACATCTCATCATTCGTAGGTTATTTCCCGGCGGATGAACCAAAATATTCTTGTATTGTGGTTGTTCATGAACCAAACACTTCAATGAATAACTATTACGGAGCCGATGTAGCCGGCCCAGTTTTCAAACGCATCGCACAAAAGATATTTACCGATGCGCCTTCGATGAATGAAATCAAAAACCTGAACAAAAAGAGCATGATTCAGGAAAACAGCTACGCGAATTATTACACCAAAGCCCAAGCAAAACAAAATACAATTCCCAATGTAAAAGGAATGTCCGGAATGGATGCGGTTGCACTACTTGGAAATTTAGGGTTAAATATAAAAGTTAAAGGTACCGGTAAGGTCAAATCGCAATCCATCCAGCCTGGGCAGATTTTTAGCAAGAATACTATCATCATACTCGAATTATCGTGATTATTTTAAAAGACATATTATATAAAGTCAGCATCGAAGCCGTCAAAGGTTCGACGGAAATGGCTATTAATGCTATCGATTTCGATTCGAGAAAGATTGCTGAGAACGACGTTTTCATTGCGATTCGTGGTAGCGTTTCTGACGGACACGATTACATTGAAAAAGCTATCAATCAAGGAGCGATTGCTATTGTTTGCGATACTTTCCCAGAAATCATTGTTAATGGAATCACCTACATTCAAGTTAAAGATACCAATCGCGCTTTAGCTTACATGGCTGCAAATTGTTTTGGAGATCCGTCACAACATTTGAAATTGGTAGGTATCACGGGAACCAACGGCAAAACAACCATCGCTTCTTTATTATATCAATTGTTTAAAAAAGCAGGTTTCAAAGTAGGATTGCTTTCTACTGTGAAAATTTTAGTGGATGATGTTGAATATAAAGCAACCCACACCACGCCTGATTCCATTACGGTCAATCGCTATTTAAGGGAAATGGTCGATGCTGGCGTAACGCATTGCTTCATGGAAGTCAGCTCCCACGGCATCCACCAAAAAAGAACCGAAGGCTTGCATTTTGAAGGCGGCGTATTCACCAATTTATCACACGATCATTTAGATTATCACACAGATTTTGCGGAATACCGTGATGTCAAAAAATCATTCTTCGATCATTTGCCGAAAACCGCTTTTGCTTTGTCGAATCTCGATGATAAGAACGGTATTGTAATGTTGCAAAACACTGCTGCTAGAAAACTCACTTATGCGCTAAAATCCTACGCGAATTACAAAGCACAGATTTTAGAAAGTCAAATGGGCGGCTTGCTGATGAAAATCAATGAGAATGAAGTTTGGGTACGATTGATTGGCACTTTCAACGCTTATAATTTATTAGCGATATACGGAACGGCAGTAGAATTAGGACTAGATTATTTCGAAGTATTGCGATTGTTGTCTGAACTCGAAAGCGTTTCGGGCAGATTTCAATACATCATATCGAATGAAAAAATCACAGCGATTGTCGATTACGCACACACGCCAGATGCTTTAGAAAATGTATTGAAAACCATCAATGACATCCGCACCAAAAACGAGCAACTCATTACCATCGTAGGCTGTGGTGGCGACCGTGATAAAACCAAACGCCCGATTATGGCCAACATCGCATCAACCATGAGCGACAAAACCATCATCACGTCTGACAATCCAAGAACCGAAAAACCCGAAGACATCATCGCCGATATGGAAAAAGGGGTCGGGCCTCAAAATTTTAAAAAAACAATGTCAATTACCGACAGAAGACAAGCCATACAAGCGGCGTGTCAAATGGCACAGCCTAACGATATTATTCTCATCGCAGGAAAAGGACACGAAACATACCAGGAAATTCAAGGCGTTCGCTACGATTTCGACGACATGCAAATCGTAAAAGAACTATTAATTCAACTTCATAAATAGAAAACTATGCTCTACTATTTTTTTGAATATCTCAATAAGACGATGCATATCCCGGGAACAGGTGTTTTTCAATACATCACGTTTCGTTCGGCACTCGCGATTATACTTTCGCTGATGATTTCTACTATTTATGGTAAAAGAATTATCGCCTTTTTAAGAAATCAACAAGTCGGAGAAACCGTTCGTGAACTAGGATTAGCAGGTCAAAACGAAAAAGCGGGAACCCCAACCATGGGTGGATTAATCATCATCATCGCAACATTGATTCCGGTTTTTCTATTGACCAAACTCAACAACATCTACATCATTCTACTAATCGTTACGACACTTTGGATGGGAACGATTGGTTTCATCGACGATTACATCAAGATTTTCAAAAAAGACAAACAAGGTTTAAAAGGTATTTTCAAAGTCATCGGACAAGTTGGACTTGGATTAATAGTAGGTTCGGTTTTGTACTTGCATCCCGGAGTGACTTTAAGAAAAGAAACGCTGAAAACCATTGCGCTAAACCCAACTGAAAACACGATTTCTCAAGCGCCAATCGAAGAAAAATCAACCGCAACTACAATTCCGTTTTTCAAAAATAATGAATTTGATTACGCAGAATTACTTGCTTGGGCGGGCGATGGTTACGAAAACTGGGCATGGATTGTATTTATTCCAATTGTGATTTTCATCATCACAGCAGTATCCAACGGCGCCAACTTAACTGACGGCATCGACGGATTAGCTGCAGGAACTTCCGCAATATCAGTGCTCGCCTTGGGGATTTTCACCTTCGTTTCGGGTAACATCATTTTCTCGAGTTACCTCAATATTATGTACATCCCGAATTCTGGTGAAATGACGGTCTTCATCGCAGCTTTCGTCGGAGCACTGATCGGTTTCCTTTGGTATAATTCGTATCCGGCATCCGTCTTCATGGGCGATACAGGAAGTTTAACCATCGGCGGCATTATCGCAGTATTGGCGATTTCTGTTCGTAAAGAATTGTTGATTCCAC
>NZ_JANOBI010000035.1:0-241528 GCF_031411595.1 Flavobacterium sp. | reverse complement strand
TCGCCTTTTTTAAGAAAAACCCGTTGTGAAAACAACGGGTTTTTTGTTTTTAGGAAGTTTTAGTTTTTTTGCTCGCAAAGACGCTAAGGCACAAAGGGAAAAATAGCAAGTTGCGTTTGTAATTATAATTCTTACTTTTATAAAAGTTTATAAAAACATTGCCATGAAAAAATACTATTTCTCAATAGCATCAATCTTATTTTTACTTATAGGTTTAGCCTCGTGCTCTAACGAAGAAACCAAAACTGAAAACCAAGTAGCTTCAAGACAATCGTTGCCACCAGTAAGTATACCAACTCAAGTGCAAATTGGAACGCAAATTTGGATGACTAGAAACTTAGATGTAACTCATTATAGAAATGGCGACCCAATAATTTTATTAAACGGTCCTGGTGGTCAAACTGACCATGTTTGTAAAGATTACAACAACGACCCAGCTATGGGCGCTATTTATGGCAAGTTATATGATCGGGCTGCAATATCTCGTGGATTAGCACCAGTAGGTTGGCATATTCCTAGTAATGCGGAATGGACTATTTTGGAAAATTATTTAGGAGGACAAAATGTGGCGGGAGGTAAGATAAAATCGACCACATTATGGCAAAGCCCTAATACGGCTGCAAGCAACAGCAGTGGTTTTAAGGCTCTTCCTGGGGGTCAAGTCGATAGGGCAGCAGGTCCAGGTCTTCAAATAACATTCTCCAACATCGGCAGCGTAGCTCGTTGGTGGACTTCGACTGAGGTATCGGTTAATGGAAACTTTTATACGCGTAACGTGCTTTACAACAGTGGTGTTCTTAACACACAGATATTTGATTCGAGGGGGCTTGCATCGGTGCGTTGCATTAAGGATTAAAGACTTAACGCTTGGATAAAAAGATTTATTACATTATACAATTCGAAAAGCCTTCATTATAGTTTGAGGGCTTTTTTGTTTTTACAGCGTTATTAGTACTACAAACACGCGAAGGTACAAAGAACCGCAAAAGTTCACGTGAGGGATAGGAGCGGTTATCCTTTTGTGGCGGTGTTCGCCGCAAAAGATTGTAGCGTATAGCCCGACGGCGCAGATTGCTTCGCGATATTCGCAATGACGTTCGCGCGCCGGCACGCCCAAAGGCTATTCAATATCTTTGATGAATTCATCATACTCCAAATAAAACATTTCCAAAGCATTCATTTTTTCAAAGAAGAAATCGAAAATGGTATTCCAATAAGCACGATTGCTGACGGTAATTCCTAATTGTTCTACCCAAATTTTACTAATGGTTTTTCCGCTTTCGAGCGTGTGGTTTTTTTGATAGACTAAATCTTTGATGAATTCGTCTTCCAAAATATTTTTCAAAGCAACAATCTTATCGAAATAGGCGAGGCGCTTTTCCTCATTGCGATGTTCAATCTCAATACTCACTTGAGCCTTCGTATTATCTACAAAAAACTTAAAAGAGAAATCCTTAATCTTAGTATCATACAACACCCATTTGCGTGGATATTGCTCGGCAAAGGTTATCCAGAATTCTTGCTTAAGTCGTTGATTTTCTTGTTTAGAATACATGTTTCGCTTTTTGTGGCTGTGAATTTTATCCCAATGTTTTTTGATACGCATTGAATTTTCGTAAATTCGTAAAACACCGTTGCTATTTTCAATGCACAAAAATACGCTTTGTTATGGATTTTCAAGACTTTCTATACTGTATTCCGAAACTAGAGCGTGAACCACTTCCCGCCGAAGCAGCGCATAATATCATGACGCCACCAGAGCGGAAACAGATAATGAAAGATCTCGACCTTGAAGCTAAAAATCCCAGAAAAGCCGCAGTCATGATGTTGTTTTATCCCAAAGATTCGCAAACACATTTGGTGTTAATACAACGCAATACTTATCCAGGAGTACATTCTTCTCAAATTGCTTTTCCCGGCGGTAAAGTAGAATTGGAAGACGAAACCCTTACACACACTGCATTACGGGAAACGCACGAAGAAATAGGCATTATTCCGGATCAAATTCAAGTCGTTCGCGCTTTTAGTGAAGTCTATATTCCACCGAGTAATTTTATGGTGTATCCGTTTTTAGGGTTGAGTCAAAATGAACTTTCCTTCAACCCCGATCCCGAAGAAGTCGCCGGAATTATCGAATTACCTTTGCTTCATTTCTTAGATGAAAACAACGTCGTCAGCCAACGCATGGATACTGCTTATTCGAAATCAATTGATGTTCCGGCGTTTAAAATTCAAGAGCATTATGTTTGGGGTGCTACCGCCATGATGCTCAGTGAATTGAAAGAAACCCTCAAAAAGGTACTTTAAATAGTAGCTAAATTTGTAAATTAGCCGGCTTACTTTTCAAATCAAAATTGCTATGGGATTATTCAAAAGAAACCCTTTTGGACATATACTTTTCATCAAAAAATGGCTCATCCGAATCTTCGGAGCGATGACACACAAACGCTATCGTGGTTTCAATGATTTGCATATTGACGGCTCTGAAATTATCAAAGCTTTACCCGATAAAAACGTATTGTTTATTTCGAATCATCAAACGTATTTCGCCGATGTAGTGGCAATGTTTCATGTGTTTAACGCGAGTTTGAGTGGACGAGAAGACAACATTAAAAACATTGGTTATTTGTGGCAACCGAAAATGAATATTTATTATGTAGCCGCAAGTGAAACGATGAAATCCGGTTTGTTACCAAGAATCTTGTCGTATGTCGGTGCGATATCCGTAGAAAGAACCTGGCGCGCCGGAGGAAAAGATGTTACCGAGAAACGTGAAGTCAATCCAAACGATACAGAAAATATCAGAATTGCATTGGAAGACGGTTGGGTAATCACATTCCCGCAAGGCACCACCAAATCGTTTAAGCCGGTACGCAAAGGAACCGCGCACATCATCAAACAACACAAACCCATCGTAGTTCCAATCGTTATTGACGGTTTCCGACGCTCGTTCGATAAAAAAGGATTGCGCCTCAAAAAGAAAGGTATCCTGCAATCATTCATCATCAAAGAACCACTTGAGATTGATTATGAAAACGACACCATCGAACAAATCGTAGAGAAAGTAGAATATGCCATCGAACAGCATCCATCATTTTTAAAAGTAATCCCGGCAGAAGAAATTGAAGCGCAGGAAGAATTGAATCAATTGCGGCAGTGGAAAGTTTAATTATTTAATTTTTTCTAAAGCTCAATCTTCTTCAATTCCTTATAATTAGCAAACAATTTCTTAAGCAAAATCCCATACAGCAATTTATAAAACAACCAAAACAGTCCAATAATCGCTGCAATAAAGACTAACGAAATCACCACGCAAAAACAAATGAATACCGACTCATGTCCTTCGGCGACTTGCTTATTCATCAACGAAATCATCTCCGGATTGTGCGAAAACATCATCACAATCGAAATCACAATCGTCAACGTAATGATAAATAAATTATACCAAATATAATTTTGCACCGTGCGGCGTGTGCTCACAATACTCTGCATCAATTTGCTAGTAGAATCTAAAGTCGAAATCGATTTATAGTTTTTATAAAACACATAAATAAAGCCAACCACCACAATATAATTAATCACATTCACCACCAACATCACGTCCTCAATGCCATAAGCTTTCAATTTGGCTTGGTATTGATCATCGCTGAATACGAACGAAATCACATTCCAAAACGCAAATTCTACAATGCTGATAATCAAAATCCACTTCACTATCGATGAAGATTTCTGATGCAACATGCCCAAAATATCTTTTTCCGAAACCTGATCAAAAGAGCGTTCCTCTTTTTTCCAAGCTTTTTTCAATACTTCTAACTCTTCCATAAACCTAGGGATTTAATATTTTTCTCAATTTTGTTTTAATTCTGTTCATCTTCACTCTGGCATTCACTTGACTGATTCCTAATGTTTCCGATATTTCCTCATAATCCTTGTCTTCAAGATACATAAATACAAGCGCCTTCTCAATATCATTGAGCTGATACACCGCCTGATACATCAATTTAATCTGCTCTTCTTCCTCGTAATTATATTCTTCCTGCTTGATAAAATGATTGGTAGTGTCAAAAGACGAAGTAGCAATAGATCGCGTGCTCTTCCGATACAAAGTAATCGCAGTATTCAAAGCCACCCGATACGCCCAAGTAGAAAATTTGCTCTCCCCACGAAACTTTGGAAACGCTTTCCACAACTGTATCGTAATTTCCTGAAACAAATCCTTATGCGCGTCCTCACCAGAAGTATACAACCGACAAATCTTGTGGATGATATTCTGATTTTCCTTCAATTGCTTGACAAAAGATTGCTCTAAATCTTGACTCATAACTGCGTTAGTAAACCGTTGCCTAATTTTGTTACAATGTACTTATTTTTTATTAGGAGCACAACCACTGTTTTCCAATTCAGGAGTAGTCCCGCTATCCGCTAAATCTTTTGTTCTGAACCCCAGAACAAAAGGTGCTATCGGGGCTAAGTGTTGAAATTTATGTCTTCATAATAACCCCGTCATTCCGAGCGTAGCGAAGGAACCACCACAACTTTACCAAAACTTTGTGTCTCCGCACCTTTGCAACAAACCCCAAAAAGCCGTATCTTAGTAGCTCACATGCTTAGCAGCTCAGGCACTCAGCAACTCAGCAACTCAAAATGAACATCCCAACTACCAATCTCCCCAGAATCATAATAATAGGCGGCGGTTTCGCCGGAATATCACTAGCCAAAAAACTAAAAAATAAAAACGTACAAGTCGTCCTCATCGACAAACACAACTACCACACGTTTCAGCCGTTACTATACCAAGTCGCCACGGGTGGACTCGAAGCCGGTTCCATAGCGTATCCCATTCGGAAAATTATTCAGGAATTTCCCGATTTCTATTTCCGCCTAAGCCGTGTCAACGAAATCGATACCCAAAACCAAATCGTCAAATCCGATATCGGAGAATTGCATTACGATTATCTAGTGCTCGCCAACGGTTCCAAAACGAACTTCTTCGGCAACAAAGAAATCGAACGCAACAGCATGTCGATGAAAACCATTCCACAATCGCTCAACATTCGAAGCCTAATTCTAGAAAATTTCGAACAAGCATTATTGGTTACTGACGAAACGGAACGCAACGCTTTCATGAATTTCTGTCTTGTAGGCGGTGGACCAACAGGTGTAGAGCTCGCAGGTGCATTAGCCGAAATGAAAAACGCCATTCTGCAAAAAGATTACCCCGATCTCAACATCGCCAACATGCAAATCAACTTAATCCAAAGCGACGAAAGAATTCTGAATACCATGAGCGATAATGCTTCGAATGAAGCCGAAAAATTCTTAACGGAATTGGGTGTAACGGTACACAAAAACGTACGTGTGCTAAGTTACGATGGCAAAGTAATCACCACCAACACCAACTTAACTTTCGATACAGCCACAGTAATCTGGACCGCTGGCGTTCAAGGCGCTGCGATTCCGGGAATCAAACCTGATTCATTCGCAAAAGGGAATCGCATCCGCGTCAATGAGTTCAACCAAGTCGTGGGTTATGACAATATTTTTGCACTCGGCGATATCGCTTCCATGGAAACCAAAAACTACCCAAACGGTCACCCAATGATGGCACAACCAGCTATGCAACAAGGTGACTTATTAGGCGAAAACATCATCAAAAAAATCAACAACCAGAAAATGAAACCGTTCGAATACCGCGACAAAGGCTCGATGGCAACCATAGGAAGAAACAAAGCCGTAGTCGATTTACCGCATTACCAATTCAGTGGCGTTTTCGCTTGGTTTGTCTGGATGTTTGTGCATTTGTTTTCATTAATCGGTTTCAAAAACAAAGCGGTTGTTTTCCTAAATTGGGTTTACAATTACATCCGTTTCGACCGTGAAGGCCGATTGATTATTCGCCCTTATAAAAAGAAAAGTTTTACAACATTCACAACAGATGAAGTTTAAAAAAAGCTATGAAGCACAACGAGAAAACAAAAATAACAAGACACATCAAAGACTTCATCCTCATCACTTCGGGAATTTTCTCCGCAGCATTTGGATTCAAAGGGTTTCTGCTGACCAATCATTTCATCGATGGCGGTGCAACAGGAATTTCGTTATTGGTATCCATATTAACACCAATTCCACTGTATATTTTAATTGTCACGATCAACATTCCATTCATCATTTTAGGCTACAACATCATTGGAAAAGCATTCGCCATCAAAACCTCACTGGCGATTTTAGGATTGGCGTTGGTCGTGGCAACCGTTACGTTTCCGAACGTCACCGATGACAATTTACTCGTAGCGGTTTTTGGCGGTTTCTTTCTCGGTGCCGGAATTGGATTGTCGGTTAGAGGAGGCGCAGTAATCGATGGCACAGAAGTATTGGCAATTTATTTAAGCAGAAAGTTCGGAACCACCATTGGCGATATCATCATTGTAATCAATGTGGTGATATTCTCGGCAGCCGCTTATTTTCTATCGATTGAAGTAGCACTCTATTCGATGATAACGTATTTAGCTGCTTCCAAAACACTCGACTTCATCATTGATGGAATTGAGGAATATATGGGTGTGACAATCGTTTCGTCCAAAAGCGAAGAAATCAAAAAACTTATTATTGAAGTGCTCGGACACGGCGTAACCACTTACAAAGGAAAAAGCGGTTATGGAAAAACCGGTGAAAGTGGCAATGTAGAAATCGTTTACACAGTCGTCACACGATTAGAACTCAACCGGCTTAAATCCGAAATCGAAAAAGTGGATGAAAATGCTTTTGTGATTATTAGCAGTGTTCGTGATACGAAAGGCGGTATGGTGCCCAAACGCGGATTGAAATACTAACACGGATTTCACAGATTATCACGGATTAATCTGTGCTAATCTGTAAAATCCGTGTTAAACTTTTTTAATTAACAATATGGTACGAAACCAATCGGTCTTCCCAGAGAAAAGGACTGGCCACATAAGCATTCGTTTTCTTTACCAAACCAAGTTGTCTTTGGTAATCCGTTTCAACAGATTTATTAATTACCGGGATTGTGCCTTCGGGTGAAGTATATTCAAGAACAAACGGTGAAACAGTATAATGGTTTCCTTCAACCATAATGTCTGCTGAAGGATACAGGCTCGAAAAAGAAGTACCGGTTTCACGAACACTAGTGTTTTGATAGTCTGTGTCGTCACCGGGATGCCTAATAATGTTGAGTTCATTGGCAGACGCAGGATCCTCAATTAAGAACATGTAGGGATTATTGCCCACGAGATGTCCTGACTCGTCAACTCTAAGGTACTCGTACGATGAACTCAAACTTCCACTTGGATTTACTGTTTTATGGTGTAACTTAGAAAATGCAAGGCCATCAATTATCACAACCGATTCTACCTTAATGCTGTCAATTTTCCCCGAAAAAGTTAATGTCGACAGGTCTTGCAGGCTATTGCGGTATTCTTTATAAACCCATTCATTTCCAATATTCAAATTGAAAAAATCAGGTAATGGTTCAGGTTCCGAATCGGAATTGCTGGTACAGGAACTTGCTGTAATCGCCATCAAAAATAAAAAAGGAGTGGTTTGTTTGAAGTTGATTTTCATTGTATTGGGTTTTTAAATTCCTAATACAACGACACTTATAAACAAGTATTGTTAAAGATATTAAAATAAATTCGCCAGATTCAATCAAATTTGCGTTACTATAAAGGCTTATCCTGATAATAATTCACCATCAAATTCACAAACTTACTATAGCTTTCCAAACCATCTTTTTGCTGGTTGAATTTTAAAAAGTGGTCGTAAAAAATCTTGAAGCCGGTTTCTATAAAAGTCTCGTATTGCTTCCAAAAATCTTCGCTTTCCTGATAGTTTTTTAGAATTCCGGGATTGACGGTTTTCAATAGCTGTTCTAAAGTTTTAGGATTTCGAACTTCCCAATTGTGCAAGCAATACCGCAAAGCAAAAGCGTAACCCGAATATTGAAAATACAAATCATCATTTTTTGTCGACGCTAAAAACCCAATAAAGTTGCATTCGCTTTCACTCGCATAACCCAATTGATGCGCCATTTCATGGGTTGATGTAGTCGGGAAAGTATACATCGGCAGCATATCATTCACCTGAGCTTCATTCGTAAACGGATTCAAATAACCGGCAAATCCCATATAAGTAAGCGGCAAACTAAAAAGCGATTTCTTGATGCTTTCATGTTCATATTTCAAATACGGGTATTGCTGCGCCAAATGTTCGTAGCCATTCAAATTCATTTGAAAGACTTGTTCCTGCGAATATGGAAAATCAATTTTTGTGTTTTTATTCTTGGCAATTTGATATTGAATCGCATTGGTTTTAGCGATGAGAATTGTAGTGAATTTCAATAAATCATCGTCAGAATAGTCTCGTTGAATATTCATTTTATCAAACAACGGAACACGGTAATAATTGGTAGCCCATGACACGTAAAACAAAAAGTAAAAAACAGAAAAGAAACTCAGCAGTTGTAAAAAGTTATCTTTTCTGCCTTGTTTCCAGGTTTTTCTTTTAATCCAAATCCAACGCAACAATAAGAAAATGACAATTCCATAAATACAATCACCAACTGAGAAGACTATGTTTCCTAATGCGATGCGCCAAAAATGTGATATCCAAACATAAAAGCCTTTGCTGTAAAATGTCTCGACAAATTCAGAAAAAAACGAAATGATCTGCAAGACAATCACTTGAATCAATAGAAAAACGGGAAGAATATACTTGCGTTGCACAGCTTTAATTTTGAATGTAAATATATCGAAAAAGCACATAAACTTTGTAACTTTGGCTGCCTGAGTTGCTGAGTGACTGAGTAACTAAGTTACTGAGCACTTAAAAACTCAGGTACTTAGAAACTTAGCAACTCAGAAACTTAAAAAATGGAAATCAGAAACCTAGAACCCAAAGCACTTTGGAATAAATTTGCCGACTTAAACGCCGTGCCTCGTCCATCAAAAAAAGAAGATCGTGTAATCGAATTCATGAAAGACTTCGGAAAAAATCTCGGACTCGAAACTTTTGAAGACGACATCCGCAATGTTATCATCCGCAAACCTGCAACGCCAGGAATGGAAAACCGCAAAACGATTGTCTTGCAAGGCCATTTGGATATGGTGCATCAGAAAAATGCCGATACCAATTTCGACTTCGACAAACAAGGTATCGACATGTATGTTGATGGCGATTGGGTTCGTGCTCGCGGTACAACTTTAGGTGCAGATAATGGGCTAGGAGTAGCGATGATGATGGCGATTCTTGAAAGCAAAGACATTCCGCATCCTGCGATTGATGCGTTATTTACGATTGATGAAGAAACTGGAATGACTGGTGCGTTGAATCTCAAAGGCGGTATTCTCAAAGGAGAAATTCTGCTCAATATGGACACTGAAGAAGACGATGAAATTGATATCGGTTGCGCCGGTGGCATCGATGTTACGGCAACGAGAAGTTACCACGAAGAAGATACGCCTGATGGTTCGGTAGGTTATACAATTACTGTAAAAGGCTTAAACGGTGGGCATTCGGGAATGGATATCCATAAAGGATTGGGCAATGCCAATAAAATCATGAACCGTTTGTTGTTCGACGGATTTGAAAATTTCGGTTTGCAAGTGGCTGAAATCAATGGTGGCAGTTTGCGCAATGCGATTCCACGGGAAAGTGTTGCCAAAGTCATTATTGCGTCGATGTATGATGAAGTTTATGTTTTCGACATGCAGGAAATCATCGGTGATATCAAAACCGAATTTAAAACGACCGAACCCAACTTAACTATAGAAATCACTAAATCTGATTTGCCTAAAAAAATCATGGAATTGGGTGTTCAAGAAGGTTTGTTGCGTTCGATTTATGCTGCTCACAATGGCGTTTACAGAATGTCTGCCGATATGGAAGATTTGGTGGAAACGTCAAATAATATTGCTCGTGTGATTGTAAAAGACGGTGAAATTTCAATTCAAAATCTAACGCGTTCTTCAGTAGAAACTTCTAAAATGGATTTGGCCAACGCGCTGCGTTCTGCGTATGAATTGTTTGGTTGTGAAGTCACTTTTGGAGGAAGCTATCCAGGTTGGACACCCAATGTAAAATCTGAAATTTTAGATATTTTGGTTTCTATTTATGAAAAACAAAATGGTGAAAAACCAAAAGTAGTAGCTTGTCACGCGGGATTAGAATGTGGTATTTTAGGAACAAATTATCCAGGAATGGATATGATTTCTTTCGGGCCAACGATTCATGGAGCGCATTCACCAGATGAAAGAGCCAGCATTAAATCATCACAGAAATTTTGGAAATTTGTGATCGAGATTTTAGCCAGTATTCCATTAAAAAACTAATAGTCAATAGTAATCAAATAATATAAGAACTCGTTTAGAAATAAGCGGGTTTTTTTATGGAATATTTTATAAAACATATAATTTTATTACGAATTTCCGTTGTAACGAAAAATAACATTTCAATGAAAAAAATATTGCTTTTAGGAATGCTGACCGTGTTCCTTTTTTCTTGTAAGAATGATAACAAAGTAGCGCATGTTGAACGCGCTTTTTATTATTGGAAGAGTGACGGTTCGTTTGATTCCAATACCCGTAAAGGATTAGACAAAGCAGGTGTCACTAAGCTATATGTTAAGTATTTTGAAGTAGATTACAGCGAAACCATGGGCAATTTTCCTTATGATAAAACCAATATTGATAGTTATAGTGTTGACAATTTTATAGATTTAAAAATTGTTCCAACGATATTTATTAAAAACGAAATTTTCCAATTCAATCAAGAAAAAGATTTGGATCAATTGGCGGACAATATTGTATTTCTCGTTAATAAATACAACCATGAGAAGCTTGAAAAAGTCGCAATTGAAAATGAAATTCAAATTGATTGTGATTGGACAAAATCGACCAAGGATCAATATTTTTATCTGCTTAAAAAAATTAAAGAATTGTCGAAAAAACAAATCAGTTGCACGTTGCGATTGTATCCATATAAATACCCCAATATTATGGGCGTTCCACCAGTCGACAAAGCTACTTTGATGTGTTATAATTTGATCAAACCATTGACTAATAAGGACAAAAATTCGATTCTTGATTATGATGAATTGAAATCATATTTAGATCAAAAGCGAAGTTATCCGTTGCATTTGGATATCGCATTACCCGTTTTTTATTGGACACAATTGTATCATGACAATCAATTTGCCGGATTAATCGATTTGAGTAGCGCCGATGTTGCCAGTTTTACAAAGCCTATAAAACCGATGTGGTATGAAGTCACTAAAGATACTACATTCGGATATCGGGATTATTACAGAATCGGAGACCAGTTTAAGTGTGAGGAAGTTTCCACCGAAACGATCAACAAGGCGATTGCGCTCATCAAAAAGAATGTTGCTTTAGATAAAAACACGACCATCACATTATTTCACATCGATTATGGCACATTTAATCAATATAAAAATGAGGAAATATCTAATTTCTACGATTCTTTTACTAAGTAGTTTTAGTCAATCATCAGCATGTGGTTATCAGCCTTATGGTGAAGATATCCGATATTGTCTGTTTCGACCTGACTATTTTAGCTATGCAGATTATTATGCATTTTACTATAATGCCAATTTATGGGGATTTGATTATGATATGAAATCTCAAAACGAAGCGGTTTATTACGAAGCGAATATTCTCGATTGGTATCATTTTACGGGGAAACATGTGTCTATTGAATCGATTGTACAGTTCAATAATGAATTAAAAATTACTGATATCAATCCCGATAGTAAAAACGAATTTTTAAGCTATCTCTATCAAAACAAAAAGCTAGAGGTTATTCAATATCTAATTTTTGCCAAACGATGTGAAGTCATCAACACATTGACAGATTCAAATCCATGGGAACGCGAAGCTGTAAATCTTGACCTCAAAAACAAAGAAATTTTCACAGCACTTTTAAAAGCTTATGCATCAGAAAAGAATCAAAGTCTAAAAAGAAAGTATGCTTTCCAAGTGGTTCGTGCTGCCTTTTATTTGAATGATTCAAAAACAATCCAATCCATTTTTACCCAACAATTCCAAAACGGACCCAAAGACTATTTGTATTATTGGAGTTTGTATTTTGAATGCTTTTTCAAAAATGGCGCATCCAAAATGATTGATGTGGCGAATCTGATGGCGAATTGTCCAGAAAAAACGTATGCTTCCTACTATTATTTTCATGAAGGATTTAATCTTCCATTGGCTTTGACAGCAGCGAAAAGTAAAGAAGAAATTGCGAATGTTTATGCGTTTGCTTCTGTTCAAAAAGTCGGTAAAAACCTCGATTATCTTAAAGCCATTTATGCGAATGATCCCAATTCGAGAATATTGGATTTTTTGCTTTTGAGAGAAATCAATAAGATCGAAGATTGGGTTTACACGCCATATTACACGAATTATTTGCCTTCCGTTGAGCAACTCGGTTATTATTGGAATGATGATTTGCAATCTAAAATAAATACAATAACCTTGAGAGCACGTTCTGAAAAAGACCGGATTTACGCTCAAGAAGTTTTGACTTTTTTGAATTCAGTCGATTTTTCTAAAGTTAAAAATGTTGCTTTATGGAAAGCAGCGGAGATTCAGTTATTGTTTATTACCAAAAGTTATCCGGATTGTATGGCTAAAATCAATCAATTTGAAAAACAGTATCCAAACCAAAAAATTGCTATTGAAATTGAAAAAATAAAAGCCATTTGCATCACCGCGAATCAAGAATATGGAAAGGCGATCATCAAAGATGAAATCAAACCTATCATTTTAAAATACATCAAAGACAATCGGTTTCTATTCGCTTTGGGTAGAGAATTAGAGTTTAATGGGAATCTCACGGAAGGCGTAGCTTTGTTTTCATTGTTAGAAAACACGTATTCAGAAGGTTATGATGGAGACGATGTGGAATGGCGTGGCAACCGATTGAAAACTTCGGGCAATTTCGATTATTTCTATACTTATTTTGATTATTTAGATTTTGTATACAGTGCAGATGAATTGCAACGCATTGTTTCTAAATTAGATACCCATCTTGATTCTGATTTTAAAAAGATACTTTATAAGAAATTACTCGAAGATCAAGATTATCTCAAAGATTTGCTCGGAACAAAATACATTCGAGAAAACAGATTGACGGCTGCTTTGAAAACATTCCGGTCGCTAGGCGCTGCGTATTGGATGAACAATTATAATGCTTGGGAACGAGACCAATATAGCGAGTATTATGCTTTCGATCAAAACCCATTTTATACTTTAAAGCATACGGAAGAATTTATTGAGCATAAAGAAAAATTCATAGTCACTAAATTATCTGTTACCGAACATTTAGTGAAGTTTCTGAATCTCGCCAATGATCGCAAAACAAAAGACCGGGATTATTATTATTTTTTGGTGGCGAATTGTTACTTCAATATGTCTTATGAAGGGAACTCATGGATGATGCGGCGTTATAAAAGCAGCTCAGGTTATTATGAAGGTTACGAAAACGAATCCTACATCGATGAAAGGGAATATCGCATGAAATTGAAAGCGATGGAATACTATCAATTGGCTTCTGAAAACTCGAAAACGCAACAATTCGATGCGTTGTGTTTGCGAATGATTGATTTTGCGAAATCGAATTACCCGAATGATTTTGAGAAACTCAAAGCAGCCTATCCGGATTATTATGCCGACTTGTCAAACTGTTATAATTTAGAGGCTTATTTCAAAGCAAGACGATAGTTATTTGATTTTAATAAGCAAGCCACGAGCGGTGGTTTTCGAGATGTCGATGTTGCTTTTGATTGCAAATTTCATAGTATCTTTATTAAATTCACGGTTGTCGATTTCAATAGGGTTGTCGTCTTTACCATATCGAAGAAGCGCTCTGAACTTTTCGTATTTGATTTTTCCTTTATACATCACGGCATCAGGCATGATTTTTTTGAAAATACTGTCTTTCAATTCTATTTTGAACGTTTGTTGTTCATATTTCTTTTCGAATACGATTCGGTAATTGCCGTTTAGTTTAGGGTTTTCTTGTTGCATCGAATAAAAGAACGTCGATATTAAAATCAATAAAAATAGTTTCATCATGATGGATATTATGTTGTGTTAATTAAAGCCTAAGCGAAGTTAGTCAAAATAATATAGATGTTACTTCACAAAATAATCAATTCAAAAAGTTTATTGCCAATTTTTAAAACAACCAAAAATCAATCTTATTAAGATTTAATAAAAATAATTATATTTTTATTTGGATTGAATATAAATAATAAAGTACTTTCGCATCATAATTATTTACACGATGAAAATTACTTTTTACACACTACTATTTATACTGCTTACAGTTAGTTTACGAGCACAAACGGTTGATGATAGTTTACTTCAAAAGCTCAAATCTGAAATCAAGGAAGAACTTAGAAAAGAATTTCAAAATGAAGCAAAAATCGACTCGAAAAAAACGAATATTGATTTGGATAAATTTTCATTGCACGGATATGCTGCCATAAATTATTACAATTACGATTATGATACCGATCCGAATATTAAAAATAAAATTGACGCCGAGCGATTGAATATATATCCCGAATATCAATTCAAAGATTGGATTGCTTTTCGTTCTGAAATAGAATTCGAACATGGCGGAACCGGATCGAATGTGGGTTTCGATAATCAACAAGAATTTGGTGAGTTTGAACAAGAAATAGAAAAAGGTGGAAGCGTAAAACTCGAACAAATTTATGTCGATTTTGCAATCAAACCCTATTTCAATATCAAAGCTGGAAGGATAAAATTATTGTTCAATTTGGCGCAATCATTAGATGATCCGGATGAATATTTTACAACGCACCGTCAAGAAATGGAAAACGAACTAACACCTTTAGGTTGGTATGAAAACGGAATTTCGTTCTACGGAACTTTTGCCAAAAAATTCCATTATTATTTTACAATAGTCAATGGTTTAGATTCTTCTGGTTTCAATTCCCGTGGATGGATTCGCGATGGGCATCAAGAGCGTTTCGAAATGGTAACCGCCGAATCATTTGCTACGATGTTGCGACTCGATTATAAATTTGGTAAAAACAAACATACTTATGTTGGACTTTCAACTTATATAGGTGATTCGGCTGCCAATCGCCCGAAGGATGATATCAAAGAAACGGCTTATGTGACTATGATTGAAGGGCATTTTACTTACAACGAATTTCCACTGCGAATTTACGCCACCGGAATTTATGGCAACCTTGAAAATTCTAATATAGTATCAGTCAGAAACGCATCGCTATCGAATGAGTTGGGCGTTAAAAGAACACCGGTTGGTAAAAACGCAGTAGGTTTTTCTACAGAAATTGGTTACGACATTTTGCATCTTTTTAACCCTAAAATCAGAAACATGTTGTATCCGTTTATGCGATATGACTACTACGATTCTATGCATGATGTTGAAGGCAGTATTATCGACAATCCGAGATGGGAACGTAGCGTTATTACTGGTGGTTTCAATTGGTTTATTTCGCAAGAAGTCATCATAAAAGCCCAATATTCAAGCCGCAGATTGGGTTCTCAAAATTATGATTTATCAACATTAGAATATACAGGAAAAAAACAAATGGAAAATACATGGTCTATTGGAATAGGTTTCGAATTTTAAAATCAAATTAATATATTATGAAAAATAGCATTTTTACGATCTCGTTTTTATTTTTATCTGCTACCATTTTAGTCTCTTGTAGTAACAATTCATCAGAAGAAGCAGATCCAAACACAGCCTTATACACTCAGGTTTTAACCAATTCATCGGTTGATGTCATTACCGAAACATACAAGAATATGAATGATAATGCGGCTACCTTAGTAACTGCAGTAGCCAATTTGACAATTGGTGATGAAGCCGAATTGACAGCCGTAAAAAATGCATGGATGGCGACACGTGCACCATGGGAAAAATCAGAAGGCTTTTTATATGGCCCTGTAGATACTGAAGGCATTGATCCTGCAATCGATTCTTGGCCAGTGAATGTAAACGATATCAATAATATCTTAAATAGTGGTAGTGCTATTACCTCGAGTTTGTTAGAGAACAACAACGAAGCAAGAGGTTTTCATACAATCGAGTATTTTGTTTGGGGTTTAGATGGCAATAAAACTGCAGCTGAATTAACCGCAAGAGAAATTGAGTTCTTGACCGCAGCTACACAAAATCTAAAATCAAAAACACAACAGTTATACAACGGATGGGTTGCTTCTCAAGGTAATTTTGCTAATAATTTTATTACTGCAGGTCAATCGGGGAATTTATTTTATACTTCTCAAAAAACCGCTCTTTTAGAATTGGTTGATGGAATTATCACAATTTCCGATGAAGTAGCCAATGGTAAAATCGAAACACCACTCAATGGTAATGCTGGTTCAGCGATGCCGGAAGCCGAAGAGTCACGTTTTAGCAATAATTCTAAACTTGATTTTGCTAATAATATCAGAAGCATTCAAAATATTTATTTGGGAGATTATGATGGAGTCGACCATAAAGGTTTGACCGATGTTGTAGTTTTATCAAATCCAACTTTAGATGCCACAATCAAAGCCAAAATTGCTGAAGCCATTACGGCTATTGAAAACATTCCGGGTACATTCACAACGGCAATTTCCAATAACAGACCTGCGGTTCAAAACGCACAAGTAAAAGTAGGTGAGCTGCAGCTTCTATTGGATAGTAGTTTAAAACCTTTGATTTCGAATTTATAAAATTTCAATCCAATAGTAAGAGTTTTCAAGTAAAAACAATTATTTTAAAACTTACATTCGAAAAAATATTTTAACCTCGAATTAAGGGAGTCAATTCGTAATTAAAAATTAAAAAGATGAAACAGAAATTCACTTTTTATTTACACTTAAATAATGTCATGATATTCAAAAAAATTCCTTTTCTAATACTACTATCCGCAATAACATTTTCGTGCAGTAATAACGAAGAAGAAGAAGAATATATTGGTATTGATCTTTCTGAGCGATTGTATGCTGGTGGTGATACTACAATATTTGCCGAAAACAGTACTGCATACAGAAACCCGGCAGCCAATATCTTTGGATCAGATTTAGCCATACATCTCGAAGGTGATGCCCAATTCGAGCAGGCATTCGTTACGGCTCCGGCTCAAGTGAATAACGGTTTGGGAAGTATTTTCAACAATACTTCTTGTGTTTCTTGTCATCCAAAAGATGGTAGAGCAGCTTTTCCTACGAATTTTTTAAACCTAAGCGGTTTGCTTCTGCGCTCAAGCGTTTCAGGAACTGATGACCATGGTGGTCCAAATCCAGTTCCAGGTTTTGGGACTCAAATTCAAAATCAAGCAGTTTTTGGTACTCTGCCAGAAGCACGTTATCAAGTTACTTTTGAAACTAAAAACGAAATACTTGCCGACGGAACAACCGTGACACTGAGAAAACCAATCATTACTTTATTTGAAACTTATATGGCATTTCCCGCAGATGGAATGTTGTCGCCCAGAATAGCAACACCTGTTTTTGGGTTAGGATTATTGGAAGCCATTCCTGAAAATAATTTGTTGGCTTTGCAAGATATAAATGACAACAATAATGATCAGATTTCAGGAAAGGCAAATTATGTATGGGATCCGATAGCAAACCAATTGGCAATAGGTCGTTTTGGTTGGAAAGCCGGTGCGCCAAATGTTTTGGTTCAATGTGCCGGAGCTTATGTCGATGATATGGGTGTTACCAATTATGTTTTCCCAAACGAAACTGGGGCTAACCAATTTAATGGTCAAGATGGGTTGAATGATGATCCAGAAATTTCAAATGCTATTCTAGATCAAGTAGCGTTTTATTGCAGAACATTAGGTGTTCCTGCACCCAGAAATATTACCAATCAATCGGTTAAAAATGGTGCCAGAATATTCGAACAAATCGACTGTTCCAAATGCCATACACCAAAACAACAAACAGGATTTCACTCGATTACAGCACTTGCCAATCAAACCATTTTTCCATACACCGACTTGCTTTTACATGATATGGGAGAAGATTTAGCAGATAATAGACCCGATTTTCTAGCCACAGGAAACGAGTGGAAAACCCGTCCGCTGTGGGGCATTGGACTTACGCAAGTGATTAATGGACACACCAATTTCCTTCATGACGGTAGAGCCAGAAATATCACAGAAGCTATTTTGTGGCATGGTGGTGAAGCACTAAATGCTAAAAATAAATTCAAGCAACTTTCCGTAAAAGACAGAAACGACTTATTGACATTTATCAATTCATTATAATAATGAATCCATTAAAAGACCCACTTCACGGAATGTCACTGCAAAAAATCCTAGAGCAATTGGTTGCATTTTATGGTTTCGATACTTTGGGTGAACTCATTAAAATTAAATGCTTTACGGATAATCCAAGTGTGAAATCAAGTCTGACTTTTCTAAGAAAAACCAATTGGGCGCGTCAGAAAGTCGAGCAGTTGTATATTGAAACATTACCCAAGTTTCCTCAATAATTTACTTTTTGAAATTGCGCTTCAACAACGAATAGATAACCGTATCTATAAATTTCCCATCGAAGTATTCGTTTTCAAGAATATGCGCTTCTTTTACAAAGCCATTTTTTTGCAAAACCCTTTCTGAAGCAATGTTGTCAGGATCAATGATAGCTTCAACAGAATGCAGATTCATCACTTCAAAACCATAAATTAGTGCAGCATGAATGGCTTCTGTTACGATGCCTTTTCCGTGAAATTCAGGCGCCAACATATACCCAATTTCCGAACGATAATGTTCCGGTTGAATGCGATAATGGCCAATAATCCCAAGTAGTTTTGGATTTCCTTTGAGCGTAATCGCCCAATTGATGCCTTCGTTGCTTACAATTTTAGCATCAATCATAGCATAATGTTCGAGCGCTTGTTCGATATTGGTGACTAGCGGACGTGGAATAAATCGCATGTTTTCCGCATCGCCTCGAATTACTATAATTTGTTCAGCGTCATTTTTATCCAAACGGCGCAACAACAAACGCGGCGTTTCTATATCGGGAAAAGGATTGAAATTAATAGTAAGCATGGGTTAAAGTATTTCGATTTTAAATGTACAATTAAATTCTTTTTGCGCTTCAACGAATTGTATGGCTTCTTTTTCTTCAATATTTCCATTGCTGTTTAATGTATCTGAATAGCCCAGCCAAGGTTCAAGGCATATGAAAGGCGCATTCACTTTCGTCCAAATTCCAAAGTTTTTGAAATCTTTGAAATGAAAATCGAGTATTGGTTTGCCGTTTTCCAAAAGCGTGATTTTTTTTGATCGCAATGTTTTAAAAATCAAAGCATCTTTTTCAAACAAAGAATAGGCAAGTGGTACTTGTTTTTCATGCATAGGAATCGATGTTATTTTTTCTGAAAGTAAATCATTTTTAAGTGTATAGCTTTTTAATGCTTCATGAAATTCGAATTCCAAACTATAATCATCGAAGAATTCTGACAAAGCGAACGCCGGATGCGCTCCAATCGAAAAAGGCATCACATCATTTGTTTTATTCAAAATCTTATAAGAAACGACAAGTTCGTTTTCCTTTAGTGTATAATGAATTTGCAACTCAAAATCGAAAGGATAAACTTTCTTAGTAGCTGTTGCTGATTGCAATGAAAAAACAACACTCGAATCTGTGTTAGAAATCAACTCAAAATCGAAATCACGAGCAAAACCATGCCTTGGCAAAGTATAAGTTTGATTTTTATACTGGTATTGATTGTTTTTTAATGTGCCCACAATCGGAAACAAAACCGGCGAATGCTTACCCCAAAACTCAGGATTGCCTTCCCAAATATACTCGCGATGGGTAAGTATTTTTTTGAGAGAAACCAACTCAGCCCCTTTAGAATTGATGGTTGCAGTCAATTGATGATTCTTTATTGATATCTTCAAAACGTTAAATAAATTTGACTATTGATGTTAATTGTAAATATATTTTATTACTTTAACCGTCCCTAATCTATTAATAAATAAAAATTTAAACATTATGGCAACTACCTTTGAAACCATAGAGAAAGAAAATATTCATTCTCTAAAATTTCCAAACAACGAAGTTCTGGAAGACAAAGATGCTATTTTTCAAAGAAATAGCGACTTGAATCGCGCGCAATCTTTAGGCAATTTGGAGCATTCCAAAATTAAGATTTTTTTCGAAGACAACCAATCCAAAAAAATGGTCGAAACCACGGTTTGGGCTGTAACCGACAACCGAGTGGTGCTCAAGCAAGGCATTGGAATTCCTATTAATCGCATTTTTAAATCTATATAGTTTATTGCTAGATTCGGTAATTTGATTGTTGAATCATTTAGGAGCAGTTTCCCGCTGTTCACTAAATCTTTTGTGCCGAACGCCGGCACAAAAGGATGCCGTTGCCATCAGGGCTAGGGCACTCGATTTCAAATAACCAATTGCCAAATCCACAAGTCAACAAATTGCCTATCTTTGTTCGCCTAAAACTGCATACTTTGAGTCAAATTAACAAACTAAAAATCTTAAACGATCCGATTTACGGATTCATTACGATTCCAAATCCGTTACTCTACGATTTAATTCAACATCCTTATTTTCAACGTTTGCGTCGCATTTCACAAATGGGATTGTCGTATTTGGTTTATCCGGGTGCGCATCACACGCGGTTTCATCACGCTTTGGGTTGTATGCACATGATGCAAAAAGCCATTGAAGTGTTGAAATTTAAAGAAGTACAAATTTCAAAAGAAGAAGAAAATGCATTGCTCATTGCAATTCTGTTGCACGATATCGGTCACGGTCCGTTTTCTCATGCAATGGAACACAGTATTGTGGAAGATGTCAATCATGAAGCCATTTCGTTGTTGTTTATGAACCGATTGAATGTAGAATTTGAGGGACAATTGTCGTTGGCAATTCAAGTTTTTAAAGGCGAATACCATCGTAAATTCATGTTGCAATTGATTTCAAGTCAATTGGATATGGATCGTATGGATTACCTCAAACGCGATAGTTTTTATACTGGTGTTGCGGAAGGAAACATCAATTCTGACCGATTGATTCAAATGCTCAATGTTGTTGATGATGTTTTGGTCATGGAAGAAAAAGCGATTTACTCTATCGAGAAATTTTTGATGGCAAGACGCTTAATGTATTGGCAAGCCTATTTACACAAAACGAGTTTGGTAGCCGAACTGATTCTAACCAAAATACTCAAGCGTGCTAAAGAACTTACACTCAATGGAACGGAATTGCCATCCAGCAAAGCCTTGTTATTCTTCATGAAAAACAAAATTGAACTCGAAGATTTTACAGATTCGGTTTTAGATCAGTTCGCACAACTTGATGATTATGATATCGTCAGTGCTTTAAAATCATGGCAAACCGATGAAGATTTCATATTAAGTTCGTTGAGTAAAATGATTATCAACCGCGATTTATTAAAAATAAAACTCAGCAGCGAAAAATTCCCTAAAGAGATGATTCATGAGTTGACTCAAAAGTTTTCTTCCACGACAGGAATTTCAAATGAAGACGCAGAATACTTTATTTTTAAAGGGAAAATCAAAAACCAAGCGTACAGCAAAGACGCGGAACCCATTCATATTTTAAAGAAAGACAAAACGATTGAAGATGTAGTGGAAGCTTCCGATCAATTGAATTTGAAAGCTTTGTCGAAACCCGTTACGAAGTATTACATTTGTTATCCAAAACAACTGCTCGAAAATTAACCATTTAAAAGCTATTTTTTATATTTTTGTCGGCACTTAGATTAGTAAATGAAATTCACAGCAGAGCAAATAGCGAATATCTTAGAAGGCGAAGTCGTTGGGAATCCCAATGCTGAAGTTTGGGCGTTGTCGAAAATCGAAGAAGGTGACAATGGTTCGATTGCTTTTCTCTCCAATCCAAAATACGAATCTTATATTTATACGACCAAGGCGACCATTACGATTGTAAATCATTCGTTTACACCCGAATCGGAAATTAATACCACGCTTATCAAAGTCGAAGATGCCTACTTGTCATTTACAAAATTGTTGACATTTTACGATCAAGCGAAGAAAGACAGTAAAGTGGGTATTGAGCAACCTTCAATAGTTTCTGAAACAGTTCAGTACGGCGAGAATTTATATTTAGGAAGTTTCAGTTACATCGGTTCGAATGTAAAAATTGGCAACAATGTCAAGATATACCCGAATTGCTTTATTGGCGATAATGTCGTTCTTGGCAACAACGTAACGGTTTTTGCAGGCGCGAAGATTTATTCAGATTCGTTGATTGGTAATGATTGTGTTATTCATTCCGGTGTTGTCATTGGTGCTGATGGCTTTGGTTTTGCTCCGAATGCGGATGGAACTTACACTACAATTCCACAAATCGGAAATGTCATCATCGAAGATAATGTTGATATTGGAGCAGGAACAACGATTGATAGAGCAACGATGGGTTCAACAATCATCAGAAAAGGCGTGAAGCTCGACAATCAAATTCAAATCGCACATAATGTTGAAATTGGTGAACATACTGTAATCGCTGCCCAAACCGGCGTTGCAGGTTCCACCAAAATCGGAAAAAATTGCGTCATTGGCGGACAAGTGGGTTTCGCCGGTCATATTGTCATAGGAAATAACGTGCGCATTCAAGCACAATCAGGCGTTGGAAGAAATGTCAAGGATAATGAAGTATTGCAGGGAAGTCCGGCGTTTACATACACAGATTACAGTAAATCATACGTGCACTTTAGAAATCTGCCGAAGATTATCTTAGAAATAGAAGAATTAAAGAAAACAATCAATAAAAATAACTAAGTGATGGTGAAACAAAAAACCATAAAGAGTGAAATTTCTCTTATTGGAGTTGGATTGCATACAGGGAAAGAAGTCAAAATGACTTTCAAACCTGCTCCTGAAAATAACGGATATACATTTGTGCGTGTAGATTTAGAAGGTTCTCCAATGATTGAAGCCGACGCGAATTACGTAGTCAATACCCAAAGAGGAACCAATTTAGAAAAGTTGGGTGTTAAGATTCAAACTTCTGAACACGTTTTGGCAGCTTTTGTAGGTTGCGATGTAGACAATGTAATCATCGAACTCGACGCTTCCGAGCCGCCAATTATGGACGGTTCTTCGAAGTTTTTTGTCGAAGCCATTGAAAAAGCAGGCATCGTAGAGCAGGAGGCCAAACGTAATATATACGTTGTGAGGGAAAATATTTCGTTCACCGATGAAGCTACCGGAAGTGAAATCCTCGTAATGCCAAGCGATGAATATCAGGTAACGGCTATGGTTGATTTCGGTACTAAAGTCTTGGGGACACAAAATGCGACCTTGAAAAAGATGAGCGATTTCAAGAATGAAATTGCCGATGCACGTACCTTTAGTTTTCTGCATGAACTCGAAACTTTACTTGATGAAGGCTTAATCAAAGGTGGAGATTTAAACAATGCCATCGTTTATGTAGACAAAGACATTTCTGAAAAGACTATGAACAATCTCAAAGTCGCTTTCGGAAAAGAAAAGATTTCGGTAAAGCCAAACGGTATTTTAGACAACTTGACTTTGCACTATCCGAATGAAGCGGCGCGTCACAAATTACTTGATGTGATTGGTGACTTGGCTTTGATTGGTACCAGAATCCAAGGAAAAATCATCGCAAACAAACCGGGTCATTATGTGAATACACAATTCGCAAAGAAACTTTCGAAGATGATTAAAATCGAGCAAAGAAATTTTGTTCCTACTTATGATTTACATCAAGAGCCTTTGATGGATATTCATAAAATCATGTCGATGTTGCCACACAGACCACCATTTTTATTGGTTGATAAGATTTTCGAACTATCGGATTCGCATGTTGTCGGATTGAAAAATGTGACGATGAATGAACCTTTCTTCGTAGGTCATTTTCCCGATGCGCCAGTAATGCCGGGCGTTTTAATTGTAGAAGCGATGGCGCAAACCGGAGGAATTTTAGTGTTAAGCACTGTTCCTGATCCGGAAAACTATTTGACTTTCTTTATGAAAATCGACAACGTGAAGTTTAAACACAAAGTACTTCCCGGAGATACATTAATATTCAAATGCGATTTGATTAGTCCAATTCGAAGAGGTATTTGCCACATGCAAGCCAACGCTTATGCGAACGGTCGATTGGTGGCAGAAGCCGAATTGATGGCGCAAATTGCTAAAAAACAATAAAAAGATATACGATGAACCAACCTTTAGCCTATGTGCATCCAGGTGCAAAAATTGCCAAAAATGTAGTCATCGAACCATTCACAACCATACATAATAACGTCGTTATTGGAGATGGAACTTGGATCGGATCGAATGTGACCATCATGGAAGGCGCACGAATTGGAAAAAATTGTAATATTTTCCCTGGTGCTGTAATCTCAGCAATTCCTCAGGATTTGAAATTTGGTGGCGAAGATTCTTTAGCTATCATTGGTGATAACTGCACGATTCGTGAGTGTGTAACCATTAATCGAGGCACCATTGCTTCCGGACAAACGACATTGGGTAACAATTGTTTGATTATGGCAACGGCGCACATTGCACACGATTGTCATATTGGCGACAATGCGATTATCGTTAATGGTGTTGCGTTAGCAGGTCACGTTACTGTTGGTAATCATGCTATTATTGGTGGTTTGGCAGCGATTCATCAGTTTATTCATGTAGGTGATCATGCGATGGTTTCGGGTGGTTCTTTGGTTAGAAAAGATGTGCCGCCATATACGAAAGCAGCAAAAGAACCATTATCTTATGTTGGAATTAACTCGGTTGGACTCAGAAGACGTGGATTTTCAACAGAAAAAATCAGAGAAATTCAAGAGATCTACAGAATCTTATATCAAAAAAATTACAACACTTCGCAAGCGATGAGCATTATCGAAGGTGAAATGGAAGCCACTCCGGAACGCGATGAGATTTTAGATTTCATCAGAAATTCATCAAGAGGAATCATGAAAGGCTATTCCGGAAATTATTAAAACTGATTGATCTTCTTCGATTAAACGATTAAACAAATAAACGATTAAACACCATAAACAAATATACAATGGCATCTACTTCAGATATTAAAAACGGATTGTGCATCAAATACAACAATGACATTTATAAAATCATTGAATTTCTTCACGTGAAACCAGGGAAAGGACCGGCTTTCGTAAGAACCAAACTCAAAAGTTTAACCAACGGTAAAGTGTTAGACAATACTTTCTCAGCAGGTCATAAAATTGAAGAAGTGCGTGTTGAAAATCATAAATTTCAGTTTTTATATCCTGAAGGAAATTTGTTTCACTTTATGAATGTGGAGTCTTTCGAACAAATTTCATTAAACAAAGATATTTTAGATTCACCTGATTTATTAAAAGAAGGCGAAAACGTGATGGTCAGCATCAATACAGAAACCGATTTACCATTATCAGTGGATATGCCCGCATCTGTTGTTCTTGAAGTAACATACGCAGAACCAGGCGTGAAAGGAAACACGGCAACAAACGCCACAAAATCTGCGACTGTTGAAACCGGAGCTACAATCAACGTTCCTTTATTTATCAATGAAGGTGACAAAATCAAGATTGATACGACTTCAGGAAATTATATGGAACGCGTGAAGTAATAGTTTGCAGTGTTCAGTATAGAAGTGTTCAGACAAACTGACAACGCACAACCGACAACAAAATGAAATTCCCAAAACAACATACATTACAAGAAATTGCGAATTTGCTGCATTGCGAATTTGTCGGAGATATCAATTTCCCAATTTATGGTATGAATGAAATTCACGTAGTCGAACCGGGTGATATCGTTTTTGTCGACCATCCTAAATACTACGACAAAGCATTGCAATCTGCTGCGACGATTGTTTTGATTAATAAAAAAGTAGATTGCCCTGAAGGAAAAGCGCTTTTAATTTCAGAAGATCCGTTTAGAGATTTCAATACATTAACGAAACATTTCAAACCATTTCAGCATTCTAATTTGTCAATAGCTTCTTCAGCTAAGATTGGCGAAAACACTTTGATTCAGCCGAATACGTTCGTAGGAAACAATGTTATAATTGGGAAAAATTGTTTGATTCATTCCAATGTGGCGATTTATGACAATACGATTATTGGCGATAATGTGATTATTCATGCAGGAACTGTTATTGGTGGCGATGCCTTTTATTATAAAAAACGCCCAGAAGGTTTTGACCAATTGTTATCCGGTGGAAGAGTTGTCATTGAAGACAATGTTGGCATTGGTGCATTATGTACTATTGATAAAGGCGTAACCGGCGACACTACGATTGGTGAAGGAACCAAACTCGACAACCAAGTGCATGTGGGTCACGATACTGTTATTGGAAAAAAATGCCTAATCGCTTCACAAACCGGAATTGCAGGTTGTGTGATTATTGAAGATGAAGTAACCATGTGGGGCCAAGTCGGTACTACGAGTGGTATCACCATAGGAACCAAAGCTGTGATTATGGGACAAACCGGCGTAACCAAATCGGTCGAAGGTGGAAAATCCTATTTCGGAACACCAATAGAAGAATCGCGTGAAAAGCTTAAGCAATTGGCGAACGTAAAACGAATCCCGGAAATTTTAAATAAATTAAAATAAAATGTCTAAGAAATTAGTTCAAGATTTTTACAAATCCGATGCACTCATTAATAGCGAAATTATGGATGCTTATTTGCATCCCGATGTTGTTTTAGATTGGAATAGCAGCACAGGTTTGAAACAATTGAAACGTCAAGATTTATTGACGCTTGCGAAAGAATTAAGTAAAGCGTATGTGCGTTCGAAAGCCAAAATCAGTCATATTTTAAAAGACGGAAACTTGATTGTCGTTCGTTATTCTCATTATATCAAAACTATTGAAAATCCTCGAGAAGAAATGCTTTTAGCGCATTTTATGGTGATTTGGGAGCTTCAAGATGACAAACTCTATCGCGGATATCAGATTAGTCAGTTGCCGTAAATAATTTCAAAAAATAAATTTAAAAGTAGGATGTAATGCTTACTTTTGCGTAGCCAATTAAAAATTACAAAAAATAAATATTATGAGTGTTTTAGTCAATAAGGATTCTAAAATAATTGTTCAAGGTTTTACAGGTAGCGAGGGAACTTTTCACGCTTCACAAATGATTGAATACGGTACAAATGTAGTAGGAGGTGTTACGCCAGGAAAAGGAGGCACTACGCATTTAGACCGTCCTGTTTTCAATACGGTGCAAGATGCTGTTGAAAAAGCAGGGGCCGATACCACCATTATTTTCGTTCCACCAGCTTTTGCAGCAGATGCGATTATGGAAGCAGCTGATGCCGGAATCAAAGTAATCATTACGATTACTGAAGGAATTCCTGTAGCCGATATGATTAAAGCCAACGAATATATCAAAGAAAGAAACTGCACACTCATCGGACCAAACTGCCCGGGTGTTATTACGCCAGGTGAAGCTAAAGTGGGTATTATGCCAGGTTTCGTTTTCAAAAAAGGAAACGTTGGTATTGTTTCTAAATCAGGAACATTAACCTATGAAGCAGCAGACCAAGTAGTAAAACAAGGTATGGGAATTACAACCGCTATCGGAATTGGTGGCGACCCAATTATTGGAACTACAACCAAAGTTGCAGTTGAATTATTGATGAATGACCCCGAAACCAAATGCATCGTAATGATTGGTGAAATCGGTGGTCAACTAGAAGCAGATGCTGCCAAATGGATTAAAGCTGATGGAAACCGCAAACCGGTTATCGGATTTATCGCGGGTGAAACGGCTCCAAAAGGAAGAACGATGGGACATGCCGGAGCTATTGTTGGTGGATCGGACGATACGGCCGAAGCGAAGAAAAGAATCATGAAAGAATGTGGAATCCACGTTGTTGATTCGCCGGCTGAAATCGGAAAAAAAGTAAAAGAAGTAATGGGATAAAATTGCTCAAAAGCAACCTCTACAAAGCATATACAGGCTATTGGTTCTTCCGGTAGCCTGTTTTATTTTTGAAAAAAAAATGATTATAAAATTTGTGATACTTTTTTATGTAGATTTATCAACTAAACGCACATTATGAAAAACATATTCTTTTTACTTATCGGGCTGTTTTTGTTTTGCAGCAGCAACGCGCAGATTCTAAATATTCCCGATGCCCGGTTTAAATTGAATCTTATCAACGCATCCGCTTCGAATGCAATCGCTAAAAATGCCTTGGGCACCAACGTTGCAATTGATACCAACGCCGATGGTGAAGTGCAGGTCAGCGAAGCTTTAATTATCAATGAGTTGTCGATTACCTATGGGAATATCCTTAATCTTAATGGGATTGAAGGTTTTGCCAACCTTCATAAATTGTCATGTACTTCGTCAACGGTCACAACGATTAATGCATCGGGACTTGCCAATCTTGAAACATTGGGTTGTAGCAATACAGATCTTTCAACACTCAACGTTGCCGGATTGACACATCTGAAAACCCTCTCTTGCGCGAATAACAATCTTGTTTCTCTTGACTTGACCAATCTGACAAGTCTCGAGACGCTCTATTGTCCGCAGAATCAAATCACGAGTCTCGATTGCTCGGGTTTAAGCCTGGTCGACCATATTTATTGTTCTTCGAATCAATTGACTTCCCTAAATCTGACAGGATGTTCTCATCTGAGTTATCTTGATATGCAAACCAATGACATCAGTAATCTCGACGTGTCTGATTGCACGGCGCTATATCAGCTTACCTGCAACGACAATCAGATTGGTTCTTTAGATCTAAGCCAGAATCATTTACTCTGGATACTAACGGCATATAATAATATGCTGACCGATGTAAACCTTAGCGGATGTCATGAGGTATCGGACATCGAGGTTCAGAATAATTTATTGACAACTTTAGACGCTTCAGATTGTTATTCTTTAACTACTATAAATTTTAGCTCGAACCACTTACAAAGCCTCGGCATTAAGAACGGATCGTATGAATTTACGATCAATCCGGCTAACAATCCGAATTTAAATTATGTCTGCTGCGATGAAAATCAGGCCAATGGTGTAAAAAACGTAATGGATGTTTACGGTTATCCAAATTGTACGATTAATACCTACTGCACTTTTACGCCGGGAGGCGATTATTTTACGTTGCAGGGCAATGCACATTGGGATGCTGACAATAATGGCTGTAATGCGGAGGATATGGGTTATCCGAATTTAAAGCTTTCCATAACGAACGGCACTGTCAATCAGAATTTTATAGCCAACCAAACCGGCGCCTACGGAACAGCATTTGTCGCCGGATCCTATACCATTACGCCGGTATTGGAAAACCCATCTTATTTTAATATCACTCCGGCTTCGGTAAACATTGCTTTTCCGAACGTATCAAATCCTGCCATCCGCGACTTTTGCATTACCAGTATTGGCCTTCATTCCGATGTAAGGGTTACGCTTTTGCCATTGAATCCTTCCCGACCGGGTTTCGATGCAAATTATATGATTGTATATGAAAATATAGGAAATCAGGCACAATCGGGTACCGTGAGCCTTAATTATATAGACCTTATTATGGATCTGGTTGAATCGAATCCTGCAGTCGATAGCACGGCATTGAATACTTTATATTGGAATTTTTCTGATTTGCAGCCTTTTGAGAAAAGAATGATTTCAGTAAAACTCAATATTAATTCTCCCGTAGAAACACCACCTGTCATTGCCGGTGACTTTTTAGGTTATTTCGCTTATATCACCATCGATGGGTCTGACGAGCATTTAGCTAACAACAGATCAGAATTGAAGCAACTTGTTGTTAATTCAGTAGACCCGAATGACAAGACCTGTATTCAGGGAAATACAATCAGTCCAAGTGAGGTAGGCAAATATGTTGATTATATCATTCGATTTGAAAATAGCGGTACGGCTAACGCCGAGAATATTGTTGTGAAAGACATCATTGATGTTGCAAAATTTGATGTTTCGAGCCTGATATTAACCAATGCAAGTCACTCCTGTGTTGCTAATATTTCAGCAACCAATAAAGTCGAATTCATTTTTGAGAACATCAACCTGCCGTTTGACGATCAAAACAATGATGGTTATGTAGCTTTTAAAATCAAGACCAAGCCAACATTAGTAGTCGGAGATACCTTCACCAATAATGCCAGCATTTATTTTGATTATAACGCAGCCATTGTAACCAATAATGCAACCACCACGATTCAAGTTTTGGCTGCGCAAGATTTTGAGTTTACGGATTATTTTAAAATGTATCCAAATCCTGCATCCACAATTTTAAATATTGAATCAAAAAAAGAGATAAGGATTACTTCGATTGCTGTTTATAATATTCTGGGTCAGTTGCTAATTGCAGTGCCAAACGCTCAAGAGGTTTCTGCCATTGATGTTTCTAATCTAAAGACGGGGAATTATTTTATAAAAATAAACTCAGATAAAGGAACTACAAACACTAAATTTATCAAGAATTAAATTTCGGAAGCGAAGAATTATGAAGCATATGACATTCACGCAATAGATTATCTAGTGAAAATCAATAATGGTATAATTTACCCAATATTTTATAATATCGTTAATTATTAGGTTGTTTGTCTAATCAAGCAGCCTTTTTTTTTGTCCCTTAAATTATTTATGATACTTTTAAAATCTAAAATTTTTAGCATGAAAAAAAGTTATTTTTTAGTTATATGCCTTCTGAGTTTCATTAGCAATGCCCAAACAATCGATTTTCCGGATTATCATTTCAGTAATAAACTCCAAGAAAATGTTACTTTAGACCTTAATAACGACGGTCAAGTTCAAGTAAATGAAGCGCAATTGGCTACTTCGTTAGTACTAAATGATGCTGCCATTTATGACTTAACAGGTATTGAATACTTTACAAATTTAGAATCTTTGAATTGTTCAAATAACGTATTGACCAGTCTCAATTTATCAGCATTAATACATCTTCGCTATTTATCGTGTGATTTTAATCAGCTCACAACCTTAGATTTGAGTATGTTGCCTAATTTAGAAGTTGTAGCGACGCAATACAATCCGCTAACTTCATTGAATATTTCGGGTTTAAACTTAACGAAACTTTGGTGCTACAACACTAATTTAACACAAGTTGATGTTTCAGGCATGACCAATTTGACAGAATTGAAATGTTATGATATGCCACAAGTGATTTCCATTAATGCTAGTGGAGCAACTAATCTCAGTAATTTTTATATCAATATTGTACCCAATCTTAACAGCTTGAATTTATCCGGCACTTCCATTAGTGAATTGAATTTATTGGAATTCAATCAGGTCAATAATTTGCAAACATTAAACGTGTCTAATTGTACTTATTTAACTGTGTTAAGGGTCAATTCTACCGCATTGAACAACCTCAATATAGCAGGTTGTGCCGCTTTGTTTAATTTGTCTTTGGTCAATTGTCCGCTCACCACATTTTCTTTAGTAGATTTTAATGTACTGTATTATTTGACAATTAACAACACATTATTGACACATCTAGATTTGTCAAGATACAGCAATTTGCGTGAAGTAAATCTAGATCATAACGCGTTATCTTTTTTAGATTTTACAGGATGTACCGATTTGTTTGATTTAAGTTGTCAATTCAATCAACTTCCTACATTGAACGTTTCCACTTGTCCTGTTTTGTATGTACTCAATTGTTCTAATAATGTATTGACCAGTTTGTATATAAAAAACGGCTCTTTCGAAAATGGTTTGAATATCAGCAATAATCCCAATTTAAGTTTTATTTGTGTTGATGCCAATCAAATCGTGAGTGTTCAAAACAATGCTGGACCTAATGTTACCGTAGTTTCCGATTGTGTTTTTTCTCCAAGCACCATTTACAATACGATTGCCGGTAGTTTTACTTTCGATCAAAATCAGAATGGCTGCGATGCTAGTGATGGCTTATTTCACGATATGAAAGTGGTCATTAGTGACAACCAAAATCAAAATAGTTTCTACACGGATGCTTCCTCAAATTATTCATTTTACACAAATGCAGGCACTTTTACTGTGGTGCCACAACTTGAAAACCCGACTTTTTTTACAGTAACACCCGAAAGTGTGGATGTTCCTTTTTCGACACCTAGTGGAAGTGTTTCGAATCAAAACTTTTGCATCGCGCCCAATGGCGTGCATCCGGATTTAGAAATCTTGTTGTTGCCACTTTCAGTTCCAAGACCTGGTTATAATGTTTTGTATCGATTAACGTATAAAAATAAAGGAAACACCATTCAAAACGGGACTGTTGATTTTAGTTTTAACGATGCTATTGTCGATTTTGTATCGGCGACTCCAGAATTGCCTACACAAACCACAAATCATTACAATTGGTCTTTTAGCAATTTGCAACCTTTCGAGCAACGTGAAATTACAGTGATGATTAATTTGAATTCAGGTTCTGAAACTCCTTCAGTATTTTTTGGGGATTCGCTAACTTTTTCAGCCACTGTTGCGAGTTCGGCAACTGATGAAAGCCTGAATGACAATAATTTTATCCTGCATCAAATTGCGATGGCATCTTTTGATCCGAATGACAAAAGGTGTTTGGAAGGTGATATCATCGATGTGACTAAGGTTGGAGATTATGTGCATTATATGATTCGCTTTGAAAATACGGGGAATGCCAATGCCGATAATATTGTTGTAAGAGATGCTATCGATCTTTCTAAATTTGATCTTTCGACTTTAGTGCCTTTAACCGGAAGCCACGCTTTTGTAACTAAGATTTTGGATGGTAATAAAGTCGAATTTGTTTTCGAAAACATCAATTTGCCTTATGCATTTGGTTTGAATCAAGGATATGTTGTATTCAAAATCAAGACTAAATCGGATTTAGTGGTAGGCGATTCATTTACAAATACGGCGCGTATTTACTTTGATTATAATTTACCAATCATTACCAATACTGCAACAACGTCGATTCAAACTTTGGGTAATCAAGCTTTTGAATTTTCTAAGTATGTAAAATTGTACCCGAATCCGGCACATGATATTCTCAATTTGCAAACTAAGGATTGTACGATATCTTCTATAAATATTTATAATACTTTGGGGCAATTAATTTTGGTAATTCCAAACGCAGAGCAGGTTTCGGTCATCGATATTTCGAGTTTTAAAACCGGAAATTATTTTATCAAAATAAATTCGGATAAAGGAACAACAAACGCTAAATTTGCCAAGAATTAAAAATTTAAATCGATAGCAATATAAGCCCTGCGATTTCGTGGGGCTTTTTTTTAAATAACTTATTATGTACAAAGAATTAACAAAGTTTAAAACCAACAATCATTTCAACTTTACCGTTGATAATAGCCTCGAAGAAGTTTGCAACGCATCAGAAAATGGGAGCGGAGTATTCTTGGTTTACGCTGTTGATGGCGAAGAAAAAGAATTGATTATGGTTGGTTCTACGGGAACAGTTCAAAATGACGGCTCATTAAAAAGCAAGAATGGTGGACTTTACGACAAAATTGTTAACGGACATCAATTCGCCAAAACAGGCCGTAAGTATTCTTGGCCGGCACAAATGAAACTTGAAAAGATCGATCGTCTTGAAGTATATTGGTATGAAACTTTCAATGCTAAAAACAAATTCATTCCAACTTATGTTGAAGGTTTGATCTTGCAGAAATTTTTAGATGAAACCGGAAAGTTACCTAAATGGAATGTAGCGTTTTAATCTAACGCTGCTGCTATTTTTTGTTGCAATTGATTCAGCAATACTTGGTATTTACTGATTTCAATTAAATCTTCGTCGTCTTCGGAAAAGTCTAAAAGCTCATCGAGATATTCGCCGGCATCCAATAATTTATAATTGGCGTCGATGTATTGTTTGTTAGCCATCAAGTCGATGATTTCCTGAACATCATTTTTTAAAGAATCGAATTTTGGGTTATCCATTGTTGTTTGGATTTAGCTGCGCTCTATTCGGCTGCGCCTCGGGTTCGTTGTTGAATTTTTTTAGAATGGCTTTGAGTTTTTCTTTCCGAAGCATTTCCGCTTGTTTGACTTTATCTTGTGCTTTATGAAGCTTGTCGTTGTGCTTTTTGATGTTGCGTTCGTTGTTTCTTCCCATAGTCATGTGTGTTGCGTACGACTCCAAAAATAATCATAAAAAATTACCCAAGTCGTTTTTTGGTTCGGTATTTGGGATGCGCTCGACAAATCTTTAAATATTGTAATCATGAAAAAAATAATTTTACTTATAGCAATTGTTGGAACAACTATTTTCTGTAGTTGTGAAGGTCCGGAAGGTCCACAAGGTGCAACAGGGTATAGTGCAGAAAGTGCAGTACTTGAATATCCACATGTTAATTTAACGATTGATCAAAATGGTGACTATACTTTCTACCGAGAGATTAATACTGATCTTGAAGACAATGTTGTCATCTACAGATTATCAGGAACCATCAATTCACAAACGCCGATTTGGCAGCCTATTCCGAGAACAGTATATTTTGATAATGGAGATGAATTTGATTATGATTATGATTTTAGCCGACTAGATTTTACAATATATGCCGGAGGAAATTATGATATAGCAACTTCGCCGGAGCTGTTAAACAATCAAACTTTTAGGGTTGTAATTATACCTGGATATTTTGCTAATAAAAGCAGTAACATCAAAGAAATGGATTATGATACTTTAATTGCAAAGTACAATATCGATGATAGTAAAGTTAAAGTCATGAATTAATAAAAATCATAAAAAAAAGAAACCGTCTAACTCTAGGCGGTTTTTTTATGACTTATTGTCAACAGAATCTCTATTCAAAGAAACCAAAACACCAACCAAAAGTGCCAACGCAATAAAACCCAACGAAGCCCATTCCGGAATTTCGATATAATCATGCAATACCATTTTGAATCCAACGAAACTCAGTATAGCAATTAAGCTGTATTCTAAACAACTGAATTTCTCTAACATATTCGCCAAGAAAAAATACATCGAACGCAATCCTAAAATCGCAAAAATGTTCGAGCTAAACACCAAAAACGGATCGGAAGTAATCGCTAAAATGGCAGGAACGCTATCTACAGCAAACAATACATCCATAACTTCGATTATCACCAAAGCCACAAATAGAGGTGTGGCATAGGTTTTAGAATCTTTGTGAATAAAAAAATGAGCTTTTTCAGTATCGGTTGTTATGGGTACAATTTTGCCAAGGATTTTATAGACGAATGATTCTTTAGGTTCGAAGTCATCTTCTTCTTTAGTAAACAACATTTTTACTGCTGTGAAAATTAAAAACGCTCCAAACAAATACGTCGTCCAACTAAATTTATGAATCAGCATTACACCAAAGAAAATCATCAAACCTCGAAACACTATCGCGCCAATGATGCCCCAAAACAAAATGCGGTGCTGGTATTTCTGTCCGATTTTAAACGCACTGAAGATAATCGCAATCACAAAAATATTGTCGATACTCAACGACAACTCAATCAAATAACCTGTAATGTATTTGATCATGGCTGTGTGCGGCTTCAACCGGTCTGGGTTAGCAACATACCCGGATTGATACAACCAATATATGATACCTGAGAATACGAAAGACAACGCTACCCAAACAGCGGTCCATTTTCCGGCTTCTTTCGAACTGATGATGTGCGGCGTTTTATTGAAAATACCCAAATCTAAAGCGAGAAACACCAATATCATTAATAGAAATAAAGCCCAAACCATCGTTTTATATTTTTGTGTGTAGCTACAAATATAATTCTTAGTCCATCAACAACAAGAAACATTAACGAATATTGTTTTTGGTCTAAGATTTATTGCGTTTTATCTAATTTATTAATTTTACCCATAAAAAAATGGGGTATATTTATTTTTTGCATCATATTTTTATATATTTGCCTCAAAATAATAGGGTATAACTTTATAAATTAATTTTTTATGGCAACATTACGTTTTCAAGCTTTAAAAGAAGCATCCAACAGAAGTGCGGTTAAATTTGAAGAAACCGACAAAAAGTCCTTAATTTTTGGTTCTAATGTTTTTAATAATAAAGCGATGAAGCAGTATTTGACTTCAGATGCTTATAAAGGAGTTCAGGATGCAGTATTGCACGGAACTAAAATCGACAGAAAACTCGCGGATTATATTGCCATGGGCATGAAAGAATGGGCTTTGTCTAAAGGCGTAACACATTATACACATTGGTTCCAGCCTTTAACCGGTGCGACTGCTGAAAAACATGATGCCTTTTTCGAAACGTCTTATGACGGAAGCGATCCAGTAGAGAAATTTGGTGGTGGACAATTGGTACAACAAGAACCAGATGCATCAAGTTTCCCAAATGGTGGTATCAGAAACACTTTCGAAGCCAGAGGTTATACCGCTTGGGATCCGACTTCACCGGCATTTATCTTCGGAACTACTTTGTGCATTCCAACGGTTTTTATTTCCTACACAGGAGAAGCTTTAGATAATAAAATTCCATTGCTACGTGCTTTATCTGCTATGGACGAAGCGGCAACAGATGTATGTAAATATTTCGATAAAAACGTAAAGAAAGTTACCGCCACTTTAGGTTGGGAGCAAGAATATTTCTTGGTTGATAAATCATTGGCGAATTCTCGTCCGGATTTAATGATGACCGGAAGAACATTATTAGGCCACACTTCGGCGAAAGGGCAACAATTGGATGACCATTATTTTGGTTCCATTCCAACACGCGCACTTACTTATATGAGAGATTTAGAGCAAGAATGTATGTTGCTTGGTATTCCTGTAAAAACACGTCACAATGAAGTAGCACCAAACCAATTTGAATTAGCACCAATTTTCGAAGAAACGAATTTGGCCGTCGATCACAACTGCTTGCTCATGGATGTCATGCAAAAAGTAGCGGAACGTCATGACCTAAAAGTTTTATTTCACGAAAAACCTTTCAAAGGTGTCAACGGTTCTGGGAAACACAACAACTGGTCTTTAGCGACTGATACAGGTGTGAATTTGTTGAGCCCGAGTAAAACACCAATGAGCAATCTACAATTCTTAACGTTCTTCGTCAATACGATTAAAGCGGTGAATGATTATGAAGCGTTACTTAGAGGATCAATCGCAACGGCAAGTAATGACCACCGTTTGGGAGCTAACGAAGCGCCGCCGGCCATTATTTCTGTATTCATCGGTGAACAATTGACAAAAGTTTTGCTGGAATTAGAAGGTGTAACCACCGGAAAATTATCACCCGAAGAAAAAACCGATTTGAAGTTGAACGTCGTTGGTAAAATTCCGGATGTATTGTTAGACAACACCGATAGAAACAGAACCTCGCCATTTGCATTCACCGGAAATAAATTCGAATTTAGAGCCGTTGGTTCTTCAGCAAACTGTTCGAATGCTATGACCACTTTAAATACTATCGTTGCCAAACAATTGAAAGATTTCAAAGTCGCGGTTGATGCCTTAATCGATTCAAAAGGATTGAAAAAAGACGAAGCGATTTTCAACGTGTTGAGAGAATATATTAAAGTATCGAAAAATATCCTTTTTGAAGGTGACGGTTATAGCGACGCTTGGGAAAAAGAAGCAGCAAAACGAGGTTTGAGTAATTTCAAAACAACACCGCAAGCTTTAAAAGCCAGAGCATCAAAACAAGCGTTGGATTTGTTTTCTGAAATGGGCATTATGAACCACATTGAAGTAGAAGCACGTTACGAAATTGAACTCGAAGAATACACCAAGAAAATTCAAATCGAAGGCCGTGTGTTAGGTGACATCGCAAAAAATCACGTGATTCCAACTGCGATTCGTTACCAAAATACATTAATAGAAAACGTGCGTGGATTAAAAGAAATCTTCGGAAAAGACTTCGAGAAAATCGCCAAAGAGCAAATCGTATTGATTAAAGAAATTTCATCTCACATCGAAGGTATCAACACCAAAGTAGAAGAAATGACCGAAGCCAGAAGAAAAGCCAATGCGTTGACAGATGCTCACAAAATGGCGGATTCATACTGTGAAAAGGTAAAACCTTACTTTGAAATCATCCGTGATCACTGTGATAAATTAGAGTTATTGGTAGATGACGAAATATGGACATTGACCAAATACAGAGAATTGTTGTTTACAAAATAATCAATTCATTTAATAAAAAAACCTGCTTGACGAGAGCAGGTTTTTTGTTTTATGTCACATTTCAAACTAGTTGGTTACCGTGTAAGTTGCAGCACCATTAAAATTGATGAAAAGCTTATAATAATTTGGGCCCGAAGTAGGTGGCGATATCGAAGCACCATTAATTTCGAGGCTGTAATCGCCTAAATTGTCACCATATTCAATGGATCCAATTTGAAATCCAAAACTCATTCCTACATTCCATGTGGCGCTGAAATAATTTCCGGGAACATTATACGACATAGTGTTATTGTATAGTTGTACATTAATAGACGTAATCGTATAAATGCCAGAAACCGGATTAACCGTTATTTTATAAAACCCACTGCTATTGACATTAATCGCATTTCCATTACTGATTAATGTACCGTTTAAAGAATTTCCACCATAAATTACATTCGTATTTTGGGCTGCCAAAAATTTGATCTGCGTTCCGCCTGTAATGTATTTATAACCTGTAAAAACGGTTCCGTTATAATCGAATTGCAAACTTGTTGCCGCATCCCAACCATTGAAGCTTCCGTATAAAAACAACTGCGTTGGAGCAGTACTCGAACTGTTCGACGTAGGTAATGACAATTGTCCTGAATCATTCACGGTAACTTGATAAGGCGTTCCATTCGGAGAAACCAAAGTAATGCCTTCGCCCGGAGAAGTCACCAAACTGTCAGCTGCTAAAGCATAAGGCACGGATAATAATTGAGTGCTTCCAACCAAAACATAATTGGTTCCACCGGCAATATCCAATTCCACTTTTAGGAATTTGGTATTGATGTTCCAATTGATGGTTCCGAAGGTTCCTGTTGATGGCGTTCCTTGTCCAATGACCAAATTAAACAAACCTTGCGCATTGGTGGTTTTTGTTTGTGTTTCAGAATACAAAACCGTTCCTGAAGTCGAGTTGTCTAATACCGACAAACGAATGCCAACATTAGAACTTACCACTGGATTTCCCGAACCGTTTAAAGCAATCGCTTGATAAGAAATGCCTTGTGGCACTTGCGCAAAAATGAGGATTGGAATTAGTAAGGCGAGTATTGAAATGATTTTCTTCATAATATTACTTTTTAATAATTTGAATGGATTTGTTTTTCTTATTTTGAAATTGAATAATGTATTGACCGCTGGCTAACGCACTCAAATCAAGCGAATGATTGTCAACAATGGTTTTTTGAACTATAAGTTTTCCGGTCGCATCATAAATCGAAATGGTCTCTTTCGATAGATTTTCTGTAGTTTCAAAATAAAGCATCGCTTGCGTTGGATTCGGATAAACCCGGATGCTTTGGCTGACTTCAAATTGTGGCACTTCTAAAAGTTGGTGGTTAATTTGAGCTACAATTCCAATCAATCCCGATGAAGGTTGATTTGGATTTGTTGGATTCACTACAATTTCACCAACCGAAACACTAGAACTCGAAGTAATGATACTAGCCGAATTGACACTTTGCACTACCGATTGCGCTGAAGTTATCGCAGTAGAAAGTAGTAAGGCGTAAAATAAATGTTGTTTCATCAGTTTTAATTTTTTTCAAATATAAGAAACCAACCATTTACAACCGACAACCGACAACTTTTTTTCGTAACTTTCGTTATCCAAATAAACACCACATGAAATCTGTCTTTGTATTCTTTTTTTGTATTGCTGCTTACGCTTCAGTTGCTGCTCAGGAGCAATTTTCAGTTTATTTCGACAGCAACAAATTCGAGTTAACGTCTAAAGAAATTAAAAATTTAAGCCAATGGATGAATGCCAATGCTAACGTCAAAATCGTAGGCATACACGGATTTACTGATGAAGATGGAAGCAATGGTTTCAATGACACTTTGGCTAAAAACAGGATCAATTTTGTTTTTAATTTGATTAAAGACAAAATCAAAATTAGAGAAGATTTCAAAACTAGAAGCTTTGGTGAATTGCATAATTTATCTAAAGTCAAAGCTGAAAATCGTAAAGTGACTTTGTTTTATATCGAAGCCAAAGACATTCCAAGAGAAAATGAAATTCTCGGAATTAAAGAAGTCGCTCCAATAGAAGAACTCAAAGAAATCATCCATTACCCCGAAAAATTAGTATTCGAAAACCCTGATGGAACAAAATCAGAATATAAGTTAGACGTCGCATTCATGCAAAAAATTGGTGAAGCTGCTGTTGGCGAAAAACTTAAAATCGACAATCTGAATTTTAAAATCAATACCTTTATTGTGGTGCCAGAATCTAGAGGAAAGATGTATGAATTGCTGGTTGTGCTTCAAAAAAATCCAAAATTAAAGATTGAAATTCAAGGCCATTTGTGTTGTATGCCCAACGATCGTTTAGACTTGTCGACACAACGTGCCAAAGCCATCAATAATTTTTTGATAGCCAATGGAATTGATGAAAAACGATTGACTTATAAAGGTTTCGGAAGTACAATTCCAATTTATCCGATTCCTGAAAAAGATGAAATGCAACGTGCTGCGAATCGCCGTGTAGAGATTATGATTGTATCCAATTGACAGATTAAATCGATAGCAATGAAAAAAATTAGCTTTTTTATTTTGTTTCTTCTATTGCATCCACTCGGACTTTCTGCCCAAGAAAAAATGACAGTCTTTTTCGATTTCGACAAACATGACCTCAACGATAGTGCTACACAGCAATTGCAAACTTGGATCACCAACAATCCCAAAATTGAAGTGTCTAAAATTTATGGTTTCTGCGATTGGAAAGGCACGAACAATTACAACGATTCACTTTCATTGAAACGTGTGAAAACCGTTTTTAATTATTTAAAAGAAAAAAATATCAAAGTAAAAGACGGTTATGAAATTAAAGGATTTGGTGAAGATTTCGACCAATCAAAGGTGCAGTCGGAGAATCGTAAAGTTTTGATAGTGTATGAATTAAAAAAAGAAGAAGTAGTTAGAAAAGCCATTGTAAGTAACGACACGCTGTCGTTAGAAGAACAATTCAAACTAGCCAAAAGCGGTGATGTTATCCGATTGAAAAATATCTACTTTTATAATATGACGCCGCGAATTCTGCCAAAATCAAGACCAGTTTTAATCGAATTGTTATGCGCTTTGCAAGACAATCCAAAACTTAAAATCGAAATTCACGGACACATTTGTTGTCAAAAAGTATTCGACATTAATGAACTTTCTGTGATGCGAGCACGAGCTATCTACAACTATCTCGTAACCCAAAAAATCAATCGAAAACGACTTTCCTACAAAGGCTTTGGAACCAGCGATCCGATTTACCCCATTCCCGAAAAATCCGAGTTTGAGCAAAATGAAAACCGTCGCGTAGAAATACTAGTGCTAGAAAACTAATCTTAAAATCCAACAATCCAACAATCTAATAATCCAATAATCTAATTATCTTTGTCCAACAACAACACAACACAAAATGAGTTCAGATACTTCTAAACGCTATGCACAACGCGGCGTTTCTGCTTCAAAAGAAGACGTTCATCAAGCCATTAAAAACATCGACAAAGGATTATTCCCAAAAGCTTTCTGCAAAATTGTTCCCGATTATTTAACCAACGACGAAAATTATTGCCTCATTATGCATGCTGATGGTGCAGGAACAAAATCGTCGCTGGCTTATATGTATTGGAAAGAAACCGGCGATGTTTCGGTGTGGAAAGGCATCGCGCAAGACGCATTGATTATGAATATTGATGATCTTTTGTGCGTTGGAGCTACAGATAATATTTTACTTTCGTCAACCATTGGAAGAAACAAAAACCGCATTCCGGGTGAAGTGATTTCAGCGATTATTAATGGAACGGAAGAACTGATTCATGAACTCAAATCGCACGGTGTAACCATTCATTCTACGGGTGGCGAAACGGCTGATGTAGGTGATTTGGTGCGAACTATTATTGTAGATTCTACTGTAACGGCTCGTATGAAACGTGCTGATGTGATAGATAATGCTAATATTAAATCAGGTGATGTTATTGTCGGATTGGCTTCTTTCGGTCAGGCACATTATGAAAAATCGTATAATGGTGGCATGGGTAGCAACGGATTGACTTCAGCGCGTCATGATGTTTTTGCTCACAATCTTGCTCACAAATATCCAGAAAGCTTTGATGATTTGGTTCCGGATGATTTGGTGTATTCGGGCGAAATGCAATTGACGGATGCGGTTAACAATGCTCCAATAGATGCAGGTCAATTGGTGCTTTCTCCAACGCGAACTTATGCGCCCATCATCAAAAAAATTCTTGAAAAATATACACCAACAGATATTCATGGCATGGTGCATTGCAGTGGCGGTGCACAAACCAAGATTTTACATTTCATAGAAAACCTGCACATTATCAAAGACAATTTGTTTCCGGTTCCGCCATTATTTCAATTGATTCAAGAGCAATCCAAAACCGATTGGAAAGAAATGTACCAAGTATTCAATTGTGGACATCGCATGGAATTGTATGTTCCCGAAACCATCGCCAATGATATTATTGCCATTTCAAAATCGTTTGGTGTTGACGCTCAAATTGTGGGTGGGGTAGAAAAGAGTACTACTAAGAAACTCACGATAGTTAGTGAGTATGGTGCATTTCAATATTAATAAACAATCATTTGCATATAATCTTATTGCGTTAAATAACTCAAGAAATTTTTTCTTTGGGTTATTTTTTTTACTTTTAGCCTATTAATAACTCTAAAAAATTTTATAATGAAAAAAATTACTTTTAATGTACTTTTTGCCTTTGCAATGTTGCTGTCTGCAATAGGTGAGGCCCAATGTTTAAGCGCTACCGACGGATTGTATCCGGCAGCGACATACACCGCAACGACTTGCGATGGTATTACTGCAAATACGATAACTACAGCAGGTTATGCCGGTGAATATTCGAATGTGAATGTTGTTTCCGGTGAAACTTATGTTTTCGGAAGCTCTATCGCTACGGATTACATCACGGTTAGCTCTGATGACGGTGTTTCTGCTGCTACAAGCGGATTAACACCATTAACTTGGGTAGCTGATGTTACTGGAGTGGTTCGTTTCTACACGCATGCGGATGATCTTTGTGGAGAAAATCATACGTTTAGATTGAGAACAATTAAGTGTGGTATCGCTCCATGCACATTGCCAACGATTACTTTTGCAAAAGTTTCGAATTGTCCTGATGCTACTTTTAATGTTACGGCTGAAATCACTGATACAGGATCTGCTTCTGCTATTACGGTAACCGATGATCAAGGTGGTTCACCTCAATCTTCAGGTGTAGGATTACTTACATTTGGTCCATACAACAATGGTACATCTGTGATATTAACAGCTGTGAATGATGATTCTGCAGTTTGTACGATTAGCAGTCCAGCGCAAACGCAAGTTACTTGCCCGGCTTTGAATGATAATTTTGTTGATGCAATTGCGATTTCATGTGGTAATAATTACACAGGAAATACGGTTGGTGCTTCATTAGATGAAGACAATGCTCCTGATGGTTTTGGTGCTGATATGGATGCTCCAAATCTTTGGTACTCTTTTACAGGTTCTGGTTTTTCTGAAACAGTAACATTAAATTTATGTAACTCTTCTTATGACACTTCAGTTTTGATTTATACAGGATCTTCTGGAGCTTTAACTTTAGTAGCCGGAAATGATGATGACAATACTTGTGGTGTAGGATTAACTACACGTTCAAGATTGAATTTTGTATCTGATGGTACATCTACATACTATATTGCAATAGAAGGTTTTAATGTTGGCAGTACAGGTGCATTCACAATGGATGTAACTTGTGAAGGAGTTACTCCACCAGCATCAGCGAATCAAACTTGTGCTACTGCACTTGATGTACCGGTTGACAATAGTGATGTAACATCTGACAACTCTTATGGTGATGTTAGCCCTGAAGTGCCAACTTGTGACCTTTTCGGTTCTATTCAAGATGTTTGGTTTTCTTTTGTTGCACCGGCAGAAGGTACTGTTGATGTTACTGTTTCAAATGGAACAATGACTTCTTCTAATTTTAATGTACATTCAGGAGCTTGTGGTGCTTTAACGGCATATGCAGCAGCATGTAATTCAAATGTAACAACAAGTGCTACAGAATCATTAACAGGATTAACAGCAGGAGAAACTTATTTTGTACAAGTATGGAGTAATTTTGCTGAACAAGGAACATTCAGTTTAAGATTATCAAACCCTTCATTAGGTGTTGGTGGTTTCGATAAATCAAATTTTGAAACTTATCCTAATCCTGTGACTGATGTTTTAAATATTTCATATGATAAAAACATTACGAGTGTTGAAGTATTTAATTTAATAGGCCAAGAAGTTTTTTCAAAAACATCAACTTCTACTATTTCACAAGTTGATTTGTCAAACCTTGCTAAAGGTGCCTATATGGTGAAAATCACTTCTGAAAATTTGGTGAAAGCCATAAAGATTATCAAACAATAATTTTTTCAATTTGTTAAAAAGCCACCTGTCGGTGGCTTTTTTTATTATAACTACTTTTTTATGACTATTTTTGACTAAATTATTAACTAAAAAAAATTATAGAATGAAAAAAACTACATTAAACCTTTTATTGGGTATTTCTTTGTTGTTTTCTGCTACGAGTTTTGCTCAGGCAAATGACAATATTGCAAATGCCGAAGCTATAAGTTGTGGTAATGTTTATACAGGATCCACGGCGGCAGCAACTTTAGATCAGGCTGATCCGACTTTACATTTTGGAGTTGATTTAGATGCTCCTAATGTATGGTACACCTATACAGGATCTGGCTCTGAAGAATCGATCACTCTTGATTTATGTGGATCAGGTTATGACACATCAGTTTTAGTTTTAACGGGAGCTCCCGGAAGCTTAACAGCTTATGCAGGTAATGACGACGACAATACATGCTCGAGCAATACACTGAATTCAAGAATAACTTTTACCTCTGATGGTACAACTACTTATTACATCGCTGTTGAAGGATTTAATTCTGGAAGTACTGGTGCGTATACGATGAATGTTACCTGTACCAGTGTAACTCCTCCGGCGGTATACAATCAGACATGTTTGACTGCCTTAGCGGTAGATGTTGATGCTTCCATTATTACTTCAGATAACTCTTTCGGAGATATCAGTCCAACACAACCAACTTGTGATAATTTTGGTTCTATTCAGGATGTTTGGTTTTCATTCGTTGCTCCATCTCCAACAGTAGATGTGACAGTAACCAAAGGAACAATGCTTTCTGCTAATTTTGCGGTTTATTCGGGAACATGTGATGCTTTAGTAAGTTTGGGATGTAATTCTAACTTAACTGTTGCTTTAACACAATCATTTACTACATTGGTTTCTGGAGATACTTACTTCGTTCAAGTATGGAGTAATGGTGCAGAGCAAGGAGATTTTACATTGAGTTTATCAGACCCATCGATTTGTAAACCGACTGCAACTTATGAAACTGTTGCAAACTGCATCGACAATAATTTTACAATCAATGCTGATATTACGAGTTTCGCTTCTGCTTCTACGGTTACTGTTACAGACAACCAAGCGAGCTCAGGACAAACTATTGGTACGCCAGGAATTGTTACTTTCGGACCTTACGCTTTTGGTACATCAGTGGTGTTAACTATCACTAATGATCAAAGTCCTGGTTGTGCTTTGGTTAGTCCTAATCAAACATCAGTAGGTTGCCCGCCAGTAAACGATGAATGTACAAATGCCATTGCATTAACAGTAAATCCTGATAATGTTTGTACGGGTGTAACTCCCGGAACTATTACTGCAGCTACTGCTTCTTTAACGGATACTGCTTCTTGTGGTGGAACTGAAGATGATGATGTTTGGTTCTCTTTCGTAGCAACGAATACTGTTCATACGATTAGTTTAAATAATATCGTAGGATCTACAACTGATTTATTTCACTCATTATGGACAGGTGCTGATTGTTCTAGCTTGACATTAGTACCAAATACTTGTTCAGATCCAAATACTAGCACACCTTCAGGATTAGTAATCGGAGAAACGTATTATTTAAGAGTTTATTCTTGGACTCCTACAATTGGACAAACTGCAACTTTTGATGTATGTATTGGAACACCGCCACCACCTCCAGCAAATGATGAATGTGCTAATGCAATAGCGCTAAACTGTGGTGATGTATTAACCAATCAATCAACTGATAGTGCTACCGGAGGAACAGCTACTTCTTGTGTAGGGACCATTGGAAATGATATTTGGTATTCCTTTTTAGGAGACGGACAAGTAATAACGCTAACAGCAACAGCAACAGGAGTTGAATCTCCACAAGTTGAAGTTTATGCAAGTACAGATGGTACTTGTGCAGGTTTTGCACCAGGTACATGTATTGCAGCTGCCGGAACCGGTGAAACTGTTGTCTCAACTTCTTTTGTTTCAGTGAATGGTACAAGTTATTATATTCATATTGGAAGTTGGATTAACGGAGATCCTGCAACCATTTTCGATTTAGCGATTACCTGTGAAGCACCAGCAACACCACCAGCTAATGATGATTGTGATGGCGCTGAATCTTTGACTGTAAATCCAGATGCTAGTTGTACTATTGTTACTTCAGGAACAGTTGCAGGAGCTACTGCATCGGCAGTTGATGCTTCAATTTGCGGAGGTTCCCCAGATGATGATGTTTGGTATTCTTTTGTAGCTACTGGTACTATACAAGCGATTAGTTTAATCAATGTTGCAGGAGCAAATACAGATTTATTTCATTCGTTATGGACAGGAGATTGTGGTACTTTGACTTTAGTACCTGGATCTTGTTCTGATGCAAATGCTAGTTTACCAACAGGTTTAACTGAAGGACAAACCTATTATGTCAGAGTATACACAACAACAACAACTGCATTGCAAAACACCACATTTGATATTTGTGTAGGAACACCACCACCACCACCAGCGAATGATGATTGTACAGGTGCTATTGAAATCACAGCAGGGGGAGAATTTATAACTTCACCGGTTATAGGTTCTAATGTTAGCTCTACTTCAACAGTTGGATTACCTACTTTTAGTTGCCAAACCAACCGTTCTAATGATGTATGGTATAGCGTTGTTGTACCAGCTTCAGGTAGTTTAACAATTGAAACAAATTCAGCACCAGGAACGGTAATGACAGATTCAGTAATCAGTATTTATTCTGGTACTTGCGGTTCGTTAGTTGAGATTGGTTGTGACGATGATAGTAGTGATGAAGGTAATTTCTCAAAAGAAGTTTTAACAGGTTTAACGCCTGGTGATACTATTTATATTGGAGTATGGAAATACGGAACTTCTTTAGATGGTGATTTCCAATTGTCAGCTTATGATGCTTCTTTATTGAGCAACGATACTTTTGAAACATCAAGCTTTAAAGCGTATCCAAACCCTGTAAAAGACATGTTGAATTTGTCTTACAGCAAAAACATTTCTAATGTAGCTATCTATAATTTATTAGGTCAAGAAGTTAATGCAAAATCAACGAATGCCAATCTATCACAAATTGACATGTCGAATTTAGCAAACGGAACTTACTTAGTAAAAGTTACAGCAGACAATCAAATAAAAACTATCAAAGTTATCAAAGAGTAATCTTTTTTAATTTGATTTAAATTTTTAACCACCTTCGGGTGGTTTTTTTATTTATAGCGATTATTTTTTTATACATTTATGGCATTATTAACTCAACAACAATTATTTATATGAAAAAAATTACATTAAAACTTTTATTGGTTTTTGCATTGCTACTTTCTGCATTTGCCAATGCGCAATGTTTAGTAGCAGATAATGGACAGTGGCCGTCCAATACTGTATCTGCAAGCGCTTGTGATGGTATAACTGCCACGGTAGTGACAACGGTAGGATATGCGAGCGAATATTCGCTAGTGGATCTGGTTGCAGGAGAAACTTATACTTTTAGCAGCTCATTGTCGACAGATTTTATTACAATCAGCACCGATGATGGAGCAACCGCAGCAACTTTTGGAACAACTCCGGTTACATGGGTTTCTGATGTAACAGGTGTCGTACGTTTCTACACGCACCTTGACGATTTGTGTGGTGGGAATACAAATTTCAGAACCAGATCTTTCGTATGCGGAATTCCTCCTTGCGTACAACCAATCGTAGCCTTTTCAAAAAGTTTCGATTGTGGAAGTTCTTCTTTTGAAGTTACGGCTGATATTACTGATATAGGTTCTGCCAATACCATCACTGTAACAGATGATCAAGGAAGTTCTGCTCAAACTATTGGTGCTGCCAGTCCGGTAACTTTCGGACCATATCCATTCGGAACATTGGTGGTATTAACGGTCACAAATGATGATACTCCTATTTGTAACGTTGTGAGCGATACTCAAGTTATTTATGCATGTCCACCAGCAAATGATGAATGTGACGGAGCCATTGCTTTAAATGTTAATCCGGATGCAAGTTGTACAGATATTGTTTCTGCTTCAATAACAGCAGCAACAGCTTCTGCTGTAGACGCATTCGCTTGTGGAGGTACACCTGATGATGATGTTTGGTTTTCATTTGTTGCCACCGATACTATTCAAACTATCAGTTTAAATAATGTTGTAGGTTCGACTACTGATTTATTCCATTCATTGTGGACAGGAGATTGTGGTAGTTTGACTTTAGTGCCAAATTCTTGCTCAGATAATAATGCCAGTATCCCAACAGGTTTAACTGTAGGAGACACTTATTATTTAAGAGTTTATTCTTGGACAGATTTTGCTGATCAGAATGTTACTTTTGATGTATGTATTGGTACACCACCACCACCACCGGCGAACGATGAATGTGCGAATGCCATTGCTCTTAACTGTGGTGATGTGTTAACCAATCAATCGACTGAAAGCGCTACTGGAGGAACAGGCACGTCTTGTGTTGGAACTATTGGAAATGATATTTGGTATTCCTTTTTAGGAGATGGACAAGTAATCACATTAACAGCAACTGCAACAGGGGTCGAGTCTCCACAAGTTGAAGTTTATGCAAGTACAGATGGTACTTGTGCAGGTTTTGCACCAGGTACGTGTATTGCAGCTGCCGGAACAGGTGAAACTGTTGTCTCAGTTCCTTTTGTTTCTGTGGATGGAACAAGCTATTATATCCATATTGGAAGTTGGATTAACGGAGATCCAGCAACTATTTTCGATTTAGCGATTACCTGTGAAGCACCACCAGCAGCACCAGCTAATGATGATTGTGATGGAGCAGAATCTTTGACTGTAAATCCAGATGCTAGTTGTACTATTGTTACTTCAGGAACAGTTGCAGGAGCTACTGCATCGGCAGTTGATGCTTTAGCTTGCGGAGGTTCACCAGATGACGATGTTTGGTATTCTTTCGTAGCTACTGGTACTGTACAAGCGATTAGTTTAATCAATGTTGCAGGAGCAAATACAGATTTATTTCATTCGTTATGGACAGGAGATTGTGGTACTTTAACATTAGTACCTGGATCTTGTTCTGATGCAAATGCTAGTGTACCAACAGGTTTAACTGAAGGACAAACTTATTATATCAGAGTTTACACAACAACAACAACAGCATTGCAAAATACTACATTTGATATTTGTGTAGGAACACCACCACCACCACCAGCTAATGATGATTGTACAGGTGCTATTGAAATCACTGCCGGAGGAACATTTGATGCTTCGCCAGTTGTTGGTTCTAATGTTAGTTCAACTTCAACAGGAGGTTTAACTTTTGCATGTCAAACCAACCGATCAAATGATGTTTGGTATAGTGTAGTTGTACCATCTTCTGGTAATTTGACGGTTGAAACAGCGGCAGCTCCTGGAACTGTAATGACAGATTCAGTGATTAGTATTTTTACAGGGACTTGTGGTTCATTAGTTGAAGTTGGTTGTAATGATGATGATGGTACAGATAATTTCTCCAAAGCAGTTTTAACAGGTTTAACGCCTGGCGATACTTTATATATTGGAGTATGGAAATGGGGTGCATCTTTAGATGGTGATTTCCAATTGTCAGCTTATGATGCTTCTTTGAGTAACGATACTTTTGAAGCTTTAGGATTTAAATCTTATCCAAACCCAGTAAAAAATATATTGAATTTGTCTTACAGCAAAACCATTTCTAATGTAGCAATTTATAATTTACTTGGACAAGAAGTTATGGCTAAAGCAACCAATGCCAATCAATCTCAAATTGATATGTCGCATTTAGCTAGCGGAACTTACTTAGTAAAAGTTACCGCGGATAACCAAGTGAAAACGATTAAAGTTATCAAAGAATAATTTTTAAAATCAGTAATTGAAAAGCCACCTTCGGGTGGCTTTTTTTTATATGAAATCTTTTCGTGCCGAATTTTTTATTACTTTAGAAAAAAATTAAATAAAAACGATGCTATGAAAAAAATTACATTAGTCTTTTTCCTTTTTGTTTTAAACAGTTTTAGTAGTCATGCACAATCTGTAGCGGAATATATTTTTAGTCAATCCACAGAGGACTATACACCGGTTGTGGGAACAAACTCAGCAGCCGTTGGTGATGATGGCTCGCAAAACAGCATACCCATAGGTTTCGATTTTATTTATGGCGGTGTTACTTACACCACATTTAGTGTTAATACTAATGGTTTTATACGATTAGGAAATGCTATTGGTGGCCAATCATGGACGAATTTATTATCACTTACTGCCGTGCTAAGTCCATTAATTGCTCCTTTTTGGGATGATCACAATAGAAATGGAGGTTCAATTCAGTATGCCGTTTCAGGCACTGCACCAGACAGAGTTTTAGAAATAGGTTGGGATAATATCAATATAGGTGGAAATGGCGGACAAAGTACTACAGCATTCGGTTCTTTTAAAATGAGATTATTTGAAACAACAGGTCAAATTGAATTTGTTTATGGTCCGACAATGAATTCCGCTGGTGCATTTTCAGCATCCATTGGGTTGAATGATTTAAATGCATTTTTAAGCGTTTCACCCGATTCGGCAACAGCAACTTCTTCCATAGTCACTGCCAATAACAACATTGCTAGTACACAATTTTTATTAGGTCAAAAATTTACTTTTATGCCAGGTGAACACTGTAATGGTGCTCCAACTCCTGGCAATACCGTTTCAAATTTTACAAGTGTTTGTGCAAGCTATGCTTTCAATTTAAGTCTTGAAAATCAAACCACAGGATTTGGTGTTACCTATCAATGGCAAACTTCTTCGGATGGTGTTACTTTTAGTGACATTGTAGGTGCAACAAATTCCGTTTACATCACAACACAAACGGCAGCAACAACTTACCAATGCATTGTTACTTGCAGTGATGTAAGCGCGACAAGCAATCCTGTTGAGGTATTGATGAATGACACAAGCCAATGCTATTGCGCACCAACCTACACCAACGGAAAAACGGATGGCGATTTGATTTCGAATGTCACAATTAACGGAACCACTTTAGCCAATGATACGGGTAACGCACCCGTAAACCCTTATTTTACTTATTTTGTCGGACAACCTAATTATACTGCTTCACTTCAAATCGGTCAGACCTATGATATCAATGTAACAGTAGGTACTTTTGGACAACAAAATGTTGCTGTTTGGATTGATTTTAATGATGACGGTATTTTTAGTTTGAATGAAAATGTTGGTACTTCAAGTGAAATTGCTGCCAATGCAACCGGCACTTTTCCAATAGTGTTAGATTGCAATGCAACATCAGGACTGCACAGAATGAGAATTAGAGATGTGTGGAATACCGTTGCTATCGATCCATGTACAAATTATGGATACGGTGAAACCGAAGATTATAACATTACCATTGAAGATGGTTTTATATGTCAAGCACCACACAATTTAGATACCGGTAACATCACCGGAATCAACGCTGAATTAACTTGGACACCAGCTTGTACTCAAATCGGTTGGGATGTTCATCTGGCATTAGCAGGCGAGGGGCCACCGGTAGGAAATCCTTCCAATCCTAATAGCAATAATCCACTTTTGGTTACCAATTTGACTCCTTTAACCAACTATGAGTTTTATGTGAGATCAATTTGTTCGGAAACGGAGTCAAGTAGTTGGGCTGGACCATATACATTCACAACACTTCCACCAGCTATTGCCAATGATGAATGCGATAATGCGGTTGCTTTGATTCCGGGGATGACCTTCAGCGAACATGCTATTATTGCCAGTAATATTGGAGCTACTAAAACGATTGGGCCTCCAAATCCGACATGCGCATCACTTGGTTTTGGCGGTGATGTTTGGTTTAGTACAGTTGTTCCTGGTGATGGAAAAATAACCATTGAAGTTCAAGCCAATCCAGGTTCTCCTTTTGCTGATTCGGGTATGAATGCATTTATCGGTACATGTGATAATTTGACTGTTATTGGTTGTAGTGATGATGAAGGCGTTGGTGCTTTTTCAAGGTTAAATTTAACAGGGTTAACACCCGGAGAAACCATTTATGCAAGGGTATGGGAATACGGCAACAATGTGCATGGAGCGTTTCAAGTATCGGCATGGAGCCCAACATTAAGCAACAATAATTTTGACAAATCGAATTTTAAATATTATCCGAATCCGGTAAAGGATTACTTAAATCTTTCCTATTCTGAATTAATATCAAAAGTGATTATTTATAATATGTTAGGACAGGAAGTTTTAGTTCAAAGCCCAAATGTAATCAACGCCAAAATCGATGTAAACGCTTTACCTACGGGTTCTTATTTAGTGAAGGTTTATTCCAATAATTTGCAAAACACAATCAAAATCAACAAAGAGTAATTATTAATATCTTATCGAATTTTCAAAAGCCACCCTAACGGTGGTTTTTGTTTTTGATAAAGTTTATATTTGTTAAAATTATTGATATGTTTTTTTCCATTATCATTCCGGTATACAATCGCCCTGACGAAACAGATGAGTTATTGGATAGTCTGTCGAAATTAGATTTCAATCAAGACTTTGAAATCGTAATCGTTGAAGATGGTTCTACGATTAAATCTGATACGATAGTCGAAAAGTATGCAAAGAAATTAAACATTTCCTATTATTTTAAAGAGAACACAGGGCCGGGCGATTCCAGAAATTTTGGTATGCAAAAAGCCAAAGGCGATTATTTCATCCTTTTCGATTCCGATTGTATCATTCCGAAAAATTACTTAAGCGAAGTTATCAAAGCCTTTCAAGTCAACTATGTAGATTGCTTTGGCGGGCCGGATCAAGCTTTAGATTCGTTTTCGGATATTCAGAAAGCCATTAATTTTTCAATGACTTCATTCCTTACTACGGGTGGTATTCGCGGTGGATCTGAAAAATTAAATAAATTCCAACCCAGAAGTTTCAATATGGGGATTTCCAAAAAAGCTTTTGAAGCTTCAGGTGGATTCGCACATATTCACCCAGGTGAAGATCCAGATTTATCCATTCGTTTATGGAATTTAGGATTCGAAACCAAGTTGTTTCCCAAAGCGTATGTTTATCACAAACGAAGAATCGATTGGGATAAATTTTCATATCAAGTCAACAAATTTGGAAAAGCCAGACCGATACTCAACAGTTGGTATCCGGTACATAGTAAATTATCTTATTTTTTTCCTGCTTTTTTTATTATTGGATTCTATGCATCGATAGTTTTATTAGTATTGGCACAAGATTTTTTAATGAAATTGTATTGTCTCTATTTCTTTGTTTTATTGATAACGGCAACCATTCAAAATAAAAGTTTCAAGATAGGCTGGTTAGCCATCGTGGCCACTTGGAAGCAATTCAATGGTTACGGATTGGGTTTCATACAATCATTCATCAAAATCAACGTTTTAAAACAAAAACCGGAAGCAGCTTTTCCGGAATTATTTTTTAAAAAATGACAAAAATTATTGGATTAACCGGAGGCATCGGAAGTGGAAAAACCACAATAGCTCAGTACTTTAAATCATTGGATATTCCGGTTTACATTGCCGATGAAGAAGCCAAAAAACTGCTCGATAATCCCATTATTCAAGACAGAATCAAAGTAGTTTTTGGAGAAACCATTATTGAAAAAGATAAAGTATCAAGAGAAAAATTGGCATCGATTGTATTTCAAAATCCACAAAAATTAAGTGCATTGAATGCCATAATTCATCCAGCCGTAAAAGAGCATTTTCAAAATTGGTTAACTCAACATCAAAACAATCCTATCGTCATTAAAGAAGCTGCCATCCTTTTTGAAAGTGGAAGCTACCAAGATTGCGACAAAATCATCACCGTAGTTGCGCCATTAGAAACCAGAATTGAAAGGGTCATTGCAAGAGATAAAACTACCAAAGATGATGTTTTAAACAGAATCAAAAATCAATGGGCTGATGAAATGCGCATAGCCAAAAGCGACTTTATCATTGATAATAATGACCTTTCGAGCGCCAAGCTACAAGTGGATAAAATTCTAAAAAAACTGACAAATCCATAAAATTAACTTTAGATGTTAATCTTTGGTTAATATATTTATCGTTTAAATGTTAAAATGTTAATTTTGATGTGATGAATAAATTGTTTTTCCGATTGCTTGTATTGTTAATGAGTTTGTCCTTAATAGGCATCATTCTCGTTCAAGTCTACTGGTTCAACACTTCGTTTAAAAATAATGAAGAACAGTTTAGGTTTCACGTAAAGCAAGTCATTGGCAATGTTGCCGATAAATTGCAAAAGGAAGAAGCTTTTAGTTTTATAGATAAATACAAAAAACTAAAAGACAGTATTGGAAAAGAGCCACAGAAAAGTGATTTTCTTGAGTTTGGCTACTACCAAAGAGATTCCCGCACCAACGAAACCATTATCTATTCCAACAACATTATTTCTGAAGATTACAATATTTCATCTTCGTTCTTTGATAAGAAATCCGACAGTATAAAACTTAAAAACTTTTCATCCAAAAGAGTTACGGAAGTTTTCAATAACGGTAACGTAGATAGATCGGGCATGCAACAAAAAATTACGCCCGACGTAAAAATCAAGAAAGCAGGAAAATTAGCCATTCTCGACAATGCGCAATTCGAAATTTTCTTCAAAGACATCGCCGCTGCAAAACCATTGCAAGATCGTGTTTCTAAAGAAAGACTTTTCAAGTTGCTCAAAATAGAACTCGACGAATATGATGTCAAAACGCCTTTCGAATTTAGTATTTACAGCAATGGTTTAGCAACTAAAATTCAATCGGATAGCTTTAAGTATAATAAGGAAAATACGTATTCTATTCCTGTTTTTACTGATAATGATGGCAACGACAAATACCAATTGATGGTCAGTTTTCCGCACAAGCAAAAGTTCTTATTTTCTGAGCTCGTTGGAATTACTTTGTTGTCGATCATATTTACGCTAGTCATTGTCATTGCATACACAAGCGCTTTAAACCAATTGATTCGACAACGTCAAATTTCTGAAATCAAAACCGATTTCATCAACAATATGACACACGAATTCAAAACGCCAATCGCTACGATCAATTTGGCTTTAGATGCGATTAAGAACCCGAAAGTCATCGATGACAAAGAAAAAATACAACGCTATTTGCAAATGATTCGCGATGAAAACAAACGAATGCATGCGCAAGTAGAAAATGTACTCAGAATTTCCAAACTCGAAAAAAGAGAATTAGAAATTACTAAAGAATCATACAGCATTCACGAAATTATAGAAGAAGCTATTGAACATGTGAATCTGATTATCGAAGACCGACAAGGAACAATCGAAACGCATTTAAGCGCCAATAGAACTACAGTGTTGCTCAATGATGTGCATTTTACCAATGTTATCGTCAATGTACTCGACAACGCCATTAAGTACTCAACAGAACAGCCAAAAATCGACATTTATACTGAAAACGTTAAAGATTTCGTTATCATCAAAATAAAAGACCAAGGTGTCGGCATGAGCAAAGTCGCTCAAAAGAAAATTTTTGAAAAATTCTATCGCGAACATACCGGCGATTTGCACAACGTAAAAGGACATGGCTTAGGATTAGCCTACGTCAAAAGAATAGTAGAAGACCACAACGGTCAGATATTCGTAGAAAGTGAAAAAGGAAAAGGAAGCACATTTATAATTAAATTACCACTAATCAACTAAAAAAACCAATTGCTATGGAAACAGAAAACAAAAAAATTCTTCTAGTGGAAGACGACCAAAATTTTGGCGCGATACTAAAAGATTACCTAATGCTCAATGACTTCGAAGTCACACTAGCCAAAAACGGAATGGAAGGTTTCGAAAAATTCAAAAAAGACACTTACGATCTTTGCATCTTGGATGTCATGATGCCTTATAAAGACGGTTATACTTTAGCCAAAGAAATCCGCGAGAAAAACAAAGAAGTGCCGATTATTTTCTTAACGGCCAAGTCGATGAAAGAAGACGTGCTTAAAGGCTACAAAGTAGGAGCAGACGATTATCTCAACAAACCTTTCGACTCAGAAGTGTTGCTGATGAAAATCAAAGCGATTATCCAAAGAAAAGCCAACGATGTCAAAACCGATCACGTGAAATTCGAATTTCAAATCGGTGGTTTTCATCTAAACTCTAAACTACGCTTCTTAACATTCAAAAGCGAAGAACCTATCAAATTGTCACCGAAAGAAAACGAATTGCTCAAAATGCTCGCCGTATACGAAAACGATTTGATGCCAAGAGAATTAGCACTAACCAAAATCTGGAGAGACGACAATTACTTCACTTCAAGAAGTATGGATGTCTACATTGCCAAACTCAGAAAATACCTCAAACTCGATGATGACGTAGAAATACTCAACATCCACGGCGAAGGTTTCCGTTTGGTAGTCAAAAATAAAATCGCCAGTTAAATACAAAAGCTCTGAGAAATCAGGGCTTTTTTTATCACAATTTCATAGCGACTCTGCGTCTTTGCGAGAAAATAAATAAATCTCGCAAAGACGCAGAGCCGCAAAGATTTTGATGGTTTGATGATTAGAAGCTATTTCCGGCTATCATTCCAATCTCGTCATTGCGAACGAAGTGAAGCAATCTGTTTGTCGCATACGGCGCAACGCCAAGGATTTTCCCTTCTATCCGGGCTAGGGCTTTTTGGTTCTTAGTAACTTTTAAGTTTAATAGGAATCCAGATTGCTTCTTCAGAATCCGGGTCGTTATTCTTGTATTTTTCACCCAGAATTTCAAAATGCGGCCTTTCATCTAGCATGTATTCTGAATTTGGCAACCAGGTTTTAAAAATATAAATGAATATGCCAATATCAGTATTCAATCCTTTATAATCAAAAACGGCATACAACCCGCCAACCAAATCAAACGCTTCCATATCATTGGGAATGGTATCAAAATCAGTCACTTCAATCGCAGCCCATTTCTCAAATTGCTGATGCATATCTCCCAATCGCAGCGGTTCGTGATACACTTTCATAGAAACCAATTCCGATGTCAGATTGTTCGTGATTTCCTTGCGGTGCGGCATGAAGCTTTTCCATAAATCAAAAGTTTTGTTTTCGGCTAATGACATGATGATTCGTTTGCCAATAAGCTTTTTTGCAGCGAGTTGTTCAATTCTAGGTTTCATAAACTTACTGTTGTATTGTAAATTCCAAAGCAAAAACGGCTTTGTCGTCTTTGGTAATGCTAAACGCCATTTTGTTATCAGCTTGCGATTTGTGAATTTGAACTATATCTTTCAAAGACAACTCTTTTAAAAAATTCATATCCAAATCCTTAATCTGCGGTTTCATAATGATGGCTTCATCCACCAAATCCATGCACCATTCGAGATATTTCACATTGTTGACATGATTGACTATATCCAAATCCGATAATACTACTTGTCGTTCAAACACCATTTCTTGCGTTTCGTTAATGTCGATTTTAGAAAATGGAAGCAAAGTGGCTCGGTCATTTGGGTATTTCTCACAATGATCATGCGGCAAAGCCATAACTTCAGGACGCCGTGTTTTCGTATTAAAAACCGCCCAAAACGTTTCTGCACCAACACATTTTTCGCCATTCACAGCAACTTCCATAGCACGAACAGAGCGCGAATTCTCGAGCGTGTTAATCCAAGTTTTGATCGTGATGATGTCTTTCCATTTCGGGAGTTTGGTAATTTCAAGTCGCATTCTACTCAAAACCCAAGCTTGGTCGAATTGCTGCATATCTACAAAACTAAACCCGCCAGATTCCGAATGTGACGCAGCTGTTAGTTGCAACAAATTGCACAATTCTGTATAACGCAAATCACCATTAGGCGTGCATTGCATAAAATTGATTTCCCAATCTTGAGAATGTATTGATTTAAAATCGGGAGTTATTGGCATATTGATCTCTTTTTTGTTGCTATATATTGAATGATTTCGTTCGATGGCGTCAAATAATCAAACCATTGCGTGTTTTCTTTTCGCTTAAACCATGTCAATTGACGTTTGGCAAAGCGGCGCGTGTTTTTTTTGATTTCTTCAATCGCTTCTGGCAATGAAATTTTATTTTCAAAAAAATCAAACAGTTCTCGGTAGCCAACGGTTTGCAATGCATTTAGTTCTTTGTTTGGAAATAATGCTTTAGCTTCTTCAAGCAATCCGGATAGGATCATCAAATCAACACGTTGGTTGATACGATTATACAATACAAGTCTTTCAGCTTCTAAACCAATCACAATAGGCGTGAAGCTGCGCTGGTTTTGCTTTTGATTTAAAAACGAAGAATACGGTTTTCCGGTTCCCAAACAAACTTCTGCAAACCGCATCATTCGCTGTGGATTGAGTAGTGTTTGTGGATTTTCGGTTGTCAGTTTTTCGTAGTATACCGAATCGAGTTGTTGCAATTGTTGTTGCAGGTATTCGATTCCGTTTTGCTCGTATTGTTGGGAAACCTTTTCACGAATGGCTATTGGAATTTCAGGGAAATCATCAAAACCTTTTAAAACAGCATCAACATACAAACCCGAGCCGCCCACCAAAATGGCAAAATCATTTTTAGCAAATAACGCATCGAGTTTGGTAATTGCTTCTTTTTCGAAATCGCCAACGGTATAATTTTTAAATATCGATTGGTTGTGAATGAAATGGTGTGGTGCAGCAGCCAATTCTTCAGCAGTTGGAACAGCAGTGCCAATGGTCATTTCTTGATAAAATTGTCGACTGTCGCAAGAAACAATCTCACAACCAAAATGCTGCGCCAATTGAATGCTCAGTGCAGTTTTTCCGATAGCTGTTGGTCCGACTATAGTGATTAGGTATTTCATTTGTCTGTTGTAGGTTTAACCGCAAAGTTCGCAAAGTTTATCGCAAAGTCCGCTATGTTGTTTTGGAAACTAATGCCCTAGCCCTGATAGCAGTGATATCCTTTTTCTGCTTTCTTTAAGCAGGAAAAGATTTAGCGGATAGCAGGATAAAGCTCCTAAAAATACAACAACTTTAAACTTTTGCTTCTTCGAATTTGACTTTGAATAATCGTTCTCGTGTCGCGATTGTTCGGCATGTGAACCAAAATATTTCTTAAGATTTCGATGTTTCTAATTTGGTAATTCAAATCGTAAAACGCATAGCCTTTGTAAATGCCATTTTCAATCAAAACCGCTGAACGCTCGTTGATGTTGCGCCCGCGGTCAATCAGTACAATGGTTTTGTTATCGAACATATTTTTGTCGATGAATTCCTGAACGCGTTTGTTATATTCTTCGGGTGAAACTTTGCCGATGCAAGCACCGTCACATTCTTTAATCGTGTATTGAAAACAGTGCGTTTTTGTGTCGTAAATACCATTGAGTTTTTGACACAAATGATACGCCGCCGAAATTCTGAAAAGCGCGTTTTTACCTTCTTGGAAAGTTGTAAAAGAGGTGATTTCTTTTCTTCGACCGTCGGCTTTTTGTAGCTTTAGATTGATGTAGCCGTTGTCGTCTTTTTCATCATATAAAGCCCATTGAAAAATGCTTTTGCGTTGCGAACGATTGTAGATCGGTTGGTTGATTTTGATTTCTTGGCTTTCTTTTAATAAAGCTATGAGTTCACTTCCCGTTTCATCAAAAGTGACGGTGAACACTTCTAATTGTATTTTTTTACACTTGTTTGTTGTTCCTGTAAAATGTTGGTTTACACGCTTTTTGATATTCTTACTTTTACCAATATAGATGATTGATCCATCTTCGCGATGCATATAATAAACACCGGTTTTGGAAGGCAAACTATCGACAATATCGAGCAACTTTGGCGCAATGCCTTTGACAACTTCCGATTGAATCAAATCTTTGACAATGACTTTTTCGAGATCTTTATCGAGCAACATTTTAAACAGTTTTACCGTGGCCATCGCATCGCCGCTCGCTCGGTGTCGATCAGCCATTGGAATGCCTAAAGCGCGAACGAGTTTTCCTAAACTGTAGGATGTTTGTTCTGGAATCAAAACTTTCGCCAACTCGACGGTGCATAGCGTTTTGCATTCAAAATCGTAACCCAAACGTCTGAATTCAGTGCGAAGAATGCGGTAATCAAAAGAAGCATTATGGGCGACGATGATGCAGTCTTGCGTGATTTCGATGATGCGTTTGGCGACTTCAAAAAACTTCGGAGCTGAGCGCAGCATGGCATTGTTGATTCCGGTGAGTTTAACTACAAAAGGTTGAATGGGTATTTCAGGATTGACCAAACTGATGAATTGGTCTACCACTTCATGGCCGTCGAATCTATAAATAGCAATCTCTGTAATGCCTTCTTCATTAAATTGTCCACCGGTAGTTTCTATGTCGAGTATTGCGTACAAAATGAGTATTCAGTGTTCAGTAGGTTAGTGTTCAGTTATTGTTCGTGGTCGAATTATCTTCCGCCAAAGATACTACTTCCAATCCGAACCATGGTGCTACCGCAATCGATGGCTAGTTGATAATCGCCGGACATTCCGATTGAGAGTGTTGATGGTTGTAAGTTGTAAGTTGTAGGTTGCAGGTTATCGAAAATGGATTTTAAATGCTGGAATTCTTTTCGAATTTGAGTTTGGTTTTCTGTGAATGTTGCCATGCCCATCAATCCAATTACTTTGATATTCTTGAGGTTTTTGAAAGTTTCTGATTGTAGTAATTCAACAAGTTCCGTTTCATTCAACCCGAATTTGGTTTCTTCTTCAGCAATGTATATTTGGAGTAAACAGTCAATAATACGATTGTTTTTGAATGCTTGTTTGTTGATTTCTTCGAGCAATTTCAAACTATCTACGCCATGAATTAGCGAAACATACGATGCCATCAACTTCACTTTATTCGTCTGAACATGACCAATCATATGCCACGCGATATCTTTAGGCATTTGCTCCTGCTTTTCGGTCATTTCCTGAATTTTGTTCTCGCCGAAAATGCGTTGCCCAGCTTCATAAGCTTGCATCAAATCAGTCACAGGTTTGGTTTTAGAAACCGCTACCAAGGTCACGTTTGATGGCAAAGATTGTTTGATTTGTGTAAGATTATTTTGTATGGACATTCGTTTTTTCTTCTCAACTATAATTCATAAATCACCAAACCACTTCGAAATTTAGGTTCAATGTAAGTGCTTTTTGGAGGCATAATCAAATTATTATCGGCTAATGCTTTGATTTCATTGATATCAGATGGATACAATATAAAACCGACTTCAAATTCTTCATCGTCGATTTTTTGTTTTAAATCTTGAATGGATTGCTTTCCCGAAATATATTCAATGCGTTCGTCGTTGCGTAAATCTACGATGTTTAAAATCGGTAATAATACTTTATCATATAGAATTTGAGTATCCAAAGCATCCAACACGGTATTAAAATGGTTGTCTTTCAAAACCAAGCTGTAGAATTGATGATCCAGATACATTCCGAATTGATGCTTGTTAGGTTTGAAAGGTTGTTCATCATGATTTTTAATAATGAAATTTTCATCTAATTTTTTTATAAAATCGTTTTTCGACAAACCGTTTAAGTCTTTGATGAGTCGATTGAATTCATAGATTTTAATGTTGTTTTCAGAAATTAAATAACTCAACATATAATTTTTCGCCTTGTTATTTGGATCGTCATTTTCTTCTGCTAATAATTTTGCTGCTTCACAACGGTGGTGGCCATCAGCAATATAAAGATGATCGGTTTTTTTGAAAATGTTTTGCAACCAATTGATTTCTAAAACATCATCAATTTTCCATAAATAATGCGTTTCTTTTTTGGTGGTCGAAAACTCAAAATCGGCTAATTTCTGCGTGCAATTGAAAATCCAATTTTCGATGGTTTTATTATCGGGATATGACATCAGCACGGGTTCTGTATTGAACTCCGAGTATTTCATATACTCTTTCAACAATCGCACTCTAAAAGCTATAGTGTCTTCATGCTTTCTAATGATATCGTTGCGGTATTCATCAACCGAAGTACCCACAATAATTCCGGTGTATGATTCGGTTTTGGTAATGATTTTATGGATATAAATCGCAGGTTTGTTGTCTTTAACAAGAATGATTTCGTTTTTAAAGTCCTGATATTTTTGATGCACTTGCCGATACCTCTTTTCGTAAGCAATCGATTGCTGGTTGATGAAAGCCGGTTTTAAAACATGCAAAAACGATAGCGGATTGAAATCCAATTGCGCTGCTAATTCCGCATTCACATATTCATCATAAGAGCGACAAGTAACCAAACACACTTTATCACGTGTCGGACGAACCGCTTGAAAAGGAACTATTGTCGCCATTTTTTTTAATCAATAATTAATTTTTCAAAAACATTTTTGCCACTTTTTCCGCTTTTTTACTTTCGCTGTAATCGTAAAAACCTTCTCCAGATTTAACGCCTAATTTCCCTGCACGAACCATATTGACTAACAATGGGCAAGGAGCATATTTAGGATTTTTGAAACCGTCGTACATGACGTTTAGAATCGCTAGGCAAACATCTAAGCCAATGAAATCAGCCAGTTGCAATGGTCCCATAGGATGTGCCATACCCAATTTCATTACTGTATCAATTTCATAAACGCCGGCAACGCCATTGTATAAGGTTTCAATCGATTCGTTGATCATCGGCATCAAAATACGATTGGCTACGAAACCCGGATAATCGTTCACTTCAACCGGAACTTTTCCTAAAGCTACTGATAAATCCATGATGGTTTTGGTAACTTCATTCGAAGTGTTGTAACCTCGGATGATTTCAACCAATTTCATAATCGGCACCGGATTCATAAAATGCATGCCAATCACGCGTTCGGGATGCGTAACAACGGCTCCGATTTGTGTAATCGAAATCGAAGAAGTGTTGGTGGCAAGGATAGTATTGTGTGAACAAGCTTCGTTAAGTTGCTTGAAGATATTGAGTTTCAAATCGACGTTTTCTGTTGCAGCTTCTACTACCAAATCAACGCCAACAACGCCATCTTTAATATCAGTGTAAGTAATAATATTGCCGATGGTTTTGAGTTTGTCGGCTTCAGAAATGGTTCCTTTTGCTACCATTCTATCGAGATTTCCGGCGATGGTGGCCATGCCTTTGTCTAATGATTTTTCAGAAACATCGATGAGTTTTACGGTAAATCCACTTTGTGCAAAAGTGTGTGCAATTCCGTTGCCCATGGTTCCGGCTCCGATTACGGCTATGTTTTTCATATTTAAAATTTAGGTTTTAATTTTATTTTTTAAAGCAATCAATGATTTGATAAGCCACACGCAAAGCTTCCGTGCCTTGCTCTAAAGTTACAATTGGCGTTGTATTGTTGATGATTGCATCTGCAAAAGTTTCGAGTTCATCTAAAATCGCATTGTTCGGCGCTACTTCAGGATTGGCAAAGTAGATTTGCTTTTTCATGCCTTCTGCATTTTGAAGAATCATATCGAAATCGCCCGGTGTTTCTGGTGCGTCTTTCATTTTTACTACTTCACAAACTTTGTCAAGAAAATCCACTGAGATGTAAGCATCTTTTTGAAAAAAGCGTGATTTACGCATATTTTTGAGTGAAATTCTACTCGATGTTAAATTGGCGACGCAACCATTTTCAAACTCAATTCTCGCATTGGCAATATCCGGTGTATCGGAAATTACGGAAACACCGCTCGCATTGATTTTTTTCACTTTCGAATGAACGACGCTTAAAATCGCATCAATATCGTGAATCATCAAATCGAGAACTACAGGAACATCAGTGCCGCGCGGATTAAATTCCGCCAAGCGATGCGTTTCTATAAACATTGGATTGTCGATCATGTCTTTGGTAGCAATGAATGCAGGATTGAAACGTTCAACGTGTCCAACTTGCCCTTTGACATTGTATTCATTTGCCAATGCAATAATTTCTTCAGCTTCAGCAACGGTATTCGAAATGGGTTTTTCGATGAAAACATGCTTGCCAGATTTGATGGCTACTTTAGCACATTTGTAATGCGAAAGTGTTGGCGTTACGATATCGATAACATCAACCGCATGAATCAATGTAGCAATGGTATTGAATTGTTTGTATCCGAATTCCTCGGCTATCTTTTTTCCGTTTTCAAGATTTTCGTCGTAGAAGCCAACGAGTTCATATTTTTCGGATTGTTGTAGTAATTTCAAATGTATTTTTCCAAGATGACCAGCACCTAAAACACCGACTTTTAGCATAAAATGGATTTTGAACAAAAATAGGAATTAATTGATAATGGATAATTGATAATTGATAATTATTTAGTGTATTTAAAATTTAAAATGCAACATTCAAAATCATAATTACTTTCTTATTTTTACCGACTCGAGGCCATAAGGCCGAATTGAACGCAGTTAAATAAATGACCCCATATTTTGAAAGATACATCGAAACATCAAGGACTTCGAAATCAATTAGTAGCATTATTGAAAGAAAAAGGCATTACCGATAAACACGTTTTGGAAGCGATTAAAAAAATTCCAAGACATTTGTTTTTAAATTCAAGTTTTGAGGATTATGCTTATCAAGACAAAGCATTTCCAATAGGAGCAGGGCAAACCATTTCGCAACCATATACAGTAGCATTTCAGACACAATTGCTTGAAGTTAAAAAAGACCATAAAATACTTGAAATTGGAACGGGTTCAGGTTATCAAACTGCAGTTTTGTGTGTGATGGGCGCCAAAGTGTATAGTGTGGAAAGGCAAAATGAATTGTTTAAGCAAACTTCAACATTGCTCCCGAAATTAGGCATTCGACCAAAGCATTTATCGTTTGGTGATGGTTATAAAGGTTTACCCAATCATGCGCCTTTTGATAGTATCATCGTGACTGCCGGAGCTCCGATTATTCCAAAACCATTGATGGCACAGCTCAAAATAGGAGGCAGGTTGGTGATTCCATTAGGTGAAGAAAATCAGATTATGACCCTATTGATTCGCAAAAATGAAACGCAATTTGAAAAACACGAGTTGGGTGAATTCCGATTTGTACCTTTATTGGAAAACAAAAACTAAAATGAAATACAAATTACTTAGTGCACTATTGTTCCCTTTTGTCCTATTGGCTCAAGGCTATACAAGTTATTTTACCGGAAATTCGACCAATATTACGACCAATACAGAAAATGGTATTTGCCTTATGGGTGGTGCGACGGAACATGATAATGCGATGCGTTGGTTGTTGCAAAAAGCAAATGGCGGGGATATTGTAGTTTTAAGATGCACAGGCAGTAATGGGTATAACGATTATTTGTATACTGATTTGGGCATAGCGGTAAATTCCGTAGAAACTTTAGTAATCACTTCTGTTGCAGGCGCAACGAATCCTTATGTTTTGGATAAGGTGGCCAAGGCAGAAATGATTTGGTTTGCCGGTGGCGATCAGTATAACTATGTTTCTTATTTCAAGAATAATGCTTTAGAAGATTTAATCAACCAGCATGTGAATGTTAAACACGCACCAATTGGCGGAACGAGCGCAGGAATGGCGATTTTGTGTGGAAAATATTTTTCAGCACAAAACGGCTCAGTGACTTCAGCTGAAGCACTTTCAAATCCTTACAACCAATATGTGACTTTGGGAATTGATGATTTCCTGGATATTCCTTTTATGCAAAATGTAACTACAGATACGCATTTTGATAATCCGGATAGAAAAGGAAGATTGGTGACTTTTTTAGGAAAAATGGCTACAGATTATGGAATGCGTTCTTTCGGAATTGCTTCAAACGAATATGTAGCAGTTTGTATAGATAGCAATGGAAAAGCTGCCGTGTATGGTGATTATCCCAATTATCAAGAGTTTGCTTATTTCCTGCAATCGAATTGTCAAAATACATTCGCTCCTGAAGTATGCCAAACCAATTCACCTTTAACATGGAATAGAGGTGGAGAAGCCGTAAAAGTTTATAAAGTTCCCGGAACCATGAATGGCACCAATTATTTTCAATTATCGGATTGGCAAACCGGATTTGGTGGAACTTGGGAACATTGGACGGCAAATAATGGCGCTTTGAGTCAAACTTCAGGAACGCCATCAACCTGCACACTTGCCTTGGAAGATTTTTCTAAAGCAGCAGTTCAGGTTTATCCGGTGCCGTTTTCAGATCAAATTACAATTAGCGGATTTGAAAATGCAATGATTAAAGTGTATGACATCAATGCGAAACTCATCTATCAGAAGGTGAGTTCAAATGCAACTGTCATTGATACTCAAAATTACGATTCAGGTATTTACACTATTGTCATTGAGAAAAATCAAAAAGCAATGACAAGAAAAGTGATTAAAAATTAAAAAACAAAACCCACAATCAAGTGGGTTTTTTATTGACCAATGATTTCGAGATAACGCTCTAAACTTTCTTTCTCAATCTGAGCGATAAAGAGCAAAAAATCTTCTTTATTATTCGAAACCTGTGCTTTCTCGAGAGCTTGATAATAACGCATTCGGTTGTCATAATCGCCTTTGATGTTGGCAATAACATAACCGTTTTGCAATAAAATCAAATTCATAATCAAACGAGAAGTTCTCCCATTTCCATCTATGAATGGATGAATCGTAACCAATCGTTCGTGCATTTCTGCGGCCAAAACAATCGGATGCAATTTATTCTTATTCGATTCAAACCAAATAAAATACTCTTCCATTTCTTTGGCAACCAAATGTGGTTGTGGTGGCATATGGCTGCTGCCTTGAATCATCACTTGCACTTTTCGATAACGACCGGCATCTTCAGGCATAATTCCTCTAAGAATAAGATTGTGTATCGTCAGCAATTCCCGTTCGTTGAGTGAAAAATTACGTTCGATAAGTTGTTTGATATAACCAATGGCTTCTTGATGGTTGATGGCTTCTAGATGCTCGCGCATACTTTTCCCGGAAACCGTCAAGCCTTCATTGACCACCAAATCGGTTTCTCTTAAGGTTAAGGTATTGCCTTCGATACGATTGCTTTCAAAAGTGTACTCTAACTCTAAAGCCTGTGCAATTCTAAAACTATCCAATTGTCTTAAATTATCGAGTTTTTTCTTGATGACATCAATTTCGTCAAGCAACGATTTCAAATTTTTTGAAAGTGGTTGACGAGTGAAATTCGCGTGATACTTGATTTCTTCTTCCGCAAGTTGCATTGCTTTTAATGCGAATTCATCATCACCAATTTCGTATAAAATTTTTTCTTTAAGCCATGAAATGAGTAAAGTTTCATAATCGATACCTAAGATTTGAGCCAGTTTTGCTACTTGTTCTCGCGTTGGTTTTCTGGAGCCGTTTTCAAATTTACTGATTAAGGCTTGATCAATTTTCATGAGATGTGCCAACTCACGAGTCTTAAATCCTTTTTGTTCTCGGGCATTTTTTAATAAATTCTTCATCAAAAATTATTTTTGTCATGACAAATTTAGTCATATTTTATTGAAAAAAAACTTTCTTTCTAAAAGTTTTTCTTAATGCGATCTAAATCACGTTTGGTATCTTGCTCTTTCAAAGATTCGCGTTTGTCATAAGTTTTCTTTCCGCGGCATAAAGCGATGTCGAGTTTGGCCAATCCTTTTTCTGTGGTATGCAATTTTACAGGAATAATAGTTAATCCTTTAGCTTGCACATTTTTGAACAAACTTTTCAATTCCCGTTTATTCAATAGTAATTTACGCTCGCTTCTGGCTTTGTGGTTGAATTGATTTCCGAAAGCATATTCTTCAATATAGGCATTAATAACGAAAAGTTCCCCATTACTAAACTCACAAAATCCTTCCGTGATATTGGCTTTACCCAAACGGATTGATTTGATTTCGGTTCCTGTCAATACGATTCCGGCGGTGTAGGTTTCCAGAATTTCATAATCGAAACGCGCTCTTTTGTTGAGGATGTTAATTGTTTTTAGCATAGGAGCGCAAAGGTAATACAAAATGTGAATTTTAAAATAGTTTGGTCTTTCATTCTATGTTTACTTCTTTTATTAACATTTTGAAAATCAAAAATATTTATTACTATATTCGCTATACTAACTCTAATAATCAATCTATTATGATGAAAAAATTATTAAAATTCAGTATGCTTTTATTGTTTGTAGCGAGTTGTTCTAAAGACGATTCGGAGCCCAATACAATTACGATTGATCCTGCTCAAAAAGAACCATTAACAACCACGCAAGTCAATACCGAGATAGACAATGCGATTAATACCAAAGGAACTTTCAATTGGAAAGATGCTTCAAGTCATTTGGTTTGGAGCGCAACTGTTCACGGAAACAATATCGTTTCTATTGGTTTTGGTAATTCAAAAAATGATTTTGATCGATCTAAATCTAGTAACAGTACAGCCATTCAAAACCAGTTGCTTAAGATTATTCAACAGTATGAAGGTGTTTCTTTAGATAAAATCTTGATTTCTTCAGACCAATATTTGAATATCATCAACGTAATTATTAAAAAACAAGAAACGATTATCGCTTTAAGAAAGAGCCAATTTATTCGCTATATAGAACCCGCAGATTATAAATACGTTGCTATCAAAAATGGAATGATGCGTTCTACATCGAGCTCGGGTTCATCAGGTTGCGGTTACGAATCTGAAGTTTTAAGTGCTTCGAATTACACAACTATAACACCCAACGCCAAAGTACCATGGACATTCTACCAACACAATATTCCAAATGCATGGAATTTCAGTAGTGGTAGCGGTATTACCATCGGAATTGTAGATACCGGACTTTCTCCAAATCAAACGTTGTTGGGTTCGAGTTTTAATACAGGAAATTCTTCAGGAAGAACCGTACAAAAATTTGGAGTTTATGTTGATTCCATTTGGCCTTGGAGCACCACAACCGATGGTCCAAACGACCAATGCGGACACGGAACCAGTATGTGTTCTGTAGCTACAGCACCAAGAAATAATAACGGATTGCCGGTTGGTGTGGCTTACAACGCTAATTTAATAATCTATCGCGCCGCTGCTAATGTAGTTTTGGATGGATATCAAGAACAAGAAGGCGTTAAAAAAGCATTTACAGCTTTAGGAAATAATGCGAATGTGAAAATCATTTCAATGTCGATGGGCTATGTTTTCTCTGTCGGAAAAATTGAAGATGGCATCCGATATGCCTACAGCAAAGGAAAACTCATTTTTTGTGCAGGAGGAACGTCAACTAGTTTCACCACTTTTGTGGGTGTTATTTTCCCAGCTTGGATGCCTGAAGTTGTGGCGGTTACCGGAGTGAAAGAAGGAAATACTTATCAAAAATGCGACGTTTGTCACACCGGAAACAAAATTGATTTTACCATTGTGATGCAACGTGCGACTTCAGGAAACAGCGTTCCGGTAAATAGTTATTATGACACCCAAACGGACTATGTTGGTGGTTCATCAGTAGCCACTGCAACCACAGCCGGCATTGCCGCTTTGGTTTGGGCCAAAAATCCAAGTTGGACAAGAGATCAAGTATTGACAAAAATGCGCCAATCGTCCAATTTTTACCCAAATAAAGACCCTGAATTTGGTTATGGGAATATTAATGCTTTGTTAGCTGTGCAGTAAAAAATTAACCGCAAGGTGCGCAAAGGTTACGTAAAGCCCGCGAGGTTTTTGTCAACATTTCTTTAGCGAACCTAGCGTAAATCTTAGCGTTCTTTGCAGTAAAAAAATCTAAGCCACTATTACATTCGTTGGTAGTGGTTTTATTTTTTCCTCATCGAGAAACTTTCCGAACTAGCTTTCCCTTGTTGCATACCTGAAATCGTAGCGACCAAACTGTCTGCTGTGATTTGATTGTATATAATTTTTTGCGGGAAATCGTGCTTCGGATTTTCAAACACCAATTGCTTTGGCGTTTGTTTTGTCAATTGAAATGGAACCGGTTGGTTGTTGTTTTGGCCTTTCACTGTTGGAATGTAAAGTATTGTATTGGCTTTTTGAGTCAATTCGATACTTTCCGAATGTAAAGTGTCTTTTTCTTTAATGAAATAACTGCCGCCAACATACAAACTGTCATTGGTTTTTGACCAAGTTTCTATCATGTTGCCTTCATCTGACTTGTTTTCCCAAGTGCCGATCAGCCAATTCATGGATTCGAGTTTGTTTTCTTTTTGAGGTTTTTTACACGAAATCATTAATGTTGTAACGGTAAGAAATAGCATTATTTTTTTACTCATGCTTTTAAATTTTAATTGGTATTCGTGAATCTTCGATTTCATAAGAAAGATATTTTTCAATTTTTGATGATACAATATTAGGAAAAAAATGCCAATAGCCCGGATAGAAAAGGAAATCCTTTTGTGCCATTGTTTGGCGCAAAAGATTGCATTGTATAGCCGGATTAGCTCCTAAAAAAATCTCAAATCGAAATTCAAAAAACTACAATATTTTTGCTTAAATTTGCACACCAAAAAAAGGAAAATTAGACATGTTAGACAGACTGCAAATAGTAAAACAGCGCTTCGACGAGATCTCGGATTTGATTATTCAACCCGATGTGATTGCCGATCAAAAGCGTTATGTGCAACTCAATAAAGAATACAAAGACTTAAAAGCCTTAGCAGAAAAGCGCGATGAATACGTGAATTTAGCAGGCAATATCGAAGAAGCCAACGAAATCATTGCCGATGGCAGCGACGCAGAAATGGTAGAAATGGCTAAAATGCAACTCGAAGAAGCCAAACAACGTTTGCCCGAACTCGAAGAAGAAATCAAATTCATGTTGATTCCAAAAGATGCCGAAGATGCTAAAGACGTCATGGTCGAGATTCGTGCCGGAACCGGAGGCGATGAAGCCAGTATTTTCGCAGGTGATTTGTTTAGAATGTATACCAAATATTGCGAAGGTCGTGGCTGGAGAACTTCTGTGGTTGATATGAATGAAGGTACTTCCGGTGGTTTCAAAGAAGTTATTTTTGAAGTGACCGGCGAAGATGTTTACGGAACCTTAAAATTTGAAGCGGGCGTACATCGCGTACAACGTGTACCGCAAACCGAAACGCAAGGTCGAGTACACACTTCTGCTGCAACGGTTATGGTTTTACCCGAAGCTGAAGAATTCGACGTGCAAATTGATATGAATGACGTTCGTGTTGATTTTTTCTGTTCCTCAGGACCAGGCGGACAATCGGTAAATACTACAAAATCGGCTGTTCGTTTGACGCACATTCCAACTGGATTGGTAGCCCAATGTCAGGATCAGAAATCCCAGCATAAGAACAAAGACAAAGCCTTGACGGTTTTACGTTCGCGTTTATACGAACAGGAATTGGCGAAAAAGCAAGAAGAAGATGCTACGAAAAGAACGTCGCAGGTTAGTTCAGGCGACCGTTCAGCGAAAATTCGCACCTACAATTACGCGCAAGGTCGTGTCACTGATCACCGCGTAGGCTTGACGTTATACGATTTAGGAAACATCATGAATGGCGATATTCAAAAGATTGTAGATGAATTGCAATTGGTCAACAACATGGAAAAACTCAAAGAAGCCAGCGAGGTTTTTTAATAGAAAATGCCAATGCCATACGTTTTAAAGTGTGGCATTTTTTTTAGGAGCTAATCCCGCTATCCACTAAATCTTTTGTGTCACCCGAGCCTTGGCGAACTGACGAAGTAAACACCGCCACAAAAGGATACCGTTGCAATCGGGGTTAGGGCAATTGAATTCTAAACCACCTTTTTCCTAACTTTGCGCCTCAGCGTCTTGGCGAGCCAAAAACCTTTCCTTAACTTAGCCACTCAGCAACTCAAAATGACAACAACTGAACTCACCGAACAAATCCACTTCAAAAAATCCTTTCTCTGCATAGGTCTAGATGTCGATTTGACGAAAATTCCACAGCATTTACTACAACTCGAAGATCCGATTTTCGAATTCAACAAAGCCATAATCGATGCTACCCATGATTTAGCAGTAGCCTACAAACCCAACACGGCTTTCTACGAAGCCTACGGAATTAAAGGCTGGCAATCATTACAAAAAACCATTAATTATATCAACGAAAAGTATCCCGAAATTTTCACCATAGCCGATGCCAAACGCGGTGATATTGGAAACACTTCTTCGATGTACGCCAAAGCATTTCTCGAAGATTTAAACTTCGATTCGATAACCGTTGCGCCTTATATGGGCAAAGATTCCGTCGAACCTTTTCTCGCTTTCGAAAACAAACACACCATACTTTTGGCGTTAACATCCAACGAAGGTGCTTTCGATTTCCAGACTTTAAATGTTGATGGAAAAGAACTTTATAAGCAAGTTCTAGAAACTTCCAAAACCTGGAAAAACGCCCAAAATCTGATGTATGTTGTGGGTGCTACCAAAGCAGAATACTTCGCCGAAATCCGAAAAATTGTTCCCGATAATTTCTTGTTGGTTCCCGGAGTTGGAGCACAAGGCGGCAGTTTATCTGAAGTTTGCAAGTATGGAATAAATGCTGTTATTGGATTGTTAATCAATTCTTCACGTGCGATCATCTACGCATCGAATGGAGGTAATTTCGCGCCAAAGGCTAGGGAAGAAGCACTGAAAATTCAAAGCGAAATGCAGGAAATATTAAACAGAAAATAAATCTCGCAAAGACGCAAAGGCGCAAAGAAAACCTTGAGTAGAATTATAATTTAAACTTTGCGTCTCTGCGACTTTGCGAGCCATAAATCTTAGTGAACTTTGCGTAAACCTTAGCGCTCCTTGCGGTAAAAAAAATGAAAACACTCACAGACCAAATCGGAACCCAACACACCTTCGAATCTTCCCCAAAAAGAATCATTTCACTCGTGCCTTCACAAACCGAACTGCTTTTCGAATTGGGACTGGAAGCTTCCATCATTGGGATTACGAAATTCTGTGTGCACCCTTTTCATTTTAAATCCACCAAAAAAATAGTTGGTGGCACCAAGAGAATTCATTTTGAAAAAATCAAATTATTGCAACCCGACATCATCATTTGTAATAAAGAAGAAAATACCCTTGAAATTGTAGATGAACTAAAAAAAATATGCCCAGTTTGGGTAACAGATATTCGCACTATAGAAGACAATTTCCAAATGATTACGGACTTCGGGCAACTGTTTAATTGCCGCACAGAAGCCCAAAAGTGGAATGATAAACTCGCTTTTGCGCTGGAAGATTTCAAAGCATTCATCAAAGACAAACCGATTCAAAAAGTAGCTTATTATATTTGGAAAAACCCATATATGGTTGCGGGTTCTGATAATTACATCAATGAAATTTTAAAGTTGAATCATTTTCAAAACATCTACACAGACAAAGGCCGTTACCCCGAAGTTGACATCCGAAGAATGCGTCTCGAAGGCGATCCTGATTTAGTGCTTTTATCATCAGAGCCATTCCCGTTTCAAGACGAAGATGCCTTCGAAATAGGCCGCTATACACACCACGCCAAAACCATTTTCGTCGACGGAGAAATGTTCTCTTGGTACGGCAGTCGATTGCTTAAAGCATTTTCATACTTCAAACAACTACACCACAAACTCTAATGCGCTATTTTCTTTCTTCCTACATTTATAAAAAACAAAATTGATTCATTACACTTTATACCAAAACCAATCAAGCAGCCAATGGGTCACTTTTGTGCATGGTGCTGGTGGAAGTTCCTCGATTTGGTTCAAACAAATTCGCGACTTTCAAAAGCATTATAATGTGTTGTTATTAGATTTGCGCGGACATGGCAATTCAAAAGTTGATGTGAATGAATTTGTTCCAAAACACTACACTTTTCCATTCTTAGCCAACGATATTCTTGAAGTTTTAGATCATTTGAAAATCCAAAAATCACATTTCGTAGGCATATCTCTGGGCACCATTTTAATCCGTCAATTCGCTGAAACCAACCCACAACGCGTGCAAAGTATGATTCTAGGCGGTGCTATTTTGAAAATGAATTTCCGTTCCCAAATACTAATGAAACTTGGAAGTCTGTTTCAATATGTTTTGCCATATCTGTGGCTTTATACCTTTTTTGCCTTTGTGATTATGCCCAAAAACAACCACAAACAATCACGATTGCTGTTCATCAATGAAGCTAAGAAATTGTGCCAAAAAGAGTTTATGAAGTGGTATCAACTCACCACCGAAATCAACCCAATTCTAAAAAAGTTCCGACAAACTACGTTGAATATTCCGACACTTTACATCATGGGCAATGAGGATTATATGTTTTTGCCATCGATTCGAAAAGTTGTCAAAGCGCATCAATCTTCCAAACTATTGGTAGTAGCGCAATGCGGTCACGTAGTCAATGTAGAACAATCGTCCATTTTCAACCAAAACGCAATCACATTCCTTCAAACTATTGCATAAAAAAAAGCCACGTCGTAAAACGTGACTTTCCTATTAAACTAACTCTAAACCAAAATAATAAAAACCTTTTATTACATTACAAATGTCAGGTTATTAATGCAGCATCGTAGTTAAACCTATGTTATTAATTTGTTGAAGTTGTGTTAAGGTTTGAAAAAGTTGAATCGTGTAATCGTTTAACCGTGGATTTGTTCTTTCGATTCAACCCTATTTCTTATCCTGCATCGCAAAAACCTTTTTCAATAAATCTGAAGTTCTCGAATTCAAATTCGTTCTGATATCTTTTTCTTCGACCGAAATCATCTTAAAAACACCATCCATCGATTTGTTCGTCACATAATCTGTAATGTCAGGATTGACTTTAGAAACCATCGGAATCGTATTGTATTTCTTGATAATCGATGCCCAAATTTTATCCGCACCCACTTTTCCAATCGATTGCTGTACTACGGGACTAAACTTCGCATACAAAGCAGTCGAAGTTGAACCTTTCAAATAATCCGTCGCCGCTGTTTCTTTACCCAAAAGTATCGACTTCGCATCGGAAAACGACATGTCTTTAATCGCTGTTACAAAAATTGGAGTGGCTTCTTTCACTGCATCTTCGGCCGCACGATTCAACGATCTGATACCACTGTCCGCCAATTTACTCATACCCATTTTTCGCAAGGTCTTATCCACTTTTTGCAATTCTGCAGGCAACAAAATCTTCACCATGTCATTTCTATAAAAACCATCGGTCGCCGTAAGTTTCGTCACTTGTTTGGTGATGCCATTGTTCAACGCTTCCTTCAAACCGCCTGCAATATCAACAGTTCCGGCTGTATTCACCTTATTGAGTTGGTCTTTCACTTGATTCAAAATATCCTGCCAATCTTGCGCCATTCCAAAGAAAGGAATGAAAAGAAAAAGGAACACTATTTTTTTCATAATATTTTAAGTTTTTTACTAATTTGTTTCCTTGAGCGCAATCGGAGGGTGAGGAGCTGTTTCCCGCTATCATTCCAATCTTGTCATTGCGAACGGAGTGAAGCAATCTGTTTAATGCTTACGGCGCAATGTCAAGGATTTTCCCTTCTATCGGGGCTAGGGCAATTTGTTACTAACAACTATTTTTTCAAAGTCAAGCCCACAGGAACCATCAAAGCACCTCTTTCAAAATAATTCAAATGCAATCGAATAGGTGTTGCCTGACCTGACCAAGTAATTTCATAGACATCAATCAAACCGACACCAATTTCAATGTTTTTAGTAGGAAACGGACAACAAGTTTCTACTTTTTTATAAGTGATGGTTTCGCCTTTCGGCCCGGCCAAAGCATTCAAATACCGCTCTTGATTGCTATTTTCGTCTTTGGTATTTTTATAAAAAACATTAATAGGATAATCTTTGTCATAACCATACTTCGAATCTTTGCTGTATTCCGTAATCACAAAAACATTGTTAGAATTGAGTTTAGGAATCAGCGCATGATCATCCACATTTTTCAATGTCGATTTGGTGCTTACACACGAACACAACATCGAAAACAAAACGAATATTAAAAATTTACTTTTCATTAGTGTCTTTTGTTTTTACTACTAACGCAACCAAAGCCGCAGTTATTACACCCATCGATAAAGCACCAAAAATTCCTTGCAAAATATAGCTTTTCATACTGAAAAAAGTTTCAGCTTGTGCTTGGGTTTGAATCTTATGCGAAACGGCATATTCAGTAATCTTCGCAAAGAAATTGGGCGTAATATAAGTGAAGGTGATATACTGCACCATTGGACTCAAAACCGCAATCACAAAAGACAGCACCAATCCGCAAAGGAATCCTTGCTTCCAATCCATTTTGCCTTGGTAGTAATTTTTTTTCTTGTCGAGCAACGCCAACACATAAATCGTAATGGCAATAATCGCAAACAAATTGGTGTATATTGCTTGCTTGGCGATGTATTGGTCGTGCAGTCCAACACTTTTTTCTATAATCATCCAAACCAAAGTGAAGATGCTGAACTGAATGGCCCACCGGATTTCTATCGAAAACTTCTTCATAAAATTTTTGTCAATTTTGAATCAAAAATACTAGTTTATTTATATTTAAGCTTATAAATCAATTGAATTATTAAATTTGTAAAAAACAAAACCTATGGATTTTCTATTTCATACTTGGCATTGGGCGATTACCGGTTTTCTAATCGGAATCATCATGCTAACGCTCAACTATTTTGGAAAAGTTTTCGGTATGTCTTCAAACCTACGAAGCTTATGCACATTAGCCGGTGGTGGTAAGTTTGCTGAGTTTTTCCGCTTCGATGTGAAATCACAATATTGGAATTTGATGGTTATTTTAGGCGCGATGATAGGCGGTTTTGTAGCTGTGCATTTTATGAGCGACCCGTCGAATGTCGATATCAATCCGCAAACCATAGCGCAATTGCAAGCGATGCATATCGACGCACCCAACGGTAAATTATTGCCTGACGCTATGTTTTCAATGACTGCATTCGAATCGCCAAAAATGATTTTAATATTGCTCATCGGTGGTTTGTTGATTGGCTTCGGTTCACGCTATGCTGGCGGTTGCACATCAGGTCACGCAATTGCAGGAATGAGTAATTTACAACGCCAATCGCTCAAAGCAGTCATCGGATTTTTTGTTGGTGGACTCATCATGGCGCATTTTATTTTCCCTTTAATTTTTTAATGATGAAGACACTAAGATTTATTCTCGTAGGTTTTATATTTGGCATTGTACTCACAAAATCAGAAGCCGTTTCGTGGTATCGGATTTATGAAATGTTCCAATTTCAATCGTTTCATATGTATGGCATTATCATGGTCGCTATTGCCACCGGTGTGATTGGGTTGCAAATCATCAAAAGAAAGCAAATCAAAAATTCCGATGGTGAGGTCATTACAATTGCCGATAAAGAAAAAGGCTCGTTCCGCTATTGGATTGGCGGTTTGTTTTTCGGATTGGGTTGGGCGTTGGTAGGCGCTTGCCCTGGACCGATTTTTATACTTCTTGGTGCAGGATTTCTACCGGTAATTTTAATCTTGATTGGTGCTTTGTTGGGCACTTTTATTTATGGGTTGGTGAAGGATCATTTGCCGCATTAATATAGACACGCTTCGCTTTGGACACGCCCTATGGGCTTTAGACACGCTTCGCTTTGGATTTTATATAACTAATTCCCAAAGTTTACGGATTGCCTAGCCCCGATAGAAGGGAAAATCCTTGGCATTGGGAGATTGCCTCGCAAGCTCGCAATGACAAGATTGGAATGATAGCGGGACCCGAGCTCCTAAAGAGCGAACTGACGAAGTAATTAGCTTCTAAAAAACAACAACCTAAATAATTTCTGCACTCAAACCCGCTTCTAATAAACTAGTACATTGCGGTTTCAATTCATCAAACGAACCAGTTTTCACCGTGCATTTTCCTTTATAATGTACCAATATCGCACATTGTTCGGCTTGCTCTGAAGTATGTTTGCAAACCCGAATTAATGTATCGATGACGTGATCAAAAGTGTTCATATCATCGTTATACAAAACGATTTCATTATTGACACCGACGGCTTCTAAGACCGAGGTTTCCTGTTGTGTTTTTTCTATGGTGGCCATGTCCGAAATTTTGTAGTGCTAATTTACGTATTTCAATGAAACCCAATTGTTTCTTTGGAATTTTTTCACAAATGTCAATCCTTTTTCCGTGCATGATGCATCGATAAACGGAATGTCTTCTTCGTAAAACCCGCTGAGTAAAAGGATACCATTTGGCAGCAGGCAATTCACATAACTTTGCATATCAGTGAGCAGAATATTGCGGTTGATGTTGGCAATAATTAGGTTGTATTTCTGATCCGTCAACAAAGCCGCGTCGCCTTCGTAAACTGTGATGTGATGACAGTTATTGCGTTCTGCATTTTCGATGGAATTTAAATAACACCAATTGTCAATATCAATCGCATCGATAGGTTGTGCGCCTTTCATTTCCGCTAAAATCGCTAGAATTGCGGTACCACAACCCATATCTAAAGCTTTCATTGCGGTCACATCGGTTTCGAGCAAATGTTGAATCATCATGTGTGTGGTTTCGTGATGACCAGTTCCGAAGCTCATTTTAGGTTCGATGACAATGTCGAATTCGGCATTGGTTTTTGGATGAAATGGTGCACGAACATGACATTTTCCGTCTACATCGATAGGTTCGAAATTCTTTTCCCATTCTTCATTCCAATTGACTTGCTCGATTTCTTCAATCGTGTAGGAAATCGTAAATTGAGGAGAATTCAACAGAAATAAATCTTCTAAAATGGTTTCGTACCACAATTGTTTTTGAATGTAAGCCGTGACGCCAAATTCGCTTTCAACGAAACTTTCAAAAGGCAATTCACCCAATTCGGCAATCAGAATTTCTGAACCTAATTCTTTGGGCTCGATGGTGAAATGGTAACCTAAATAGACGTTTGACATGGTATTTATTTAAAAAAAACAGAGACTTGAATGTTGTCAAATCTCTATTAATAATAGTAATTTTTATGTTTTAGATAGCACTAACAATCGCAGCAAAATCTTCCGCTTTCAAAGCTGCTCCACCAATCAATCCGCCATCGACATCAGGTTTTGAAAAAATCTCTTTGGCATTATCGGGTTTTACGCTGCCACCATACAAGATTGAAACATCTTCCGCAATATCGCTTCCGTATGTTTTTAGAACAATTTCTCTGATAAATTCGTGCATTTCTTGTGCTTGTTCCGGGCTTGCCGTTTCCCCGGTTCCGATAGCCCATACGGGTTCGTAAGCGAGTACGATACTTTCCCAAGCGGCCTTGTCTAGATGAAATAAACCGTCGCGCAATTGGTTCTCAACGATATTAAAATGTTGGTTGCTTTGGCGGTCTTTGAGTTCTTCACCGAAGCAAAAAATCACGCGCATTTGATGTTGCAAGGCTTTATCGACTTTATCAGCAATAATCGCATCAGTTTCATGGAAAATCGCACGTCGCTCAGAATGCCCTAGTATCACAGTGTTTACACCAATACTTTTGAGCATATCAGCCGAAATTTCTCCAGTGAATGCGCCACTTTCGTCTTGATGCATGTTCTGCGCCGCCACGCCAATATTGGTAAATTCTAAATGATCTACGGCTGAAGCGAGGTTGATAAAAGTTGGGGCGACAATAATTTCAACCGATTTGTCAGTTGGCAATTTATCGATTAATGCGTTGAGTAAATCTTCGGTTTGCTCTGCATTTTTGTTCATTTTCCAGTTTCCGGCGACGATGTTTTGTCTCATTATTTTAGGGATTTTAAAGTCGATTTTATTTTATCAAAGTCTGTTTCTATGGCGCGATACACTACGATTTTTCCTTTTTTATCGACGATGATGTAACGTGGAATCCAATCGAGATTGATGGCAGTTCCAAAAACACCTTTCATACCGTCATTGGCCATATAATGATCGCCTTTGAGTTCGTGTCTCTCGATGCCGGCTTTCCATTTATCAGCGGTTTTATCCATAGAAATAAAAACATAATCGACGTTTGGATTATCAGTTTGTAGTGCTTTCATTTTTGGCATTGCTTTGACGCAATCGCCGCACCACGAAGCCCAACATTCGATTACTAGGATTTTTCCTTGGTGTTTTGAGAGCACTTCTTGAAAGGAAACCTGGGCATCATTTGCACTTAGCAACTTTTCATTTAAAGCTTCTTTTGAAAATCCGGGTTGTTTATTGGTAAACGAAAATGTTGCAATACAAGCAATGATAACAATTGCTGAAGTCAATATTTTTTTCATAAGTAAAGTTTTAATGGGCAAATTTAAGCATCACACGAAGAAACAATCATAAAATAATGTTATGATTTTTCAACTTCAATTTTTGATTGAAAATGAGGCAATTCAAAAGATAAATTATTCGTTAGTTTCTTTTGGATTTTTTTCGTTATCATAGAGATCATCAAGAAAGATGTGTTTTGTTCTTTTTCTTTTTTTAGGAAAATACTGTTTTTTTATAGTGTATAAAAGAATGAGTATAGAAACGGCAATAATAGTGCATCCTAAAACGATATTGAAGGTGGCTCCAATGGGTGGTTTTTCTAATGCTGCGACATAATTTAAAATATAATATCCTACCCAAAATGCCACTATAGAAAATAAAATAATTCTATTGTTTCTGCTTTTTCTTTCTCTTTTTGATCTTTCAACGCTTATTCTGCTTTGACTTCTTTTTTGTGTGGTACTATTTTCAGCCATCGTTGTGAGTAATTTATAAATTTAAAAGTGCGCTATCGTTATAATGAACTTTTTGCATGATCGTTCCTTTCTTTAAAATCACGATACTTGGATTGGCTCTTTCGATAGTTTTGAGTGTTGTTCCATCGCAAAAATAAAAATCAAAAGTATATCCGAAATCTTTTTTTGCTTTTGCAATTTCTGCCGCACCTGAAGCGGTCATCGCAATTACTTTATAGCCTTTGGCTTTGGCTTTCTGATGGATTCCTTCTAAAATTTCCATGCCTTTTTTATCGGATTTGGCTAAGTCATAAGCTACAAACATAAGTAATTTAGGCTCTTGAAGCAATTCGTCTTTATAATCTGAACCGTCTAATTCCATCGAAAAATCGTGGATTGGCGGTTTGTAACCCTCGGAAATGACGTGGTCGATTCGCTCAACGAATGTGGCACCTGCGGGTATATTCATCAAATCTTTTTCAGTGAAGTTTTTGTTGACGCCATTGACTTTGTATACAAAAACCATTTCCACCACAGACTTTGGTGCACCTTCCGGAACTTCCATTGCTTTTTGAATATTCGTTCCTACTTTATAGGCTCTGAAATCTTTCAAAGGCAAATGATACAAAACCCAATAACCCATAAAAGCACATAAAACAACCGTCAAACTTACCAACGCATTGCGGAAATTCGCATTGAAAAGCGGTTTTACTTTTTTGATATTCAAGAATAAAATCAAAATGAAAAATAGCAAAACAACATCCTTAGTAAACGATTGCCAAGGTGTGAGTTTTAAAGCATCACCGAAGCAACCACAATCGGTTACTTTATTGGAATAGGCGGAATAGAAAGTAAGGAATGTAAAAAACACAATCATCAACAGCAAACTCCAAATCGTAAATTTTGGTTTGAAACCGATGAGCAACATAAAACCCAAGACCGTTTCAAAAATGACAATAAATACCGCAATGGCTAGTGAGAATGGAATGAATATCGGTAAATTCAATACGGTTTCTCCGAAATATTCCGCGAGTTTATACGAAAATCCAACCGGATCGTTGAGTTTGATTAAACCCGAAATGATAAATAATAATCCAACAAAAATTCTTGAAAATTGAACCAATACGTTTTTCATAAGTTTGTATTTGCAGTCGTAAATATAACGTTATTTATAAAAATTAATCGGCATTTTTCATCAAAATCAAAGCGAAAACAGCGTAATTAATCATGTCTTGATAATTCGCATCGATCCCTTCTGATACAACGGTTTTGCCTTTATTATCTTCAATTTGTTTGACGCGCAGTAGTTTTTGTAAAATTAAATCGGTCAGCGAACTGATTCTCATCTCACGCCAAGCTTCACCATAATCGTGATTTTTAGCTTCCATTAAATCTTTGGTGATTTTAATTTTTGCATCGTATAAGGTTGTTGCTTTTTCGGTATTCAAATCGGGTTGATCCGCAACGCCCAATTCCAGTTGAATCAAAGCCATAATCGAATAATTGATGATGCCGATAAATTCTCCTTTTTCATCTTCGTCAATTTTGCGTACTTCATTTTCCTGCAAACTTCGAATACGCTGTGCTTTGATGAAAATTTGATCGGTTAAAGAAGGTAATCTCAAAATGCGCCAAGCGCTTCCGTAATCCTTCATTTTATTGATAAAAAGCGTCCGACAAATCGCAATGATAGTATCGTATTCTTGTGCCGTATTCTTCATTATTATTGCAGTATATTTGTATTCAATTTTTTTTACTTTGCACGATTCTGCCTCAAGGCTTCGCGTCAAAAATAGTTTTTTTTTTTGAATGTTTGTCCACTTTAAACGAATAACAATGACAATTAATTGCCTCGGTCAACTCATCGATTTAACCACGCCAAAGGTCATGGGTATTTTGAATGTAACGCCGAATTCTTTTTTCGATGGCGGTCAATATGTTACGGAAAAAGAGATTTTAAAACAAGTGGAAAAAATGCTTTCAGAAGGTGCAAATTTCATCGATTTGGGTGCCTATTCGAGCAAGCCCAATGCAACTTTAGTGACTCCAGAAGAAGAACTTGAAAGATTAATTCCTGTGGTGCAATCGATTTTAAAACACTTTCCTGAAACATTGCTTTCTATTGATACTTTTCGAAGTGAAGTCGCAAAAATTTCACTGGATCACGGAGCTGCTTTGATTAATGATATTTCCGCCGGAAATCTTGATGAAAAAATGATGCAAACCATCGCGCAGTATCAAGTTCCGTATGTGATGATGCACATGAAAGGCACGCCACAAACTATGACTTCCTTGGCGCAATACGACAATATCGTTAAAGAAATGTTGTTGTATTTTTCTGAAAAAGTAGCACTCGCTCGCAGTTTCGGAATCAATGATTTGATTGTGGATCCAGGTTTCGGTTTTGCCAAAACACTCGATCAAAATTATGAAGTATTGCAAAAATTAGAATTATTTCAAGCATTGGAATTGCCAATCTTGGTTGGTGTTTCGAGAAAATCGATGGTGTATAAAGTCTTAGATTCGAATGCAGATGGAGCTTTAAATGGCACGACAGTTTTGAATACTATAGCGCTATCAAAAGGAGCCAATATTCTAAGAGTTCACGATGTAAAAGAAGCGATTGAAAGTGTGAAGTTGTTTGAGAAAATTAGACTGTAAGACTATAAGATTTTAAGATTGTAAGACTGTAAGATTGTAAGAAAAAAAGATTCAATTAGAGTTGATATACTTTTCTAAAGCACGAATCTTAAAATCCTAAAATCTTACGTTCTTACAATCTAAAAATTATTGATGATGATACGGTTCATTTCTCAAAATCGTAAACCCGCGATAAAGTTGTTCTACAAAAAACAACCGCACCATTTGATGTGAAAAAGTCATTGATGAAAGCGAAATTTTGCCTTGTGCTTTGGCATACACTTCCGATGAAAAACCATACGGACCACCAATTGCGAATACTAAAGTTTTTATTCCTGAATTCATTTTCTTTTGCAATTCTGCAGCAAAATCAATACTTGAAAAGGTTTTTCCATTTTCATCCAATAAAATCAATTGATCGGTTGGTGTTATTTTGGCTAAAATCAATTCGCCTTCTTTTTCTTTTTGCTGTGTTTCAGAAAGATTTTTTACGTTTTTGATATCGGGAATGATTTCCAAATCGAATTTGATGTAGAACGACAATCGCTTTTGATATTCGTCAATCAAAAGTTGTAGGTTGTTGTGATCGGTTTTGCCGATGGCGATGAGTTTGATATTCATAAATTATTCGTCGTCGCTTTCTTTTCCAAAAATTTCTCGAACCAATAACGCGGATAGTGCTCCAACGGCAAAAATAGAAAGAAATTCAACGGTTCGAATATCTTCGGTTCCTTTCATACGACCATAATTTCCTAGCGAAAGTAGCAGCAAAACGGTCAGTAATATTTTTCTTTTTTTAGTGTTCATTGCAATTCAATTTAATCAAATGTAGTAAAGAATTTTATGAACCTATCTTAGATTTCTCTTAAATTGTTATTCATTGACATTTTGAGTACGCCAGTTTTCAAAAGTCATTTCGAATTTAATTTCGCCTTTTCCATGTGTTCCGATGGCTTTCCAACCCGCTATTCTATAGAAATTTTCCGCTCGTGATTTTGGCGCTGTTCCCAACCAAACAGTCGTTTTTGTCTGATCGAAATACCAATGGAGCATCCTATCGTGAAGTTGTCTTCCGATACCTTTTTTCTCATAATCGGGATCGATGAACAAAGCCCAAATGTTATTATCCTTTAAATCTACAATCGAAAAACCAACAATAGCCTTGTCGATTTCACAAACCCAACCTTTACCACGTTCTGTTATAAATTCGACACAATCTTCATTAGTAACCAAAGCCGGATTTGACAATGTGTTTTCTTTCACCGCAAGGCGAACCTTCATAATCTGCGGAATATCAGCAATGACAGCTTCTCTATAAATCATTTTTTTGCGTATTGATCCAAACTCAGTTGGGCTTGTTGTTGTATTTTATGTTGCATAAATGGCGTCCAGCCTAATACTAAACCTTTAAATCCGAAAGCTTGTTTCGACCATTTCCACAAATCGAAAGTATCGGTATGCTTGACAATCAAACCATCTTTAAATTCAAAAGTAGCGTGAATTTTATTAATAACATTGCGATTGGTTTTGCTGAATAGGTAAGTGGCTACCCATGTCGCTGAACCCGAATACGCATTACTTTTGATATCTGAGAGTTCAATTTTTAAATTCCCTTTGCTGCGTTCGATAAGCATTTTCCACATTGAAGTTACTTTTTCATAATGGAGTTTTCCAAAAACCGGATCTTCAAACAGCACTTCATTGTGATAACAACGCGACATAGTTTCCGCATCTTGATTGGCAAAAGCGGTGTAGAATTTTTCTATAAGTAGATTATTGTCATTCATCATTAATGGTATAATTCAGCAATAGCAGCATCGGTTTCATAACTTTTTTTAGAGTTATCATGCGCCGTTGCAAAATACGTTTTTTTATTGATGGCGGTGAAATAGCCGGTTTGACTAGAAAACTTGTTGTTTTTGCCTTTGATGGAATATCGAACAGATTGAATTTCAGTTTTTTTCAAACGATTCATTTCTGCAGCAGTTAAAGTATAATAGGAAATGATTTGATTGCCATTGGTTTCGCGAATGTTTTTATCGGTGCAAACAATTGTACTCGTGTCAATCAAATCAACATAAAGGGTTCCGGCAATGGCGAAAGATCTGTCGTTGGTTTCGACCACTATTTTGAATAAACCGCCTTTTTCCGTTTTGGCAATTTGCACTAGGGTAGTGCCTGAATAAGCGTAGTTTTCACAAATAAAATTCCAAGTAGGTGTTGCTGCATAGGACTTCGCATATACCGTCATGGTTTCTTGTCCACACAAAAGCGACGATATCAGACAGCAACAGAAAAGGATCGTTTTTTTAATCATGAATTCATTAGTGGTTTTATTCTTCTTTTAAATAATGTGCTTTCGCAATTTCTGTTTCAAATTTATAAAAAGAATATTTTTAGCCACGAATCCACCAATATTATAACTTAAATTTATAATTTGATGCGTGAAGCCTAATGGTCAATCGACCTATTTTCCTGTGGAGATAACTACAAAATAAGGAAATAAAGTTTATTTTTTAGCTTCAGATTTTGTTTTGGAATCAGGTTTTACTTTATTGTCGGGCTTCGCTTCAGCTTTCAAAAAATCATCTTTCCAATCTTTCGAATTTACGGCTGAAATTTGATTTTCTTCATTGACCGTAATTCGCAATTCTTTATTCGCGATTTTCTTTTCATACAAAGCTTTATAACGATAGACGATTGTTTTATTGGGTTTGTTTTGATAGGCTTCGACGAATTTTAAATCTCTAAAATCACCATATTTCAACTTGAACTTTAAACAGGTTTTCGTCAATCGCTCAATCGTCATATTTTTTCTGACTTCGGGTGTGGCTTCATTTTCTGTTAATGGTTTGAATTTCGAAGTATTGCAAGTCATCAAGATTTGTTTGCCCAAAGCAGTAGTTTTGTCTCGCTGTGCTTCATCGATTTTTGCATCAGCTATTCTTTCAATCTTAGCGGTTGATTCCGTTTTGGCAACAGCGTTCTTTTTAGATTTGCATCCGATTAAAAAACACAAAGTCAATAAAAGCAGTATATTTTTCATAGACTTCCATTTTAGGTTCAAACTATAAACGGTATTACGGCTTTTTTATTGGAATTTGTCGCAAAAAATAAACCCCAAACTTTCGAATGGGATTTAAAATATCGTTGACTTAATATAAAGTCGGATATTGCTTCGGGTTCATCTCACTCATCATCGCATAGACTTTTTCATAAATATCTTCCACAGATGGTTTTGAAAAATAATCGCCATCGGTTCCGTAAGCCGGACGATGCTCTTTAGACGTCAACGTTTGCGGTTTACTGTCTAAATAATCATACGCATTTTGCACTTCCAGAATATGTTGCATGATGAATGCAGAAGCGCCACCAGGCACGTCTTCATCAATCACTAAAAGTCGATTTGTTTTCGCAATGCTTTTGACAATATCATGATTGACATCAAAAGGCAACAACGATTGAATATCGATAATCTCACAATCGATGCCTTTTTCGAGCAATTCTTTAGCCGCTTGTTCTACCAAACGCAACGTTGATCCGTAGGAAACTAGCGTAATATCGGTTCCTTCTTTGATTGTTTCCACAACACCGATTGGCGTTTTGAATGCACCTAAATTGGTGGGCATTTTTTCTTTCAAACGATAACCGTTTAGGCATTCTATAATTAAAGCAGGTTCATCGGTTTCTAACAAAGCATTGTAAAAACCAGCAGCTTTGGTCATATTTCTAGGCACCAAAACATGAATACCGCGCAACGCATTCAGAATCATTCCCATCGGTGAACCCGAATGCCAAATACCTTCCAAACGATGTCCGCGTGTTCTGATAATCAATGGTGCTTTTTGATTTCCTAATGTTCGGTATTGTAAAGTTGCCAAATCGTCGCTCATGATTTGAATCGCGTACAGCAAATAATCTAAATATTGAATTTCAGCAATCGGGCGCAATCCGCGCAATGCCATTCCAATACCTTGACCTAAGATTGTGGCTTCACGTATTCCAACATCGGCAACGCGTAGTTCACCATATTTTTCCTGCATACCATCAAGTCCTTGGTTGACATCGCCGATATTTCCAGCATCTTCACCAAAAACCAAAACTTCGGGATATTTCGTAAAAATCGCATCGAAATTATCTCTCAAAATCATTCTGCCGTCGGCATCTTCAGCACTTTGGTCATAAGTTGGCAATACTTCTTTTACTGAAAAAACATTTTTATCTGAAGTTGAAAATAAGTGTGAACTGAATTTAGGTTGAATTTTATTTAAGTAATCCGCAATCCATTTCGATAATGTTGGTTTACTGTTTTCGTTCGAAATCATGCGCAACACTTTTCGCGCCGCTACCAATATATCTTTTCGATTGGGTTCTTTGATTTCTTTTAATTCGTCTGCATATTTCTGAATAAATACTTTGTTGTCGCTAGTGTTTGCAATCGATTCCAACAAATCGCAAGCTTCTTTTTGCTCACTTTTGATTGGATTTAAGTACGCATTCCAAGCCGTTTTTTTTCCTTCTAAAACTTCTTTCTTAGCATTGGCATCAATCGCATCAAGTTCTTCTTCTGTGGCGATATTGTAGGTTACCATCCAAGATTTCATTTGTTTGATGCAATCGAAATCGCTTTCCCATTCCAATCGATCGGCATCTTTATAACGTTCGTGTGAACCTGAAGTCGAATGGCCTTGCGGTTGCGTCAATTCGATAACGTGTATCAAAACGGGTACGTGTTCTTCACGCGCTATTTGTGAAGCTCTTTCAAAAGTGGCCACCAAATCAGCATAATCCCAACCTTTTACGCAAAGGATTTCATAACCGTTGTTGTCTTCATCGCGTTGAAAACCTTTTAAAATTTCAGAGATATTTTCTTTTGTAGTTTGGTGTTTCGCATGTACGGAAATTCCATATTCATCATCCCAAACACTAATAATCATAGGCACTTGCATGACACCGGCGGCATTGATCGTTTCGAAAAATAAACCCTCGGAAGTGCTCGCGTTACCAATCGTTCCCCAAGCTACTTCATTACCATTTACAGAGAAATTGGAAGTATCAATTCCGGCAACATTGCGGTATATTTTTGATGCTTGTGCCAATCCCAACAGTCGCGGCATTTGGCCTGCAGTTGGAGAAATATCAGCACTTGAATTTTTTTGTTGTGTTAGGTTTTTCCATGAACCATCTTCGTTAACGCTTTTGGTAGCGAAGTGTCCGCCCATTTGTCTTCCTGCCGACATCGGATCAAAATTGATATCCGTATGACCATACAAACCCGCAAAAAACTGCTCGATGTTGAGTTCACCAATCGCCATCATAAACGTCTGATCACGATAATAACCTGAACGGAAATCACCATTTCTAAACGCTTTTGCCATGGCCAATTGTGGTATTTCTTTCCCATCGCCGAAGATTCCGAATTTGGCTTTTCCGGTTAACACTTCTCGTCGGCCAAGAAGGCTGCATTCTCTACTGATGATGGCAATTTTATAATCGCTCAGCACTTCTTTTTTGAAGTCTTCAAAAGAGAGTACCGGACTGGTTTCAACTTGTGTCATAAAGTGATTTTGTTACTTTGGAAAACAAATTTAATTAAAAAAGTCTTTGTTTTGATGTTGCTTCAAAAAATATATGGTTTCGATATTGTCAAACTTAGAATAAAATCAGACGTTGATATTGACTATAATGCAATGAAAATTAAAATCGATTATGAAATCAGCACGAAATTAATTCTTAAAACCATTTTCTTGTAAACAAATTGACCAAAACTCTTGGGTCGAGTGTGAGTACAATTCTGATTTTTTCGCTGTATTGCGTTTGCGAAATTTCCCAGCCATTGTTGGAATAAACTGGAAAATAAAATTCAAAATAATCAGGAACTAAATTCAATCGAATACCGCTGTCATAAACCCATTTTTCTTTGATGGCGCTGTTTTTTACCAATCCCAAATCGCCGTAGACTTCAATCCAATTCCAAACATTGAAACTCATATTGGTTGTAACGAGCCATTTGTTGATGTAAGTCGGCATTACTTTCGATTTAAATCCACCTTCACCCAAAATAAATTGTTGACTGAAAACACCTGTTTTTTCTGACCTTCCGAGCAATTCTTGTTCGAATAAATAATCATTGATGTTGTACAATCCGAAATCAAAAGCATTCGAATTACTACTTTTGTTGTATAAAAACGCACCGGCATACAAACGGAAATTAATCTGACGATTGTTATTGAATAACCTTCGATACTGAATTTCACTCGACATTTTTCCAAACGTATTCGAAAGCTGCGTATCGGTCATAAAATTGAAATAATTCACCAATTCCTGCTTGCTGTTGATGTATTTAAAACCAAACACCGAATAGTTTTCGAGCTTGTTGTCAGTGATGTATTGGGTTTCTTGCTTTTGAACGACATTGTATTTAAAAACTAACGCTTGCCTATCATTTTTCCGAATGTCGTTGTCGCGTATATTCAAAGTAATGTTGGGATTGATTTTAAAATAGGAAGCATCGGGCGCATAATTAAAATAGGAACTGCTCAAACCATAGCGTATGTAGTACAAACGGCTATCGCGAATGTATTGGTTGAACGCCAACGACGAAAGACCGCGCAATGAACCCGTATTGGGCGAATAAACCGGATTCACATCATAATTGAATGGTTTTGCCAATAAAGTTTTATTGTGAAAACGGATTCCGGGTGCCAAGCCATCGTAGTAATTATACGTGATCGACGGCACGAACACAATCTGATTGGCATTCGGTTCTTCTAAATCTTTGAAAAAGGTAAACTTATAAGGTCGATTGTTGCCCAAAAAACGATGCAGTGATTTCCAATTATTTCTTCTGTTGAATTCAGGAACTTCGTTGTTGTAATTCAAAACTATCTTGTCAGCATCGTGTCTTTCGACAGTAAAAGTGCTGTCTTTTCTAACATTTTCAAACCATTTTTTGAATACGATTTGCTTGTCTTTGATGCCATAAACAGCAATCGGCACGGTGGTTCCCGTTTTGTTTTTAATGGTAAACGTAACGCTGTCTTTGGTTTTGGAAGCTTTCCCAAACGTATAGTCGATAATGTCGCGTGTATTGATAACGGACTTAAAAAACCAATCAATGTCTTTCGGCGTTTGCGCTTTGATTAGGTTTTCAAAGTCTTTCGAAGAGCGCAATTGGTTGGCATTGGAAGCATAAAAATATTGAATGGTTTTGGGAACAATTTGCTCATCCAAATAATGATCTAAATATTTAAAACTTAAGCCAGCTCTGTATTTAGAAGCGATTTTTTCATTAAATCGAATTAATGTTTCTTTCGAATTGTTCAAAGGTTGATCGAGATTTTTACGTGCCATAAGCAGGTAATAATAGCTGTATTGCTCGTTAAAATCTTGATTGATGATATTAAAACTTTTCAATATTTTAAGTTTCGACAAACCGCCCATCATTTTCATTTCCGGTCGGTATTCATCGATATAACGCATCATCATATACACTTGAATACCGTCGTAAACCCATTGGTCTTTTCTCGGATCTAAGTGCATCGCGTTCTTTAAATAATTATTCAAATACGTTTTCAAAAATTTGAGTTCATACACAAATTCATCCTGAAAAACATTAATAAAAGCTGGCAATTGATTGAGTCCATAATACGGATTTCGCTCATAATCTACTTCAGAAACCGTGATTTTTTCATAAGGATATTTTCCAATATCGTCACCAACATAGGTCACAATTCTATCGATCAATAATGCTTTTTGAATATCATTTAAGTTGTTGTCTTTTAAGTTTGTAACAACTTCTACCTGATCGTTTTTGTAACTGTAAAATCTCGATTTAGGTTCGATGTATAAACTAAAATCCGTGCGTTGTTTTCCTGCTAGAGTGAATGTAGTTTGTGCATCCGTTTTGACTTTACCAATCTCATTCAAATCGGAATTCAATTGATACTCATTCGGAACAGCTATCGCCAATTCATAATCGCAAAGGCCATTCGCTACATCATCCAAATCGGCATTGCTATACTTGACAAATTGATGGTTTTCATAGCGCGCCGGACTTAAAAACCATTGCTTTAAAACGAAACCTTTTTTGTCGTCATAACCATATCGGGTAAAGCGATTGCTTGGAATTTTAACGGAGTAGGTAAGGTGAAAAATTTTCTTTTCAAACGGCAGGATTTTTTCTTGCAATGGAATTTCAATCAAGTCGATTTGATTTTCCGGTCGATGCCATGTCAATACTGTGTTTTGCGCATCATTTATTGAAATGGAATTGGTATTGCCACGTTCTTTCTCTTGCGCAAAATGAAAACTACGCACAAATTCATCCGAAAATCGTTGCCCTAAAAGAGAATTTCTATCCGAATACGCATTGTTCCAATCGTTTAAAATTAAAGACCCAATCGTATCATTCGTTTGATTGAAATAGGTGAGTTCCTGAACTACTTGAAGTGTATTGGTTTTCACATCGAGCGTCACAGTCAACTTTGAGGTATGCTGCGCAAACTGCCGCCATGAAGTCAGCAACAGCAGCGAATACAATACAATTTTAAGGAATGATTTCAATTATTTTTGTTCAAATTGGTGATTTTCATAACGAAATCAAATGCAAAATAGTACTAAAAATTTGGACTCAAGTCGTATTTTTTATAGAATTTATCAAGCACATCCAAGACTTCATCTTCAGTATCTACGATTTTAAACAAGTCTAGGTCTTTTTCGCTAACTGTTTTTTCTCGTTCCACCAATACTGTCTTTACCCAATCAATCAAGCCTGACCAAAAAGCGGTACCGACTAAGATGATAGGAAACTTGGCAATTTTTTTAGTTTGAATTAACGTAATCGCTTCAAACATTTCGTCTAAAGTTCCGAAACCACCAGGCATTACTACAAAACCTTGAGAATATTTTACGAACATTACTTTACGTACAAAGAAATAATCGAAATTCAGATTCTTATCACGGTCGATATACGGATTGTAATGCTGCTCAAAAGGCAATTCGATATTCAAACCTACAGAAGTTCCGCCACCGAAATGCGCGCCTTTGTTGCTCGCTTCCATGATTCCTGGACCGCCACCAGTAATAACGCCATAACCGGCTTTACTGATTTTGAAAGCAATTTTTTCCGCCAACAAATAAAACGGATCTTCAGGTTTCGTGCGCGCTGAACCAAAAATCGATACACACGGACCAATACGTCCCATACTTTCGTAACCATTCACAAATTCCGCCATGATTTTAAAAATCGCCCAACTGTCATTGGTACGAATTTCATTCCATGTTTTTTGTTTTAGTTTGTCTTGAATGATTTTATCCTCATCATTGTCAAAATCTTCTAATCTCATATTTTTGTAATCTAAATTTATATTTTCAGGAGCTGTTTCCGGCTATCCACTAAATCTTTTGCGCCGAACACCGGCACAAAAGGATACCGTTCCTATCCGGGCTAGGGCTTCCGTTGTCAATCGAAAAGCGCGCGCTAAAGTAATTCTTTTTTCAAAAACTTTGTCATGCCACTTTTTTTATTTTTTAGCAAAGCGCAGAAAGCTGTCTTTTCAATTCAAAAAAAAAGCAAAAAACTAATTCAATGCTAAGATTGAATTAGTTTTTTGTGAATAGTTGTATTTTAGATAATGGCTACAGCTTACTAAATTTAGCAACTGCAACCTCCTGATTTGCCGAAATAACTTCAATAATATAAACGCCTCTTTTCAAATCAGTAACATTGATTTGGTTCGAAACATCCTGAAATCTTTTAATGACGCGACCTTGCAAATCATATACTGTAATTTTAGAAAAGCTCATATTTCCGGCACCTATAACCAGGTAATCGCTAACAGGATTCGGATATATTTTTATTTTACTATCGTTGAATGTAGTTACATTTAGAGGAGCAGGGCCCAATTTTATAACCCAAAAATCTAAGTTACCACCTAAAAAACCAGTAACCTGACCATTTTCTAAAGCACCACCGGTATTTCCGGCAACAATATAACCGCCATCAGCAGTTTGTTGAATATCGTGACTGTCCTGATAACCAGTGTTGCCAAGAGACGTCTGCCATTGTATATCACCGTTGGCATATAAATAGAGAATCCAGATATCATTGGTAAGTATACTTCCTGCATGGTTCAACGCAACATCACCATCAGATGAGTGCGTAAATCCACTGACTACATAACCGCCATTAAGGGTTTGTTTGATGCTAAAGGGGATCTCTTCATCAGTTCCACCGTATGCTTTTTGCCATATCATGGTTCCTGTGGCGTTTAATTTCACTATCCAATAATCACTTGAACCTTTAAATTCACTGACATCACCGTCATTTGATGTAGTTTTGCCGCACAGAATATAACCTCCGTCAACTGTTTGTTGAATACTCTTAGCTTCTTCCGCATTGCTGCCGCCGTAAGTTTTTTTCCATTCGATAGTTCCAGTAGCATTGATTTTGACCACCCAATAATCAGTGGTATTCGTTCCGTGATTACCGGTGACATCGCCATCATTTGAATTCGTATAGGCCGCAAAAATATATCCGCCATCAGTAGTTTTTTGGATGCTAGTTGCAATATCGAGTTTAGTTCCGCCATAACTTTTCTGCCAATCGATAACGCCAGATGCATTTAATTTTACAATCCAAGCATCAGTCGCTCCGTGATTGGATGTAACATTTCCATTAGAAGAAAAAATATCACAAGCTATAATAAATCCGCCGTCAGAAGTTTGCGTAACATCATTAGCATTATCTTGACTGGTGCCGCCCAATGTTTTTTGCCATTCTAAATCTCCGATAGCGCTTAATTTTAGAACCCACGCATCCGAATTACCATGATTACTGGTTATGTCGCCATTTGTAGAATATGTGTTCCCAGCAATAACATAACCGCCGTCACTAGTTTGCTTGATGGCATTGGCGGTTTCTGAACTTGAACCTCCATAAGTTTTTTTCCATTCTATAGTGCCCGCAGCATTCATTTTTACAAGCAGAATATCCTGATTTCCATGATTTCCAATGGCATCAATATCAGTCGATCGTGTGTAGCCCGTTGCAATATAGCCACCATCAGTAGTCTGTAGGATAGAGAAAATATTATCGGTATCTGTGCCGCCAAAGCATTTTTGCCATTCGATGACTTGAGGCTGTGCATAGAATAAATTTGGGAAAAGCACTAAGAATAATAAAGTAATTTTTTTCATAAGGTTTTGGTTTGATTAGTTTTTAAATATACATAAAATTATCAAAGCCAACAATTTATAATGAGAATGTATTATGAATCGAGTTTTTTTTAAACCAACTGTGTTTAATTTTTGATAGGCAACAGATAACACTGATGATGCGGATCTTTACGGATTTTTCTTTTGGAATCGGAATGCCCTAGCCCCGATAGTAGTGGGAAATCCTTTTGTGCCGGCGTTCGGCGCAAAAGATTGGAATGATAGCGGGATTAGCTCCTAAAAATCAACACAATAATAATTTTAAATCCGTGTTAATCCTTGCAATTCGTGTTTTATTTTTTAATCCAATTCCTTTTTCAAAAACGCAGCGGTATAACTTTTTTTATTTTTCACAATTTCCTCCGGAGTTCCTTGTGCGACAACCATTCCGCCACCTTTTCCGCCTTCGGGGCCAATGTCGATAATATAATCCGCAAGCTTAATGACGTCCATATTGTGCTCGATGATTAGAATCGTATTGCCTTTATCGACGAGCTTATTGATGACTTCCATCAAAACACGAATGTCTTCGAAATGCAAGCCGGTTGTTGGTTCATCAAGAATATAAAATGTATTACCCGTATCTTTTTTAGACAGTTCACCTGCCAATTTGATACGTTGCGCTTCACCGCCCGAAAGCGTCGTACTCTGCTGACCGAGCGTGATATAACCCAAACCAACATCCTGAATCGTCTTAATCTTGCGGTTGATTTTCGGAATGTTTTCAAAAAAAGGAACGGCTTCATCAACAGTCATGTTGAGCACATCCGAAATCGATTTGCCTTTATAACGAATCTCCAAAGTTTCTCGGTTGAAACGTTTGCCTTGACAGGTTTCGCATTCCACGTACACATCGGGAAGGAAATTCATTTCAATCGTTCTGACACCGGAACCTTCGCAAGTTTCACAGCGTCCGCCTTTGACGTTAAAACTAAAACGCCCAGCTTTATAACCGCGAATCATACTTTCGGAAGTCATTGTAAACAGTGTTCTGATTTCAGAAAACACATCGGTATAGGTTGCAGGATTCGAACGTGGTGTACGCCCAATCGGACTTTGGTCAATGTCAATTACTTTATCGATATGGTCTAAACCTTCTATCTTTTTGTACGGTTTTGGTTTCTTGACGCCGTTGAAATAATATTCATTCAAAATCGGATACAACGTTTCATTAATCAATGTCGATTTACCGCTGCCTGAAACACCTGTCACACAAATCATTTTTCCTAATGGCAATTCGATTGTAACATTTTTGAGGTTATTTCCAGTAGCTCCAGAAAGTTTTAAAAACTTGCCGTTGCCTTCACGGCGTTTTTTTGGAAGCTCAATTTTGCGCTCGCCATTCATATATTGCGCCGTAAGCGTGTGGTGTTTTAAAGTTTCTGCAGGCGTTCCGATGCTGATGATTTCACCGCCATATTTTCCGGCACGTGGACCAATGTCAATCACATAATCGGCGCGTTCTATCATGTCTTTGTCGTGTTCCACTACAATCACAGAATTGCCAATGTCGCGCAATTGTTCTAATGAACTGATGAGTTTGTCGTTGTCGCGTTGGTGCAAACCGATGCTGGGTTCGTCGAGAATGTATAATACGCCCACGAGTTGTGAGCCGATTTGTGTTGCGAGTCGAATGCGTTGTGCTTCGCCGCCCGAGAGCGATTTTGAACTCCGGTTAATCGACAAATAATCCAACCCAACATTGACTAAAAAGTGCAAACGATCTTTGATTTCTTTGATGACTTCGGTTGCGATTTGTTTTTGTTTTTCAGATAACGATTGGTCGAGCACATCAAACCAAAGCGTTAAATCGGAAATATCCATCGCTGATAAATCGTTGATGTTTTTCTCGTTGATGCGGAAATACATCGCCTCTTTTTTAAGGCGTGAACCTTCGCAAACCGGGCAAGTCACTTCATCCATGAATTCTTTTGCCCAACGTTTGATGCTGCTAGAACCGCTTTCGTCGTGTTGATTTTTGATGAAATGCGAAATGCCTTCAAACTCAATTTTATATTCTTTGGTAATACCTAAAGTTTTTGATGCTACTGCAAATTTTTCTTTGCCACCGTGTAGAATGATTTCCAACGCATCTTCAGGAATTTTTTCAATCGGATCGGTGATTTTGAAATCGAATTTTTCGCCGATGATTTCGAGTTGCTTGAAAATCCATGTGCTTTTGTATTCGCCTAAAGGTGCGAAACCACCATTTTTAATTGACAGTTTTGGATTTGGGATAATCTTTTTTAAGTTGATTTCGTTGATAGTTCCCAAACCATTGCAATGTTCACAAGCACCTTTCGGCGAATTGAACGAAAACAAATTCGGCTCAGGATTCTGATACGAAATTCCGGTAGTAGGACACATTAAATTGCGGCTAAAAAAACGGATTTCGTTGCTGTCTTGCTCTAAAATCATCAAGATGTTTTCACCGTGATACATGGCGGTTTGGATGCTTTCGGATAAACGTTTTTCATTTTCGGCAGTCGCTTCGACCAACATTCTGTCGATGACAATTTCGATGTCGTGGGTTTTGTATCGATCGAGTTTCATGCCCGGCGTAATGTCTTTGATTTCGCCATTGATGCGCACTTTGAGAAAACCTTGTTTGGCAATTTGTTGGAATAATTCGCCGTAATGCCCTTTACGCGCACGAATCACCGGAGCTAAAATATTGATGCGTTTTCCAATGAAATTTTCGGTAATCAACGCCTTGATTTGGTCGTCGGAATACGATACCATTTTTTCATTGGTGTTGTAACTGTATGCGTCAGCAGCACGCGCATAAAGCAACCGTAGGAAATCATATATTTCAGTAATCGTCCCAACGGTAGAACGTGGACTTTTACTAGTAGTTTTTTGTTCAATGGCAATCACTGGCGACAATCCATCGATTTTATCTACATCCGGGCGCTCCAATCCACCTAAGAATTGTCTTGCGTATGCGGAAAAAGTTTCTACATAGCGGCGTTGTCCTTCGGCGTAAATCGTATCGAAAGCCAATGACGATTTTCCTGAGCCTGAAAGTCCGGTAATGACTACGAGTTTTTCTCTCGGAATCGAGACGTCAATGTTTTTGAGATTGTGGACGCGTGCGCCTAAAACTTCAATGGTATTTTCGGTGTTTAGCATGATTTTTTGGCAAAGGGCAAAGTTAGCATTTTGATTGATTTTTTCAATCGATGGTTTGGGAAGTTTTTGTTAAATTGTAAGATGCGCGTCATGGGTTTGACGATTGCCTAGCCCGGATGGAAACGGTTATCCTTTTGTGGCGGTGTTCGCCGCAAAAGATAGTAGAGAACAGCCGGATTAAGCTCCTAAAAATCATTATTAATTACTCTATCGTCATCGCTCTGAGTTTTTCTCTATAGGCTTCAAGTGCGCTAGCTTTTGAAATGAATCCATAGTATTTGCCGTTTTTGAGCACAGGTAGGAAATTGACTTTCGTTTTTTCGAATTTTTCCATGACGATTTCCATATTATCGGTTGGGTAAACGATATCGATAGGCGGAATCATCACTTCTTCGACGGGTGTATATTTGACTTTGAAATCGCTAAAAATAATTTCGCGAATATCATTGAAATGCACGATGCCTAAAAGCCTTTTTTCGTTGTCGATCACGGCGAAAATCACTTGGTTGGAATGCGAAATCAAATCGACGAGTTTGACCAAACTTTGATCGAGTGTAATCGTAAGATAATCGGTTTGGATGATTTTTTCAGTTTCTAAAGTAGAAAGAATATTGGTGTCTTTGTTGTTCGTGAATGCATGGCCTTTTCGGGCTAGATTCTTAACATCGAGCGAATGTCTTTCGAATCGTTTTGAAATTGCGAAACTAATTGATGATACGATCATTAATGGAATCATTAAATCGTAGCCGCCGGTAATTTCAGCTATCAAAAATATCGCGGTTAATGGTGCGTGAAATAGGCCACTTAAGATTCCTGCCATGCCGACTAAAGTAAAATTACTGATGGGCAAATGCGTCAAACCAATCGTGTTTAGTGTTTTGGAAAAAAAGAAACCTGCATAGGAACCTAAGAATAAGGAAGGTGCGAAATTACCGCCGTTACCACCGCTTCCTAAAGTGATCCCAGTAGCGAAAACTTTGAGCATCATCGTCAATCCGATAAAAGCAATCAGTACCCAAGTATTGTTTCTGAAATCACTGAAAAGAGTGTTTTCTAATAATTGTCCGGGATCTTGTTCTGATAATACTCTAATGCTTTCATAACCTTCACCGAAAAGTGTAGGAAATACAAAAATGATTACCGCTAAAATGGATGCTCCGAATAGTGCTTTTTTGTATGGACCGAATCGCAGTCGTGTAAAAAAATGTTCGATGCGCTGAAAATTTCTCGAATAATAAACGGCAATAAAACCAGTGAATATACCGAGTAAAACGTAATAAGGAATGTTGTGGTAATTGAAAGATTGTTCTTCACTAAATGTTAATAATACGGTTTCGTCTAACGTAATCGCTGAAACCAAAGCACCTGTAGCGGCGGCAATCATAATCGGAGTGAATGCTGAAATACTCACATCGACGAGCAATACTTCAATAGCAAACAAAACACCAGCAATCGGAGCGTTGAAGGCTGCAGCAACGCCAGCGGCAACGCCACAACCGATTAATAATGTCCGATCTTTATAACTGAGTTTATAACGTTGGGCGTAATTCGAGCCAAAAGCAGCACCGGTAATCACGATGGGGCTTTCTAAACCAGCAGAACCACCAAGTCCGACCGTTAAGGAACTCGTTACGATTTGCGCATACATTTGTTTTCTGGGAATGATGCTCGCTTTTTTAGCGACAGCGTATAGGATTTGTGAAGTGCCTTTTTCGATGGAACCACCTAATAGTTTTTTGACAACAAAAACGGTCAGCAGAATACCGACAATCGGCAATACGCTATTGATGAAACTTAGTTTGAGGATGCCATTCACTGAAGTGGCAATAGAAAAAACCTTATGAGCAAACGATTTTAGAATGATAACTGCAAAAGCTGCTGAAATCCCAACCAAAACACTCGACAGGAAAATAAATTGCTTGTTGGTCAGTTTGGTTTGCGACCAAGCAATGATACTTTCAATTTTGAGAATGGCTTTTTTGAACATTGTTTATTGAGAAAGTGCTAATTTACTATATTTATTTTCGCTCGCAAAGCCGCAGAGGCGCAAAGTTTTCATATTTTTTTTGCCACAGATTAAATTGATTTCCACAGATTTCTCAACGATTAACTTGCAACATACAACTTACAACCAACTAAAACCCAACCGCTTTATCATCACCGCGATAATCGGCACCGCCTTCTAATTGGCCGTTGGGTAATTTTAAAATAGCATCGACCTTGCCAATGACTGGTAAAGTTTTGATATTGATATTGTAGTTTTTCTTTTTGAGGTTGTTGATAATAGTATCTGGGAAACTATTGGGTTCAAAGACAATTTCGTCGGGCAACCATTGGTGGTGAAACCTTGGTGCGTTGACGGCTTGTTGCATGTTCATTTTAAATTCATATACATTCAAAATCGTCTGCAGCACCGAAGTGATAATCGTAGAACCACCGGGTGAACCCAACAACATTAATAATTTTCCTTTTTGCTCTACAATCGTTGGTGTCATCGAGCTCAACATTCTTTTTTGCGGTGCAATGCTGTTGGCTTCTGCACCGACTAGCCCATACGAATTTGGACTTCCGGGTTTGGCACTGAAATCATCCATTTGGTTGTTGAAGAAGAAACCCAATTCATCTGAATACAATTTTGAACCGTAGGCGCCATTCAAAGTGGTGGTTGCTGACACTGCATTTCCGTCGGCATCAACAATAGAATAATGAGTCGTTTCGTTGCTTTCTGAAATGGTGATGTTGCCATGCGAAACTGCTGATGAAAGTGTGGCTTTATTCCAATCTAAATTTTTCATTCTTTGTTTGAGGTAGGTTTTGTTAACCAATTGATTTTTAGGAATTGAAACAAAATCAGGGTCGCCCAAAAAATAGTTCCTATCGGCATAAGCGCGACGTTCGGCTTCGGTGATTAATTGAATGTATTTTTCGCTGTTGTGTCCGTATTTTGTTAATGGATACGGCTGGATCATTTTCATGATTTGTTCCAATGTAATGCCGCCTGATGATGGTGGCGACATCGAAATGATTTTTAAATCTTTGTATTGAAAGGTAATTGGTTTGCGCCATTTGGCTTCATAAGCAGACAAATCTTCAAGCGAAATAATGCCGTTTTTTTTCTGAATGAAATCGACTATTTTGTTAGCGGTTTCGCCTTTATAAAATTCATCTTTACCATTTTTTAAAATGCGTTCAAGTGTATTGGCAAGCGCAGGGTATTTGATGGTATCGCCCATTTTAAAAGGCTGCGCATACAAAGTTTGACTGCCACTAACCGCAATAATCTCTTTTTGATTGTTTTGAATTTGCTTTGCTTGTTTGGCGGTCACAACGATTCCTTTTTTGGCTAAAGCAATTATAGGCTGCATGATTTCTTGCATCGACAGTTTGCCAAATTTATCATGAACAGCGAAGATTCCGGCAATTGTTCCAGGAACTCCAACGGCTAAAGCACCATTGACACTCAGATTTGGAATGACCTCATTGTTTTGATCGAGATACATATTCTTGCTCGCTTTGAGTGGTGCTTTTTCACGATAATCTAACGCGCCGGTTTCGCCATTGTTCAAGCGATACACCATAAATCCACCTCCAGCTATATTTCCGGCATACGGATAAGCGACAGCCAAAGCCAATTCGGTTGCGACCATAGCATCAAAGGCATTGCCGCCTTTTTTCATGATTTCAACGCCAATTTGTGAGGCTTCTTCACGAGCCGAAACGACCATTGCTTTCGAAGCAATTAACCCTTTCTGAGCTTGGAGAATAGGAGTAAAACCAATGAAGATTATAAGAATGAATATGAACTTCCATTTCATAATTCCGATAATTTTTGATTGACATGTGCTTTTAAATCGATGAAAAATGTTCTGAATTCGTTTTCGAAATCATCATAAAATGCTTTGAGTTCATCGACGGAATACTGCATTTTCGAAAGGTTATTCGTGCGCCGATCCATTTGATATAAAATCCGCGCAATACCTTCTTGATATTGATAATTCACAAGCCAATTGTGTTCCATCATATAAGGCATCAAGCTTTTGGTTTTATCAGTCAGATGTTCATAATTGTCTTGTAATGATTGGTAAAACCTGCCTACAAAATCTTCGAGTTTTTCATCGGAATAATCCGCCCAGTTTTTCGCCAAGAAATGATCATAAAAAACATCTACAATGACGCCTGCATAATGGTGATACTTTTCGTGAAGTCGATGGGTGCTTTGTCTGAAAACCGGATGTGCATCAGTGAACGTATCAATAGCGCGGTGCAGTATAATTCCTTTCTGGATTTCCGCAGGCAAATGTTCGTAATGTTTGCCACGAATGCCGTCTGCCATAAAATTGCCGATTTTGATTAAATCGTTGTCGTTGGAAAGGTAGATATGTGCAAGGAAATTCATTTTTCTTGAGGTACTAAGATTCTGAGTGGCTATGGCACTAAGGTTGTTTCCGTAAATATATAAAAAACTTAGCACCTTAGCACCTTAGTTTCTTAGCAACTTTTTTATCTTTGTCGCTCATAAATTAACTATCATAAATCGTATATAAAAATGACATTAATCAAATCAATCTCAGGAATTCGAGGAACCATAGGCGGAAAAGTAGGCGATAATCTAACTCCGGTGGATGCTGTTAAATTTGCTTCAGCTTATGGAACTTGGTTGAAAAGCTATTCTAAAAGCGATAAACTTACCGTTGTTATTGGTCGTGATGCGCGTATTTCTGGGCCAATGATTCACAATTTGGTAGTCAATACTTTAATTGGTTTGGGCATCGATGTGATCGATTTGGGTTTATCAACAACGCCAACCGTAGAAGTTGCTGTTCCGTTAGAAAAAGCACACGGTGGTATCATTCTTACCGCTTCGCACAATCCGAAACAATGGAATGCGTTGAAGTTATTGAATGAAAAAGGCGAATTTTTAAGCGGTGCTGAAGGAGCAAAAATCCTTGAAATCGCAGAAGCCGAAGCTTTCGATTTCTCAGAAGTAGATGATTTGGGAACGATTCAAATCAATGACGCTTACATGGATATTCATATTGATGAAGTATTGAATTTGCCTTTGGTCGATGCAGAAGCGGTGGCCAAAAGAAAATTCAAAGTCGTAGTGGATGGCGTAAATTCTTCAGGCGGTATTGTGATTCCAAATTTATTGGAGCAAATGGGCGTGGAGGTTGTCAAATTATACTGCGAACCAAACGGGCATTTCCCGCACAACCCAGAACCTTTAAAAGAACATTTAGGCGATATTTGTAAATTGGTTTTAGAAGAAAAAGCGGATTTTGGCATTGTAGTCGATCCCGATGTCGACCGTTTGGCATTCATTTCTAATGACGGCGAAATGTTCGGCGAAGAATATACTTTAGTGGCCGTTGCTGATTATGTGTTAAGTAAAACACCGGGCAACACCGTTTCGAATATGTCTTCATCGCGTGCGTTGCGTGATATTACCAATAAATACAACGGAAGCTATCAAGCGAGTGCAGTTGGTGAAGTGAATGTGGTTGAATTGATGAAAAAAACCAACGCCATTATCGGTGGTGAAGGCAACGGCGGCATCATATATCCTGAACTGCATTACGGTCGTGACAGCTTGGTAGGCGTGGCTTTGTTCTTAACGCATTTGGCCAATCTCGATGTGACTGTAGCTGAACTCAGAGCAAGCTATCCACAATATTACATGAGCAAAAATAAAATCGAATTGACGCCTCAAATTGATGTTGACGCGATTTTAGAAGCGATGACTGCCAAATACCAACACGAAGATATTTCCACAATTGACGGTGTTAAGATTGATTTCGCTACCGAATGGGTGCATTTAAGAAAATCGAATACCGAGCCAATTATCCGTATTTATACCGAAGCACCAACACAAGCGGAAGCCGATACTTTGGCGCTCAGAATTATTGATGAAATCAAAGCAGTAGCTGGAATTTAGTAGGATTGTAAGACTGTAAGATTTTAGGAATCTAAGATTAGGAGTTGATGAAAATCTGGTACCTAGCCCTGATGGAAGTGGTTATACTTTTGTGCTGTTGTTCAGCGCAAAAGATATGAACGCACAGCAGGTTCCCGGCTCCTAAAAAATCTTAAAATCTCACAGTCCTACAGTCTTAAAATCTAATTTTATAAATAATACCAGCCGTAAACGAACGCGTCAAACCATCTGGTCGAATCTCCCGAACTACAAATGGCGTGGCTAACGACAATTCAAAACTGTTGTTTTTATTCAAATGATAAGCACTGATTATGTTTCCGTTGATCGTTAATCCGTCAGAACCATCGATGTTTTCTCGTTTGCCAAAAATAGTTTCGTAGCTGTCTTCACCCAAATGGTATAAAAACAAAACATTGGGTTTAAACGTGAATTTGTTATTACCGGTTTTGTAGGTGTATGTTGCACGAAGCAAAGCATCAGGTTTGCGTTTGAATAAATTCGTCGACGGAAATTTGTCCGTTCCTGAATATTCTTTAAAATAAGAATTGGCGTTGATGTCGAAAACGGGTAATTGCAAACCTACATTGAAATCCCATTGTTTATAATTCAAATTTTCACCAACAATCAGATCGAAGGTACCTAAACTTGCCTGATAATCGAGTGGAAGCGAGTAACCATTGATTTTTAAATTCGAGCGTGTGAATGGAAATTTCGCTCCAAGCATTGTGCTCCATTTTGCAGTTTTCTTAGTTTTCCAATCGTAATTTCCTATCAAATACGCATCGCCAAATTGCCCGCGTTTTCCAAAATTACCGCTGGCTAGCGAATAAGTGACTTTTGCACTCAAAGCCAATTGAGAAGTCAATTTTCGTGTGTAAGTGGCATAAGGTGAAAGGTATTGTACATCGGCTTCACCAGCACCGAAAATACTTCCAAATTCTAAAGCATTTTTGACTTCTTTTTCAGTTTCATGAAAACTATTTCCGATAGAACAAATGCCGGCATCGCTGCAACCTTGTGCTTTGATTATGAAAGCATTCATTAAAATCAATATTGAGATGATTTTTTTCATAATTAATTGGCTGTTAATATTGCAATGGCATACAAATGATTGTATTGCTGGCAGTGAATTAAAACATGAGAATATGCGGCGACATTCACTTGTTGAGGAATATCATAAACCGTAGCGGAAGTCAAATTGCCCAAATTGACAAACTCACTTGGCGTTGAAGATTTTGACAAATAAACTTTCAAATCCGGTCCGCTAGATATATCGAAGTTCTCTAGTTTAACGCGATACTGCGTTCCTTCAAGATAAATTTTCGCTTGACCACTTACAGTGATTCCCGAAGTTCCTATAAAATCTCCGGAATATTTTAAAACAGAAGTCAATTCAATGGGTTTGTCGGTTTTGTCATGTGTGAGTTCACCTTCGACTTGACAAGCAGTGAAAGCAAACAGCGCTGTTGTGATTAAAACAATTTTTTTCATAGCTATTATTTTATTCAAATTTACTATGGTAATGATTTTGCTTTTGTCGGGTAGTTTACATTTGAAGGAAAGTTTTTTAATAATTGGACTGTAAGATTTTAGGACTCTAAGACTGCAAGACTGTAAGACTTTAAGATTTTAAGATTTTAGGATTATAAGACTATGAGTAAATCTTATAGTCCTATAATCCTAAAATCTTATAATCTCCCAAAAAAAATCAATCGTTTGCGTTCATTTTAAAATCTAAAAAAATGTATCTTTGACGGCAAATACAACACCCATGAATGTCAACGCAAAGGTCACTTTACCAACAGCATTAGAGCAGTATTTTCAGCAATTCCGAAACAATATCATCGGAATTGATCAGGAATTTATGTCACCTTTTGGAACTCAAAAAATCATCTATACGGATTGGACCGCCAGTGGTCGTTTGTATCGCCCGATTGAAGAAAAAATGATGAATGATTTTGGGTTGTTTGTAGCCAATACACACACCGAAACGACAGTAACTGGAACTGTAATGACATTGGCGTATCATCATGCAAGACACATCATAAAGCATCATGTCAATGCCAATGCCGATGATGTTTTGATTACTGATGGTACCGGAATGACCGGTGTTGTGAATAAATTTCAACGCATTTTAGGATTGAAAGTCCCAGAGAATTTAAAGCAACATACGAACGTTCCTCAAGAAGACAAACCGATTGTTTTCATCTCACATATGGAGCATCATTCGAATCAAACTTCTTGGCTTGAAACCATTGCTGATGTTGTTGTCATTCCCGCTTGTGAAAAAGGGTTGTTTTGTTTGGATCAATTTACTGCACAGGTTGAAAAGTATCAAGATCGATCTATAAAAATAGCTTCAATTACGTCTTGTTCGAATGTGACGGGAATTAAAACGCCTTATCATGAAGTGGCTAAAATCATGCACAGAAATAACGGTTTGTGCTTTGTAGATTTCGCTTGTTCTGGACCGTATGTGAAAATCGATATGCATCCTGAAGATGCTGAAAGTTATCTTGACGCTATCTTTTTTTCGCCACATAAATTCCTTGGTGGGCCTGGAACTACTGGTGTTTTGGTTTTTAATAAGAAACTTTACAGAAATATGGTTCCCGATAATCCGGGTGGCGGCACGGTTTCTTGGACGAATCCTTGGGGTGAACATAAATTTATCGACAATATAGAAGATCGAGAAGACGGCGGAACTCCAGGTTTTTTGCAAGCGATTAAAACGGCTTTGGCGATTCAGCTCAAAGAACAAATGGGTATTGAAAATATCCTCAAACGCGAACACGAATTGGTGGATTATATCTTTTCTGAATTGGGCAATATTCCGAATATTAAAATATTAGCAGGGCAACATCAAGATCGTTTGGGTGTGATTTCGTTTTATATTGATGATTTGCATTTCAATTTGGGTGTCAAAATACTTAATGATCGATTCGGAATTCAAACGCGCGGCGGCTGCAGTTGTGCGGGAACTTACGGTCATTATTTGCTCAATGTAGATCAAGAAAAATCGCATAATTTGGTGTGTCAGATTGATTCTGGAGATTTGATTCAAAAGCCGGGTTGGATTCGAATGTCGATTCATCCGACTACTACGAATGCTGAAATTCAGTTTGTTTGCGAAAGTATCAAAGCGTTGGCAGCGAATCATGAAAATTGGAGTAAAGACTATGCATACAACAAAAACTCTAATGAGTTTTTGCATCGAGATGCTCGACCGCATGAGAAGGAATTGGTGGAGAAGTGGTTTGGATATTAGTAAAAGGGTTTTGATTTATGAGTTATTTTAGAAAAACAACTATGTCAAAAATAAGTACATTCTTAATAATTATGATTTTGCTGAGTGCTTGTAGCGGCCAAAAAAGAACAAAAAAATGGGATAAGGAAAACGTAAAATTGGTCAATATATCCGATAGCTCCTATAGTAGCGCTGTACAATCAGCACAAGAGCATTTACCCGAGTTTATTACTTTGCTAAAAGAAAGAGAAACGAATAATTATAAGTTTAACATCAGTGCAGATTATACCGAAGAAGGGCACACGGAACAACTATGGTTTATGGTCGACTCTTTCGATAATAATATATTCTATGTAAAACTGAATAATGTTCCTTTGCATTTTAAAAACCTTAAACTTAATGACAAATTGGAAATTCATCAAGACTCAGTAAAAGATTGGTTGGTTTCTAAAAACCACAAAGTAATTGCTGGAAATTTTGCTAAAGTTGATTTAAATTAAGAACATCCCGTAACATATACATTACGATAAAGTACCACCAACAGCATCAACCAAAGTGGATTGGTGGCGAATGGAATTTTCATCCAGCCGTTATTTTCCAGTAGCATGTCGGTTAGTATTCACGTGGTGAAAACCGAGATGATTCCTGCTAGTATTGCGCCGATGCTTATGAGTGTGTTTTTCATAATAAATAATTGATTTTGTTGTTAAGCACTCGATTTGTATGCTGGACTTCAACTTAATCGATGTTGCGATAGGCATAGCAACGATATCCTTTTGTTCCGGCGTTTACTTCGTCAGTTCGCCAAGGCTCGGGTGGAGTAAAAGATTACTTCACTGTGTTAATATTTTCAGCGGAGTTCAGTGAATGCTTCGCATTTTAGTGAATAGCCCGGTCATTCGCCCCAATTTATAAAATTATTGCATTTTTAGTAAAAGATCGTCGAGTTTGTCGAATCTTTGTTCCCATAATTTTCTGAAATTTTCAATCCAATCGGCTACTTCTTTCATTTTTTGTGGATTGAAATGGTAATAAATTTCCCTGCCATTTTGCACTTGATCGACCAATTCACATTCGTTTAGTATTTTAATGTGTTTGGATACGGCTTGTCTGCTGGTGTGGAAATGTTCTGCTAACCCATTGGGAGTCATCGCTTGAACGGCTATTAATCCTAATATTGCCCTGCGCGTTGGATCGGCTATGGCTTGAAATACGTCTCTTCTCATGTTTTTATTTTATTTTGATAAAGTTGCCAATAGGTTTTCTAAACTGCCTAATGTTGCCGTAAATCCTTCTTTGAAGCCCATTTCAATCATCTTTTCCATACGTTCCAATGATTCGTTATAAATACTAATGCTCACTTTTGTTGTTCCGTTGTGTTCGCTGAAATTCAAGTCCCACTCAGAACCCGGCAGTTCGGGGTTTTCATCTGGGTCTGCAAAAGCATTAGTCATTTTGAAGTTGGTTTTTGGACTGATGGATGTGTACTTTTGAACGGACCAATGTTCTTGTCCTTCGGGACTTACCATAGCATAGAATCTTCTTCCGCCCACTTTAAAATCCATAATTTTTGTTCTGGATTCCCAAGGTTGAGGAGCCCACCATTGGTCGAGAATTTCTTGTTTGGTAAACGCATCCCATACTAGTGGAAGTTCAGCTGCAAATTCTCGGTTTATCTGAACTGTTTTTGTTGTTTTGTTGACGATAAAGTCAAATGGTAAATTGTTATTCATTATTTTAAGTTTTTAATTAGCAATCATTTGGTTGCAAATATATACGCAATCATTTAGTTGCGCAAATTTTTTTGAACATTTTTTTTTAAAAGAGCTATAAATAAGGGTTAGGGATAGAGAATGTTGTAGGTTGTAAGTAGTAGGTTATTGAGATGTAACATTCAACCTGCAACCTACAACTCTATATTTAGGAATTATCGGCGATGCTTCCAACGTTTGTGTGTCCATAAATAAAATTCAGGTGCTTCGTAGATTTGTTGTTCTACCAACCTTAAGAATTTATCGGTCACTTCATAGTTAGGAACGGATTTGATATCTTCGGAAAGTACTTCAAAAGTGGCTTCGTAAAAACCTCTTTTTACTTTTCTGGTTCTTAAGAAAATGACATTCATATCGTATTTCTTGGCTAGCATTTCTGCGCCGGTATGTACAGGAACTTCAATGCCCATAAAGCTTCCCCAATGATAAGTGGAAGATATTTTTGGAGATTGGTCGCTCGCAAAACCATAAATGCTCAATATTTTATTTCGATAATTATTGCTGATGACCGGAATGGTTTCTTTGGTAGTGATGAGATGCGCTTTGAAACGCGAGCGAATGTCTTTGACCAATTTATCGAAGTATTTGTTTCGAATGCGTTTGTATATTCCGACGCCTTTGTAATCGATATAATGATTCATAGAAACGGCCCATTCATAACTTGCATAATGCGCACACATTAGTGCGATACTTTTTTGCTTTGTTTCGAGTTCTTTATAAACTTCGAGATTGTTGAATTTGTATCGGCGTTCGATTTCTTTTCTTGAAATAGTCATAGTTTTCGCCATTTCTAGAAACAAATCAACCATGTGATGGAAGAATTTCTTTTCGATCACCAGTCGTTCTTTATCGGATAAATGCGGTAAGGCTATGGCTAAATTTTCACGAACGGTTTTTTTTCTATAGCCGATGATGTAATATATAAGTCCGTAAATACAATCAGATAAGAAATACAACAATCGAAAAGGCAACATCGAAATACTCCAAAGAATAGGATAAATAAGAATGTAAACTAAAAATTGCATGAAGTTGAAAATTTTGACAAAGATACATTTAAAACCACATTTAAAAAATCGAGTTTAACAAAAGCTATAGAAACTATTTCTATTTTTACCAAAAAAATCACACACTATGAATACGATGCTTATTCTCATTATCGCCATCAATTTAATCGTCAGTTTTAAAGGATTTGGTGATGAATATTTCTTCAGAAAGTATGAGTTTCATATTGGTAGTATTCGAGCCGGTGAGCACATTCGCATGATTACTTCTGCTTTTTTGCATGCAGATTTAGGGCATTTGTTTTTCAATATGTTTACCTTATACATGTTTGCACCTGTGGTTATTCAGTATTTTGATAATTTTTCTTTTTTGATTATTTACCTTGGAAGCTTAATTTTTGGAAGCTTACTTACCTTATTATTTCACAAAGATGATTACAGTTACCGCGCTATTGGTGCTTCAGGAGCCGTTACAGGTATTTTATATTCTGCAATTTTGCTGCAACCTGAAATGAGTTTGTATTTGTTTTTCATTCCAATTCCAATTCCGGCCTATCTTTTTGGAATTGGTTATTTGTTGTATTCGATTTACGGAATGAAAGCCAAAAACGACAACATCGGCCATACAGCGCATTTTGGTGGCGCTATTGGAGGTTATTTGATTACCATTTCCAAAGAGCCTCAAATGCTGACCGAGAATACTTTTATGGTGGTTTTATTAGCCATTCCAATTGTACTTCTTTTTATATTAGCCAAAGCTGGAAAGTTATAATGGCATATGTTTTGGTAACCCGAGTTTCGAAATTTTAAAAACCCTTTTTATGAAAAAATCAGCTTTAATTTTATTTGTATTATTTGCAACAATGGTTCAATCTCAGGAAATCAAACAGATTCCAACCATTAATGTTTCCGGTGAAGGAAAGATTAAAGTGACTCCCGATCAAGCGGCAATATCAATTTCAGTCGAAACTAAAGGCGCTAAAGCCATCGACGTAAAAAAAGAAAATGATACTAAAATCGATGCGGTTTTGAAATACATCAAAAAAATGGCAATTGCCAAAGAAGATTATCAAACCCAACGTGTTTCGTTGTATCCAAACTATGATTACGAGAAAAAGAAAACCAGTTATATTGCTACACAAACTGTAATTGTGTTGTTGAAAGACTTAAATAAATACGACGCTTTAATGGATGGTTTGGTTGATTTAGGCATCAACAGAATTGACAACGTTGAATTTAAATCTTCAAAAATTGATCAATTGCAATCCGATGCCAGAAAGCTGGCGATAAAAGATGCGAAAGCCAAAGCCGAAGATTTCGTTTCTGTATTAAATCAAAAAGTGGGAAAAGCATTGACGATTTCTGATAATTCACAAGTTAATTACCCGCCAAGACCGATGTATGAAATGAAAACCATGGCCATGGCAGATGGAGGCGGAGCGGCACCAAGAGAAACATTAGCCACTGGCGAAATTGAGTTGGTAGTGAATGTAAGCGTGAGTTTTGTTTTAGAATAAACTGTATAAAAAATATAAAAGAGCCTCGATTCGTCGGGGCTTTTTTATACATGATTATTTTTCGTGTTCGAAACTACCTATAAATCAGCTTGAAACTGCAATTCAACGTTTTTATGAGTTCGTTACAGAATAAACAAGGTAAGTCGATAAGTTGTCTTTAATATTGTACTCACAAATAAGGAAGATCCCAAGTCTACTCATTTTTTAATTCAAAATCGAATCTATGAAAGCTAAATTATTTTTTACTGCAATTTTGTTATGCTCTTTTTTTGAGAGCACTTTTTCTCAAGATTATCATCCTTTGCTTAACAATTCTACCTGGGTACTTAGAGATTATGTTTCTTGTTGTAGAATGCCGGAAACTAAAACAATTGAAGCTGGTGAGGATGTTGTGATTGGCGCTAACACTTACAAAAAATTTATTGACCCATTTTCTTATCCTAGCAATAGTGATTATATTGTTTACTTAAGAGAAGATGTTGATGAACGAAAAGTGTATAAATTAGTCAATGGTTCAGAAGTATTGTTATACGATTTCAATCTTTTTACGGGAGATACTTTTGGGATGTTTGATGTAACTTCTGATTATATCAATATTAATGGTGAAGACCACAAAAGAATTGTTTTGAGCCGTTATCAAGAAGAGCATCATATCAATTTAACACAAACATGGATTGAAGGTGTTGGAAGTAACGCACATCCGTTTAAGCCTGCATTCAATATGTATAATGGTTTATCAGGCAGTGGTGGTTATTCAGTACATCTAGTTTGTAGTTTTCAAGATGGGCAACACATCTATGGAAATCAAGATTGTGCTGAACTATTGTTGAATACTGATGACAATGTAATTTCTAACTCGGTAATTACTTTCTTTCCGAATCCTTTAGTAAATGAACTTACGATTAGTTCAGATACATTTCTTACGAATGCTGCTTTTAAATTGTATAATATGCAAGGTCAATTGGTGCGAGAAATCGACAATTTATCAGGCAATAAGATTTCTGTAAACAGAGAAAATTTAAGTAGTGGAATGTATTTCATTCAATTGTTCGAAAACAACAAATTGATAAAATCCGATAAAATGTTGGTGGAATAAATTCAATCGTAGAAAAATATACAATGGTTCTCCTAAGAATAAATTTAGTTATTAATTCCTAGAGAGAACCATTTTTTTTGCCCTTTCATTGTTGATGTAAGGGTATTTTTTCTTGTGTATTTCAATAAACTGACAAGGATAATCATCATCATAATCTGTAATGTATACGGTTGCTTTATTGTAAATTGAATAACCTCTATAACCATCCGGTATTTCTTCAGCGGTTATCCATTTACCGTTTTCTTTGTAATAATAAATGCTCTTTTGAGTGTCAAAATAGGCTTCAAGATTTGGAAAATAATAATACCGCAATTGACAATTCGTAACTGGATTGAATAGTGGTGTTGAATCGCTTTCGTTTCTTGCTTTTTGAGCCAATCCAGATTCCAAACAACACAACACTAAAACAATAATCGATAGTGCTTTTTTCATGATACTTGATTTTTAGGTGAAAAATCTAAATCTCTTTTTTTCAAGGTACCGTTCCTTCGCATGAGTTAATAACAAATTGATGATGTAAAAATAATTAAAATTTTACAATAAAATAGATAAAGTGTAAAAAAATATCGATTAAATACATATTTTTATATAAAAAGTAGTTTTAGTATTACAAAAAATAATACATTTTAATTACAATTAAATATAGGCAAAATTAATTTAGATCATTGAATAACTAAGTTTTTTATTACAATTTTATAATTGTATAAGATATTGGTAGACTTTATCGATCGGCAAACCCATCACATTCGGATAAGAGCCTTCAATTTTAGCAACACCAATATAGCCAATCCATTCCTGGATGCCATAGCTTCCGGCTTTGTCGTAGGGTTGGTATTGGTTTAAGTAATACTCAATTACAGCATCTGATAACGGATGCATCGTGACTTTGGTAACTTCTGAAATGACTTCTGTTTTGTGTTTCGTTTTAAAACAAACCGATGTAATCACCAAATGGGTTTTATTGGATAATGATTGTAACATCGCAAAAGCATCTTCATAATCTTTAGGTTTTCCTAAGGCTTTATTTTCATGCCAAACAATGGTATCGCTGGTAATCAAAATTTCATTGTCGGCTAATGTTCCTTCAAAAGCATCACTTTTAAGCACCGCTAAATAATCAGTTATGTCTTCTTGAGTAAGGTTTGGCGGATAAATTTCTTCAATTTCTTTCAAACGAATTTCAAAATCAATATCTAAATCTTTGAAGAATTGTTGACGTCGTGGCGAACCGGAAGCGAGTATCACTTTATAGTTTTTGAGTTTTTCTCTAAGCATGATTTTTTATATTGTAAGCAACAACAGCAATCGATATAATTCCAAACAACAACACGAATTTTAAAACACTACTCAAATGATGAAAGTCTTTTTGGCTCTTAGCCGACCAAGATTTAATCGTAAAATAGAGTAGTGGACCAACAACACACAATAAAGTGTATAGCATCGTTAAGTATAAATTGCTCGAAGCAAAATATTCATTAGTATAATACAACAAAACCAACAACGGAATAAAACTCAGCACAAACACCACACGCGAAGTTCTTTGAACGCCCAAAACAATCGGCAGCGTATTCATACCTTGATTATAATCGCCGTTGACATCTTCTAAATCCTTTACAATTTCCCTAATAAAATTAATCATGAATGCAAAAATGGCATAATCCAACAATATCGAAAAAAGCACTGCCATTTGCTTTTGATTGCCTTCATAAGTCGCAGGATACAAATCGTAAATCCCAATAATGACCACACTAAACGAAAGTAATAAAGCCACAATGACGTTGCCGATTAAAAGCGTTTGCTTCAAACTCGTTGCATACAAATACAACATTGCAGCAATGAGAATAAAAATGGTTGCAAATCCGGGTTTCTGAATCACATTCGATAAATAAAAACCAATGCCAACACCAGTGATATTCAAGGCTACATAAATATTATAAGCCGCAGCTTCTGAGATTTTATTACCTACAATCATACGATTGGGCTTGTTTTCAGAATCGGTATCTTGATCAAAAATATCATTAATCACATAACCGCCGGCAGCAATCAAAACGGTCGAGAGTACCAATAATAAGTATTGCCAATCGGCCAAAGACAAAGGAACATCTTGCCATTTGAGGAAAGCATATCTAAAAAGCAATTGCATAAACGCCAACATTAAAAGATTGTGGTAGCGAATGAGTTTAAAAAATGAAAGCATGAGTTTTATAATGAATATTTGTAAATTAGAATTTAATCGTGCTTGCCATCGTAGTACAAATGCCATTTCCCTTGCACTTTCATCACTTGTTCAATGACTTCACGCACAGCGCCACGACCACCATTTTTATGTGAAATGTATTTAGAAATCGCTTTAATTTCCGGACTTGCATCTTGCGGACAAGTAGGCAAACCCACCAATTGCATCACATGATAATCAGGAATATCATCGCCCATATATAAGACTTCTTCAGGTTTGATACTATACAATTCTATATATTCTTTGAAAGTTTCGACTTTGTTAGGCGACGCTAAATGAATGTCGGTCACACCCAAATTTCTCAAACGAATCCGCACGCCTTCATTGTTTCCACCCGAAATAATGCAAACGTTATAACCACTTTCCAAAGCGGCTTTGATCGCAAATCCATCACGGATATTCATAATGCGCAACATTTCACCGGTTGGCGTAACATGCACGGAACTGTCAGTCAACACGCCGTCTACATCTAAAATAAATGTTGTAATTTGATTAAGTATTTCTTTATAATTCTTATTCATGCTTTTGAATGGATTGGGTCAATAAAGTATAAATCGCTTTTTGATTCGCATCATTTAATATCGCTAAATGCGCTTCAATCGTTTGTTGGTCTTTTCTTTTTGCCGGACCGGTTTGCGCTTCCGCTGGCGAAAGTACCATTATTTTTGCAGTTGTTTCTTCAATCAATGGTTTTAAAATATCGAATGGCAATTGATGTTCGTTGCAAATATCAGCACCAATCTGATACAAATGATTCGTGAAATTATTGACGAACACTGCCGCAACATGCAATGCTTTTCGTTGTGCTGAATCGATTGCAAAAACATGATCTGAAATAGCGCTTGCCACTTGTTTGATGATCTCAAAATCTGAAGCATGCTCACTTTCCAAACCAATCGGAATGCGACTAAAATCAACTGGTTTGTTTTTGGTGAATGTTTGTAATGGATAAAAAACCGCTTTACGATGATGATCCGACAGCACATTCATAGCAATACTTCCCGATGTATGAGCCACTAATTTACTGAATGGAATTTGTTTGGAAACTTCCGCAATCGCATTGTCAGTAACTGCAATAATATACAAATCTGCTTCTTGCAATTGATGGTAATCGGAAATGATTTGACTTGAATCTAAAAGTTGTTTAAGATGCTCCGGATGTCTTGCCAGTACTTGAACCAATTCAACTGCATCGGTTTTCATAAAAGCTGAAACCAAGTGTTGCGCCACATTCCCGGAACCAATAATACTGACTCTAATCATGCGGCAAAATTATCGAAAAAAGTTTATTTTTCAGCAATTAAAATCAATTTGTAATCAGCCTTCATCAAATCTTAAATATCCCTTAAAACCTAATAAAATCGAATTTGATAATCAACATTTTTACCTACTTTTGCGTGACTTTTTAATATACTAATTCCAACCTAATGGAAAAAAAGATACTTTCCTTTTTATTTTCTACACGATTGATGGCTTTTCTGTTTCTGGCTTATGCAGTCGCGATGGCAACGGGAACATTCATCGAAAACGAATACAACACCGACACCGCGAGAATACTGATCTACAACACCAAATGGTTCGAAGCGATTCATTTGTTTTTTCTAATCAATTTTCTGGGAAATATCAAAAGATACCAACTGCATAAAAAAGAAAAATGGGCAACATTACTATTGCATTTGTCTTTCATTTTTATCATTATCGGCGCAGCAATTACGCGATACATCAGCTACGAAGGCATGATGCCAATTCGCGAAGGCGCTACAGAAAACAAAGTCTATTCTGATAAAACATTCCTAACGGTTTTCGTTGATGGCGAGCATAAAGGGGAAATGAAACGCAGGGTTTTCGAAAACCCATTATTGCTTTCACCGGTTACAAACAATGACTTTTCTATCGATAATGAATTCGCCGACATTCCTTTTGAGATTACTTATAAAAACTACTTGATGGGCGCAACCGAAGCCATTAAAGCCGATGCAAAAGGAAGTGTTTACATCAAAATGGTAGAATCAGGAGACGGCTCTCGACACGAACATTACCTCAAAGAAGGCCAAATCGAAAATATTCACAACACGCTTTTTAGCCTAAATAAATTCGTAAAAGGCGCTGTCAACATCAACACAACAGGAACCGAATACACGATTCAAACGCCATTCGACGGACAGTTTATGCGCATGGCTGACAAAATGCAAGGCAAGGTCATCAAAGATTCGACACAAGCTCTGATGCTACGTTCATTGTATAATGTTGGCGGCAGTCAATTTGTTTTTCCCGAAGCTGCGATGAAAGGTTTTAAAGTCTACAAATCGAACAATGATTTTAAAGCAAAAAAACACGATGACGCCTTAATTTTAATAGTGAAATCGCAGGGAAAAGAAAAGGAAATTACTTTGTTAGGTTCAAAAGGTAAAGCTGGCGAACCGCAAGTTTTCACTTTAGGAAAATTAGATTTTACAGTAAGTTTTGGCAGCAAAGTGTACGAATTGCCGTTTCAAATCAAACTCAACGATTTCATCGCGACCAAATATCCTGGAACGGAGAAAAGTTACGCCGCTTTTGAAAGTCAGGTCACAGTTATTGATAAAGCCAAAACCACCGACGCGCGCATTTTTATGAACCACATTTTAGATTTCGGCGGTTATCGTTTTTTCCAATCGTCTTTCGACCCTGATGAAAAAGGAACGGTGCTTTCGGTGAACCATGATTTCTGGGGAACATGCATTACGTATTGCGGTTACTTCATGCTGTTCTTCGCATTGATGGCGATTCTGTTTACGAAGCATTCGCGTTTCGCCGATATCAAGCGCAAACTAGAAGTCGTAAAATCTAAAAAAGCCAAACTGATTTCTATTTTGTTATTGTTTCTGAGTTGTAATGTATTTTCACAAAATCATATGAACAGCGCACCAACGATGCAGCAAATCGATTCGTTGCTCACGCGATATAAAGTCAATGAAGCGCACGCTGCAAAATTCGGAAGATTGGTCGTGCAGGATGAAGGCGGACGTATGAAACCCGTGAATACTTTTTCATCGGAATTGTTGCGCAAAGTCAGCAAAAGCGATACTTATAAAAACATGAATTCCGATCAGGTTTTTCTTTCGATGGTTCAATTTCCGAGAGTTTGGTTTGAAGTGCCGCTGATTTATATTAATAGCGGAAACGACAGCATCCGCAAAATCATCGGTCTTAAAGCAGATGAAAAATATGCGCCTTTCATCAAGTTCTTCGACGACAAGGGCAATTATAAACTCACGTCTTATCTCGATGAATCCTATAAAGCCGCCACGCCTAATAAATTTCAGACAGATTTCATTGAAACCGACAGAAAAGTCAATTTGCTCAATTCAGCTTTAAGCGGTGCGATTTTGAAAATTTTCCCGATTCCAAACGATGAAAACAACAAATGGATTTCTTACCTCGAACTCGATCACGCGAACATTCACGGCATCGATTCTACTTTCACCAAGAACATTCTTCCTTTATATATGAGTGCTCTCGACAGTGCGACGATCAGGAAAAATTACGTTAATGCGAATTTCTTTTTGCAAAGCATCGAAAATTACCAGAAGAAATTTGGGAAAGCCGTGCGTCCGAGCGAGCAAAAAATCGATTCTGAAATCACATACAACAAATACGATATTTTCAAGAAACTCTACTATTTGTATATGCTGACGGGCCTTCTGATGCTGCTCTTCACGATTGTCAACATCTTTTTTGAAAAGAAAGCGATCCGCATCATCATCAATGGTTTCCATATTTTGATTGGCGTTTTGTTTTTATTGCATACTGCCGGATTGATTGCACGTTGGTATATTTCCGGACATGCACCTTGGAGCGATGCTTATGAAAGTATGATTTATGTAGCTTGGGCCACGATGTTTTTTACATTGGCTTTCGATATCAAATCAAAATTGACGGTCGCTTCCGGAACTTTCGTGGCTTCGATGATCTTGATGATTGCGCATTGGAATTGGATGGATCCATCGATTGCAAACTTACAACCGGTTTTGAATTCGTATTGGCTCATGATTCACGTTGCCGTGATTGTCGCGAGTTACGGACCATTTACATTGGGAATGGTATTGGGTGTTGTGTCATTAATTTTGATGCTTTTCACCAACGAAAAGAACAAAGTCAAAATGGATTTGAACATCAAAGAAATCACCTACATCAACGAAATGGCTTTAACCATTGGTTTGGTAATGCTCACCATTGGAAATTTCCTCGGCGGGCAATGGGCCAATGAAAGTTGGGGAAGATATTGGGGTTGGGATCCGAAAGAAACTTGGGCTTTAATCAGCATCATGATTTATGCGTTTGTGATTCACGCGAGATTTGTACCAAGTCTTCGCGGCAAATGGGTTTTCAATCTGATGAGTGTCATTGCATTCTATTCGATTATGATGACGTATTTTGGAGTGAATTTCTACCTAACAGGAATGCATTCTTACGCGAGTGGAGACAAAGTGGTTACGCCAACTTTCGTATATTATTCAGTAGCTTGCGTAGCAGCTTTAGGCTTATTCTCGTATTTAAGTTATCGAAAGTATTGGAAGAAAAAATAGTATTATTTAAAACTTTGCGACTCTGCGTCTTTGCGAGAAATTAAATTTTATGGCTCGCAAAGACGCAAAGGCGCAAAGAAAATATATTCCACAAAAAAAGGTTCCACTGCAAATGGAACCTTTTTTTATTTTTAATGATTAATTGAACTACACTTTTCCTAAAGTATACAATTGCTCCATCGTTGGAGAAACACTTCCGCCTGCAGGTTCTAAAGTAATTCCGAAAGCTTCAGCGCCATTGGCTTTACTAACTGCAAATAATCTTTGACTGTCCTTTGAAAAATCATCCAACAAACCAATACTGGTTGGCGTTAACGGATTCAATTTTAAAGCCCAAACTTGATACACTTTTCCTTCCGGTGGTTCCGGTAAGCCAGCGGCATCAACATAAACGACTTGGGTTTCTTTGTTGTAATACACTTTGGCATAAGATGTTGGGGAAACCGCTTGTCCGCCCAAAGTCACCACGGTGTTTTTCACATCACGAACCACTGCTAAAGCATCTTGGGTTTGTTTGTATTTGATTTCCGAATTGACCAACGCTTCTTCCAATTTTACTTTTTCGCCTTCTACAGTTACGACTTGCATTTGCGTTTTATTGAGGTTCGTATACTCATAACCAATGCCTATCAATAAAACTGCGGCTGCAGCCCAACCCAAATAACGGAACCTGTTGTTCTGTGTTTCCATTGGGATGACTTTACTGTATTTCAAATCCAATTTGGCTTTGATTTTTTCAAAGTTTTCTACCGATAAAAACGGAGAAAAACTCGTAGAAATATTGACAATTGCTTTTTCAATCGCAATAATTTCGTTATCGATTTCCTTATGTTTTTTAGCTATTTTCGCTATTTCTTCGCTTTCGCTTTCGCTGAGCAAGCCGTAAACATAAAGCTCTAAATCACCTGATTCTATATAGTCGTTTGGGGTCATTATACTATTTTTAAAAAAGTTCTTAAATCATTAATACAATTTCTGTTTTGCGTTTTCACTGTTCCTAACGGAATCGCTAATTCTTCCGAAGCTTCTTGTTGTGTGTATCCTTTAAAAAACAATAAGTCAATTAATGCAATACATTTAGGTTTAAGCTTCTTTACAAATTCTTGAATTCCAATCGTGTCAATTTTTTGAGTCAGCCTGTTGCTGTCGTCGAGTAGATGTACGAAATTATCAGCCGAGAGGTTTTTCTGACTGTTGTTGTAACCTTTCGAACGAAGCTTATCAATCGCCGAATTGCGCGCTATATTGATAATCCAAGTATAAAATCTGCCTTTCGATTCAGAATAACTGTCGATGTTTTTCCAGATTTTGATAAAGACTTCTTGCAATACATCTTCGGCTTCTTCGCGGTCTTTAATCAAATTTGAAATCACGGCAAAAAGGCTCTTCGAATACATATCATACAACATGGTGTATCCTTTTTCTTCTTTGTTGTGCAACAAAATTAAAACTTCTTCTTGAGTCATAGTGTTTGTTTTAGAAACACAAATCTAAACAAAGTTTTGAATGCATCTATTACTGTTGTTAAAATTATGAAATGTTCAACAATAATGTTGCGATTCATAAAACCGAAACGGCATTGATAACGTATCTTAAAAAACAGCAAAGATGATATCAATCTAAAATCAATACCAAACCCGATTTGCACCAAAGTGAAGTAGCATGCTAAAACCTAAGATTGAATTATAAAAAGGATAACCGTTAAGATTGTGTTTTGTTTGTTTTATTGTGTTTGATGAAAGCTCGAGGATGCCTTATTCTTGGGCTTTCTGTTTTTGAAGGGTTGTGGGTTGTTTGTTAGGAGCTATTTCCCGCTATCATTCCAATCTTGTCATTGCGAGCTTGCGCGGCAATCTCCCAATGCCAAGGATTTTCCCTTCTATCGGGGCTAGGGCAATCTGGTACCAGGAATGCCGCGTGAGGGATTACTTCACTGGCTAATATTTTCATAGGTGTTCAGTGAATGCTCCGCATTTGAGCAACTGTCTGAGCTCTTTTTGTGACGGCGTTCGACGCAAAAAAGCGAGTGCGAAAGCCCGACCCTTGTGGTCACGCCCTAACCGACAACAGTTTAATATAACTTTATGAAAAGTACTTCGCAGTTGTGATGGTTTTTAATTAATTTTAGGAAAAAATTTACTCATGAAAACATTATTTTTAATGGCAATCAGTTCATTGTTATTTTTGAACTGCCAAGGTCAACCCAAAAAACAATCCAATTCAACTGCAAAAGCTATGGAAAAACAGAACATTTATCAGTTTAAAGTCGAAGATTTATCAGGCAAAACTTTCGATTTCAATACCTTGAAAGGGAAAAAAATACTCATTGTCAACACCGCATCCAAATGTGGATTGACACCGCAATACAAAGAACTCGAAGCATTATACAAAAAATACAAAGACCAGAATTTTGTGATTGTAGGCTTTCCTGCCAACAACTTCGGACAACAAGAACCCGGAACGAATGCTGAAATCAGCAGTTTTTGTGAATTGAATTATGGCGTGACATTTCCCATGATGAGCAAAATTTCCGTCAAAGGTGATGACATGCATCCGTTGTATCAATTCTTAACGCAAAAATCTAAAAACGGTTTGCAGGATTCTGAAGTAGAATGGAATTTTCAAAAATATTTAATCAACGAAAAAGGCGAGTTAGAGCAAGTGATCAAACCGCAAACATTGCCAAGCGATGCTTCGATTGCCAAATGGATTCAAAGTTAAAATGAAGAAAAACAAAAAGAAAATCCCACACATACTCAACACTTCCGCGACATTGTTGGGTTTGTGCTTTGTGGTTTTGACGTCGTTGAAAGTCAATAAATTCAGTGAAGGTTCGATTATCGATGAATTGACTTCATTTGCGATTATTATGTTTCTGACGAGTTGTGTGTTTTCTTATTTATCGATTCGGAGTATTAATCAATCGATTCAAAGGTTTGAGAAAGTCGCTGATATCGTTTTCCTTTTAGGGCTTTTCTTTCTTTTTGTGATTACGATGTTGGTTACGTTTAATTTTATTGAATAGCTTTAACCGCAAGGCTCGCAAAGTTTTCCGCTAAGTTCGCTATGGAATTTAGGATTGTAAAAACCTTTGCGCTCCTTGCGGTTAATTTTTCAAAATCAACTGCATGAACTGCAAATCAAGCCATTGGTCAAACTTAAAACCGACTTCTTTTAAAACCCCACTTTCTGTAAACCCAAATTTTTTATGAAACGCAATGCTGTCTAGATTCGCAGCATCAATACCGCCAACCATAACGTGATAACCTTCGGATTTCGCAAGTCTGATGAGTTCGGTAAGTAGTAAAGTGCCAATACCTTTTCCTATATATTCTTCGGCAACATATACAGAATGTTCGACCGTATATTGGTATCCAATTTTTTCTCTGAAAGTGCCGTAAGTGCCGAAACCAATGACTTTTTCATGATCAATAGCCACAATGATTGGGAAGTTTTTAGCTTGCTTGTCTTCAAACCATTTGATTTGTGTGGCTAAAGATTGTGCTTCATACAAATAATTTGAAGTTGTATGCAGAATAGCGTGATTGACAATGGCTAAGATTGTAGGAACATCTTCCAAAGTGGCTTTTCTTGTTATGGCACTCATCATTTGGAAGTTTGTTTCTGGCTCAACTCCACCAACAAATCGTCGGCATCTTTAGTCTTCCAACCCAAAGATTCATTCTTGGCTTTGGCTTTATTAGCCCATTCCAGTGCTTCTTTGTAGTCTTTGTTTTTTTGATATAATTTGGCCAATAAGATTTGTATATCGTAAGTATCACTGAGCGTTAATGCCTGTTGTGTCCATCGAATCGCGTATTTCAAACTGGCGGTATCGGCTATGTGTTTTAAATAATTGGACGCAATATCTTTAAGTGTTTTCGCATCTTTTAAAGCAAATTCGTCTGTTGATTTTTGTGTAATGGCTTTGTATTTTTTCCAATTCATTGTTTTCTCCGCAATGCGTATATCGAAATCAAACAACAGCGAATCATTTTTTCGGGTGTGAATGGTCTCAGCAATCATGCGTTTTTTGGTATAGTCAATCGTATCTCTGAATTCTACTGGTAGCGTTAATAATTCGGTGACGATATTTTCTATTTTGCGCTGCACACGTTTCGGTGATGCAACGGCTTCAAATGCTGCTTGATGTGTTAAAACATATTGAAATTCGCGCGATTGAATATCAGTAACGCCATTGGCAATAATTTTCCAATTCGTATTGCTGACCAATTGCGATTCACTTTGTGTAGCCAAATATTGTTGCGCAATCGGCGACAATAATGTTCGATCTCGCCCTTTGTTTAACGCTGACAGATAGGCCAAACATTTATCAGAATTGCTGACATCGGCTAAGAATTCTTGCTCTAAATACACCAATTGTTTTTCTTTAACCAAAGCATTTTTCGCTTCGCTGACAAAGGTATCGGATTTGAATTCTCCACTCGTATTATACAATTCTTTCCCATCTTCATTGAGAAAAAGAAAAGTCGGGTAAAACCGAATACCAAATTTCTTTTTGAAGAAGTCGCCTTCGCCTTTTTCGGCATCTTGCCAAGCCGGAATGAAATTTTTATTGATGAAATTCACCACCAAAGTATCGGTAAAAACTTCGCTTTTCATTTTATTGCAATGCGCGCACCAAGTCGCATACAACATATAAAATATAGGTTTGTGTTCTTTTTTAGAACGTTGCAACACCGATTGGTAGCCGCTTTCATCAAATTGAATTTTATTTTGAGCACTCAAATTTGCCACTAAAACCAATGCAAGAAGCGTAAATATAAACGATAACTTAATTTTCATTTGGTGCAAATTTCAAATAGAATAATGATTTAATGCTAACAAATATATTGGCTTTTTTTAGAATTTAGGTCTTAAAGAAGTGCTAAATTAATGACTATGTTGTAAATTTGCTTCTCACTTTATAAAGAATGCAGTATCCAAAAATACCTTTAGCGCAAAGTATTATCCAAATTTGTTTGGCTAAAGGTGTCACACAAATCGTAATTTCTCCGGGTTCTCGGAACGCACCACTAACTTTAGGTTTTGTAAGCAATCCCGAATTTACTTGTTATAGTATAGCTGACGAACGTTGTGCCGCATTTTTCGCAATGGGTATTGCGCAACAAATCAATAAGCCGGTGGCGGTTGTTTGCACATCGGGTTCTGCGATATTGAATTATTATCCAGCCTTTGCGGAAGCGTTCTATAGCCAGATTCCATTGATTGTGATTTCTGCGGATCGACCTTTTAATAAAATTGATATTGGCGACGGACAAACCATTCGTCAGATGAATGTACTTCAAAGTCATTCGTTATATAACGCCAATTTGACGGAAGGCGAAACCGACGAGAATGATTTTAAAATCAATGAAGCGATTACGACAGCGCATACACGAAAAGGCCCAACGCATATCAATGCGCCATTTGAAGAACCACTTTATCAGTTGATTCGAAAGCCCACCGTTGATCCGACAATTTCTGCTTTTGCAAAAGTTTATAAAAATATTTCGATAGAAGATATTATCGCTTGCACGAACATTTGGAATTCGGCCAAGAGAAAATTGATACTGATTGGTGTCAATGAACCCAATGAAATAGAACAAGAAACCATCGACATTTTAGCGAATGATCCGTCGGTTGTTGTGATGACAGAAGCTACATCGAACGTGCATCATGCTTCGTTTTTAAACCATATTGATACATTCATTACCCCTTTTAAAGAAAAAGAATTTCTGGCTTTTCAACCTGAAATTTTAATCACTTTTGGTGGCATGATTGTGTCGAAACGAATCAAAGCATTGTTGCGAACACACCGTCCCGAACACCATTGGCACATCGATCCGTTGCGTGCATACAATACTTTTGGTTCTTTAGCGCATCATTTTGAAGCCAACCCGAATGATTTTTTTCATCAAATTTTACCGTTCACCAAAACCGTAAAAAGTGATTATGCACAGACCATGCAGCGTATTAAAAATGCTCGTGAAGTGAAACATATGAAATATTTGGATAAAGTGGCCTTTTCTGATTTGAAAGTTTTTGAATTGGCGTTGGCCAGTTTACCCAAACAATCTGTTTTGCAATTGAGCAATAGTTCGGCGATTCGCTATGCATTGCTATTCGATATCGATCCGAGTATCTCAGTATTTTGCAATCGAGGCACAAGTGGCATCGATGGAAGTACATCAACTGCAATAGGTGCAGCGGTTGGAAATTCAAAGCAAACGACATTAATTACCGGTGATATTGGATTTTTATACGACAGCAACGCTTTGTGGAATCAATACATTCCAAAGAATTTTAAAATCATTTTGATTAATAATGGTGGCGGTGGTATTTTCAGAATTTTACCTGGACATCAGGAAACCAAAGTGTTCAATACTTTTTTTGAAACTTCACATTGTTTGACAGCGGAGCATTTGGCTAAAATGTATGGTTTTGAATATACGATAGCCAGCAATGTTGATAGTTTGAAAACCGGATTGACTGCCTTGTTTGCACAAAATGAAAAACCAGCGATTTTAGAAGTTTTCACACCAACACTAGAGAACGATAAAATTTTACTGCAATATTTTAAAGAATTGGTTTAGCGCGTGCTTTCCAATATTTTCTCCCATAACTGCAGAAAATTTCTTCACCCATTTTGATTTTTGAAGTGGCAATCAGACAAACGTTATTGCCTTCATCTAACGCTATTTTAGATTTGTTTTTAAAACTCGATTGCGCAAAACCATTCGCATCATTGGCATACTTAGCAAAACCATTCGTAGATTGACAGTCTAATATTTTCCCATTGATTAAATTCATGAAATAAGCATTTTCGCCTTTTTTTGCTTTGGAAGTTGCTGCCACATCGGTTAAAATTTCACCATTAAAAACAGCAATAATTTCATCTTTATAGATGTCAATCGCTGTGAAAAGCCCGTTTCCGGCGTTAGGAAGTTGCGAAACAGCGGTATACAAATAATCCGATTCGGGAGCATCTATTTGGTTGGAATCGGTTGACTTTTTTGAAGTGAGCATTTTTTTGATTTAACCTAAAAGCATTAAATAGAACTGCATTTGGTTTTCAAAAATAGAGTAAAAAATCTAAATAAAAATCTTCCTACCTTTGCGCTTCAAACTTTAGAGCCTTAAAACCTCAGAACTTCAGAACTTTCAACATGATTGCAATAGGAAAATACAACACGCTCACCATATTACGCGACACCAAAGTCGGTTTGTTTTTAGGAAATCCGACGGAAGATCCCGAAGGCATTCACGATATTTTATTACCCAATAAATATGTTCCGGAACGCTTTGAAATCGACGATGAACTCACAGTTTTTGTCTACTTAGACCACGAAGAACGCCCGGTTGCGACGACTTTAGAGCCTTATATTCTATTGAATGAATTCGCTTTATTGCGCGTGAATTATGTGAATCAAGTTGGTGCTTTTATGGATTGGGGCATGGAAAAAGACATTCTGGTTCCGTTCAAAGAGCAAGCGCGTCCGATGGAAAAAGGCAAACGCTATTTGGTGTTTTTATACATGGACGAAAAAACCAATCGATTGGTAGCTTCAAGCAAAACCAATCAGTTTTTGAATAATGACAATTTAACGGTCGAAAGAGGCGAGGAAGTCGATTTGATTGTTTCTCATATAACTGAGATAGGCATTAATGTGATTATTAATGAACAGCACAAAGGCTTGGTTTATAAAGATGAAGTGTATGATGATGCGATTCGAACCGGAGATCGCCTGCGAGGTTATATTAAAACGATTCGTCCTGATAACAAGATTGACGTTTCATTGCAGAAATTAGGCTATGAAAACATCGAACCCAATGCGCAGAAAATTCTTGATGAACTCAAAGCCAGCCGCGGTTTCCTTCGACTCAATGACAACAGCCATCCTGAAGATATCAAAACGGTATTGAAGATGAGCAAGAAAACCTTCAAAAAAGCGATTGGTTCTTTGTATAAAGATCAGTTGATTGCCATTAAAGAGGATGGAATTTATTTAATTACAGAATAGAACTTATTCTGCTTCGCTCCATACAATTCGCATCGAAATACTCGCTCGGGTCAGCCACTCAGAAACTCAAAAAAATGTCGCTACACACCTTCAAAAATTGGTCGGATGATTTGAAATTCCAAGACAAACAACCTGTGTTGTTTATTGGACATGGTTCACCGATGAATGCCATTGAAGACAATGCGTTTTCACAAACGTGGGCGACAATGGGTAGTGAAATACCGAAACCTATTGCTGTTATTGTGATTTCAGCCCATTGGCTTACCAACGGAACGCATATAACTGCGATGGAAAACCCTAAAACCATTCATGATTTTGGTGGTTTCCCTCAAGCTTTATTCGACGTTCAATATCCGGCGAAAGGCAATCCCAAATTGGCTAAAGCTACAGCTGATTTGATTACTTCCACGAATGTAATTCAAGATCATGATTGGGGTTTAGACCACGGCACTTGGTCGGTGGTGAAGCATATGTATCCGAACGCTGATATTCCGGTGTTGCAGCTCAGCATCGATTACAACAAACCTCCACAATACCATTTTGATTTAGCGAAACAATTGCAATCACTTAGAAACAAAGGAGTTTTGATTATTGGTAGTGGTAATATGGTGCACAATCTCAGAATGGTTGCTTGGGATAAATTACAAGAATCAGAATTTGGTTTCGATTGGGCGATTGAAATGAATCAAGTGTTTAAAGAAAAAATTGGCAACCGCGATGTTGCGTCTTTAGTTCATTATGAAAAACTAAATGCTGCTGCGAAATTAGCGATACCAACGCCCGATCATTATTATCCGTTGCTTTACACTTTGGCATTGCAAGATAATCAAGATGATATTGCCTTTTTCAATGATAAAGCGGTTGGAGGTTCCTTGACGATGACTTCAGTCAAATGGGGAAATTAGTTTGAAACTTCGATGTTCGGATTGATCTTCAACAATTCCGACAAGAAAACATCGCTTTTTGCAGGCGATACATAAACATCCTCAGCTTTGTTATACGTGATAATAAATCCTTTGGTATCTAGAGCTGGCTTCATCGTAACAGGTACATACAATCCTGAAAAATATTTAATCTTTTGAATTTTTTCAATATCGATTCTACCGCGAAATGGTCCGGAACGATACAATAGAAAATGTTGTTTGATGACATACCGAGTATCCAATAATGTCCAAACGACTAAAGCGATTACCAACGATAAAATTACGATGGGTAAAGTGGATAAATGTTCTTTTTCTAATCCGATGCCTAAAAGTGCAATCATACTGATGACAATAAACCAGAGTATGGCAACGGTGTAACTGTTTTTTGTAGAAAGAAATCGATTCATGGGGTTTGCTTTATTCATTCATAAATAATCCAATTTGGACTATTGATTTAATTTTCAATATTGAGGGGACAAATATAAAAAATCGTTTATTTTTACGCTAAATTAATACAAATACCAATATGATTGACTGGAAAACGGTAAAAGAATTTGAAGATATCACGTATAAAAAATATAATGGCGTGGCGAGAATCGCTTTCAACCGCCCAAATGTTCGCAATGCCTTTCGTCCGAAAACGACTTCTGAGCTGTATCAGGCGTTTTATGATGCTCAGGAAGATACTTCGATTGGTGTGGTTTTATTGTCGGCTGAAGGCCCATCAACCAAAGATGGCGTGTATTCATTTTGCAGCGGTGGCGATCAAAATGCGCGTGGACATCAAGGTTATGTAGGCGATGACGGCCAACATCGATTGAATATTTTAGAAGTGCAACGACTCATTCGCTTTATGCCGAAAGTAGTGATTGCAGTTGTTCCGGGTTGGGCTGTTGGAGGTGGTCATAGCTTGCACGTGGTTTGCGATTTAACATTAGCAAGTAAAGAACACGCGATTTTCAAACAAACCGATGCTGATGTAACGAGTTTCGACGGTGGTTACGGTTCTGCATATTTAGCTAAAATGGTAGGGCAGAAAAAAGCGCGTGAAATTTTCTTTTTAGGACGCAATTACTCGGCTCAAGATGCTTTTGATATGGGCATGGTCAATGCTGTAATTCCACACGACGAGCTTGAGGATACCGCTTATCAGTGGGCACAGGAAATTTTAGAGAAATCACCTACATCGATAAAAATGCTCAAATTTGCTATGAACTTAACCGATGATGGTATGGTCGGACAGCAAGTGTTTGCAGGAGAAGCCACACGTTTAGCATATATGACCGAAGAAGCGAAAGAAGGCAGAAATGCATTTCTTGAAAAACGAAAGCCTAATTTCGGAGATAATAAATGGTTGCCTTAAAAATTAAACACTAATTTCATTGCATGTCACGAATTAATTTGTGTAAATTGCTAAGCTCGGGCCACGAAGCTCGTGTTAGCCTTTTAAAGACATACAATTATCATGGAAAACTTTACCAACGAAACAATCGATACCACACAACTTCCAAAGTTTGAAGAAGTGCTGTATTCAAAATTGCATGCCTCTTATTGGAAAATCATTTTGATTCAAATCGCCATTGTGTTTGTGATTATTAGTGCCGGTTTTGTATTATTAATTAATAATGCTCAAGAAGAAATAGCGCCCTTTCAAATCAAGATTGGCTTGGGAATTTTATCCATTTTTATATTGATTGTATGGTTTTCAAGAATTGGATTTAACAAAAAAGGATTTGCGTTTCGCCAACATGATGTGCTTTTTCGCCATGGTGTTATTGCAACTAATACACTTGTAATTCCTTATAATAGAATACAACACGTTTCTTTACATGAAGGTATCATTTCCCGTTTTTATGATTTGGCGAAGATCGAAATTTTTACTGCAGGCGGAAATTCAAGTGATATTGAAATACCAGGAATAGAAAAAACACAAGCCGAAAATATCAAACAATTGTTGATGGGCAGAATTCAAAAAGAGTTGTAATGGGCATGTTTAAAGAACCACAAAAACAATCTTCTATCGGAATTCTAGTACTGTTTTTTGATACGCTACAGCATTATCTGCGCGCCTTATGGCCCATTTTGGTGGTGTGGATTTTTAAATTTAATGAAGTCAACAAAACCTATCTTCTCATAGGAATTTCAGTTGGTGTTCTGCTCATTGGATTAATTGCGTATTTGAAATATATCAATTTCACTTTTTATCTCGATTCAGAAAAAGAAGAATTCATCATCAACGAAGGCATTTGGAGCAAAACCAGAACAACGATTCAATTGCATAAAATTCAGCAAGTGAATATCACGCAATCGTTAATTCAACGCGCCATTGGTGTGTATGCGCTCGATGTTGATACTGCCGGAAGCAATGATAAAGAAGGGAAAATTAAAGCGATTTCTCACGAGTTGGCTTTAGAATTAAAATCGAAATTGCTCGATAATGAAAGGAGAATTAAAGTTGATGGCAATGAAGCTAACACGACAGAAACTTTCATTGAGGAAAACCATTCATTCATCAATATCAGCTTTTTAAGTTTGGTTAAAATGGGCATCACATCGAATTATGTTAGGAGTTTTTCACTTTTGTTACTGTTCTTATTTACTGTTTTAGATTATACCCAAAAAATCATGGGCGCCAATGTTTGGGAGGACAAAGACATTGAGAATTATGTGAATAGCAGACTGCTCATTCAAAGCTTATTTGTTGTGATTGTGTTTTTATTCATAGTCATCATTCTGATCAATTTAGCGCGCATCATCATCAAATATTTCGATTACAAAATCACGCGACAAAAAGGATCATTGTTGCTTTCGTTCGGATTGTTAAATACGAAAAGCACCATCATCAAACCTGAAAAAGTACAGATTACAGCGGTTTCTCAGAATTATTTTCAAAAGAAAATGAATATTCTGCATCTCAGAATCAAACAAGCATCGCATAACGAAAAAGAAGAACGCAACGCTGCTATTGAAATTCCGGGTTGCAATCAAATCGAAAAAGACGCTATATTGAAACTGCTTTTTCAAAAAATTCCACAAAAAGGCGTCATGCTTAAACCCAATTGGCGAAAGCTTGGTTTCTCCGTTTTTCTTACGATTGGCTTGCCATTGATTGGTTATTGTATTTTTAGAAATTATAACCCGACACTTGGAAAAGATTACGACTATAGTGTGTGGATTTATATTATTTTTGTAGGCGTGATTCAGTTCTTTAAATTCAAAAACAACAAGTTGTTTATTAACGATGATTTTATTATCATGCAAAGCGGTGCATGGGATATCAATAATGAAATTATTGAACCCAGTAAAATACAAGCCATCACAACCTCACAATTGTTTTGGCATAAAAGCATCAATATAGGATCGATTATATTGCACACCGCTGGAGGGAATATCGCTTTTCAATTGGGAAATTTCACCGCCATAAAACAATATGTCAATTTATGGCTGTACGAATTGGAACGATCGGACAGCAATTGGATGTGATCAATTAACCCTGAATAATTATTAATTAAAATGAAGCATTGGATACAAGCAGCACGATTAAGAACCTTACCATTATCAGTGTCTGGAATTATTTTAGGTAGTTTTTACGCCATGTCGCAATCGATGTTCAATTGGAAAATTGTCATTTTTGCACTGACCACCACTTTAGGTTTACAAATCCTTTCGAACTTTGCCAATGATTATGGTGATGGCATCAAAGGAACTGATAACGAAGATCGAGTAGGGCCAAAGCGCACTATTCAAAGTGGTGTGATTTCTCCGGAAGCTATGAAAAGAGCTATGGTAATCACTTCAGTATTGACTTTTATTTCCTCAGTTTTATTAATTTACAATTCCTTTAAAGAAAACAATCTAGGTTTTTCGTTGTTCTTTTTAGTACTTGGAATTCTGGCTATCGCCTCAGCCATTCGCTATACTGTCGGCAACACAGCTTATGGTTACAGAGGTTACGGCGATTTGTTTGTATTCATCTTTTTCGGAATGGTGAGCACGATGGGCATCTATTTTATGTTCGCCAAAACTTTAGAAAATGGTTATTTGCTTTTGTTGCCCGCAACAGCCATAGGATTCTTGAGTGTTGGTGTACTCAATCTCAACAATATGCGTGATGAAATCTCTGACAGGAAAGTGGGTAAGAACACCATCGTTGTCAAAATCGGTGGTGAAAAAGCCAAAATCTACCATTATTTTCTAATCATTTCAGCCATGGTTTTGGTATTGATTTTTGCGATACTCAACGATTTTCATTTTGACCAGTATCTGTTTCTTATCGCATACGTTCCATTGGTCAAACATTTAATCACCGTATATAAAAATAAAGACTCAAGAGCATTAGATCCTGAACTTAAAAAAGTGGCACTAAGTACTTTTCTATTGTCAATACTGCTTTCGCTGTGTCTGATTTATTTCTTGTCGGATATTATCGTCAACAATTCTTAAAAGCTATAAAAAATGAAAATCACTTATTACGGACATGCTGCACTGCAAATCGAAATTAGCGGTAAAACCATACTCGTCGATCCGTTTATTTCTGCAAACCCAAAAGCGGCGCATATTAACATCAATGAACTCAAATTCGACTATCTTTTCCTAACGCACGCGCACCAAGATCACACGTTGGATGTTGAACACGTGATGCAATTCAATCCCGAAGCGGTTATAGTTTCGAATGCTGAAATTGTGACTTACTACATGCTCAAAGGCTTCAAAGCACACATGATGAATCATGGTGGAAGCTGGAAATTCGATTTCGGTCTCGTGAAATATGTCAATGCCATTCATTCCAGTTCATTTGCTGATGGTACTTACGGCGGAAATCCCGGTGGTTTTGTCATTGAAGGAGAGCACAAAAACATCTACATAGCTGGCGATACGGCGCTAACGATGGATATGAAACTCATCCCAATGCGCACCAAACTCGACTTAGCCATTCTCCCAATCGGAAGCAATTTTACTATGGATGTTGACGATGCTATTATCGCTTCAGATTTCATAGATTGCGACAAGATTATGGGCTATCATTACGACACGTTCGGCTACATCGAAATCAACCACGAAGAGGCCATTCGCAAGTTTTTCAACAAAGGAAAGGACTTAATGCTACTCGATATCGGACAAAGCATAGAATTATAGTTCTTTGTTACGAAATGCCCTAGCCCCGATAGAAGGGAAAATCCTTTTTCGCCGGTTTTCGGCGGAAAAGATTGGAATGATAGCGGGAAATAGCTCCTAATTAATATAATAAATTTTGCGTCTCTGCGTCTTTGCGAGCAAAAAAAATTATGCAATACAAACTCAGCTTCTTATTATTACTAATCACAACTTTCTGCTTTGCCCAAACCGATGGCTACTGGGATAAAGAGCGCGCCACATCCAAACAAATCATCATCAGCGCACGAGAACGCATCATCATTCCTGTAGAAGAATTGCCCGAAGGCACCACAGAAATCGTATACAGAATCACGCTTCTTGACGAAAATCAAAAACTATCCAACAGCTTGGTTTCGATTCTAAAAGCCATTCCCGATCCAACCGGAATTAGTCAAGGTTCTGCTGGAGCAGTTTTTTTGCTATCCAAAATTGCAGGCGACGACAAATGCAAATATGCGATTTTCAACAACAAAGACTTAGCCCTCGATTACAAAAAAGAAGGCAACGTCGATAAAGCTTGTCTCTATCAAAACAATCCTATAAACAAAGACGCCAAAAGACTTTCAACCAAATCATCTACTTGTTTCAAATCCGGTATGATGTGGTTCGGTTTCGAAAGCAAAAACTGGATTATGAATCAGCGCATCATACTAGAAGTCGTGCCGTGGGTAGACACCAAACTCAGTCGTGGCTGGACCATAGAAAACAGAAAAAATGTTTTGAGCATTTGTAAATCGACGGATTTAGCAAAAAAATTACCCAATGCCGGAGCAGATGATTATTGTGTTTGTGTGCTCGATAAAATTCAAAACCAATACAAATTTCAAGAATATCAAAACTTATTGGCAGCCGAAAAAACAAAAGCATTTAAAGACGGCGGATTGACTTGTTATAACGAATCAGGAGCATCAACTACAATTTATGATAACAATCGTTTAGAAGCTTCTCAATTCACTTCACAAGGTAAGTACGGACAAGCCATTGTCAAACTGTTGCCTATCATCGAAGAAAAAAAAGCCAAAGTTTCAGATTACGATGCGCTTGGAATCAATTACATCTACACCAAACAATACGACAAAGCGCTCAAATATTTGAATATAGGCGAACAACTTGATCCGACGGAATTGTCGCTGCAATTGCATTTGGCGCACGCTAATTTGTTTAAAGGCAACTACAGTAAGGCAAAATCGATTTATAAAAAATACAAAAGCCAAAATATTTCTGATAGCATGGGTTGGAATGAGCAAGTTAAAGCTGATTTTATTTTGTTTGAGAAATTGGGTTTGCCAACGAACGATTTTGAACGCATTTTAAATATTCTACAATAGATGGTTGCTAAGTATCAAAAGTACATTCTAAACTTCAAACAACCCTCAGGAACGTCACGTGGCGTATTGACTCAAAAGGAAACCTGGTTTATCACGCTCGAAGAAAACGGTAAAAAAGGAATAGGCGAGTGCGGTATCTTGCGTGGGTTAAGCATTGATGATCGCGATGATTATGAAGAAAAACTGCAGTGGGTTTGTGAAAACATTCATTTAGGAAAAGAAAAGCTTTGGGAAAGTTTAATAGAATTCCCATCAATTCAATTCGGAATTGAAATGGCATTCGAATCTTTATCCGCAGAAAATCCCTTTGAATTGTTTCCGTCCGAGTTTACAAAAGGACAAAAAAGTATTCCAATAAACGGCTTGGTTTGGATGGGCGACGAAGCCTTTATGAAACAGCAAATTGAACAGAAATTAGCGGCTGGTTTTCATTGTATCAAACTCAAAATTGGCGCGATAGATTTCGACAAAGAACTGGCATTATTGCGCTTCATTCGACAAAATTATAGCCCGGAACAAATCGAGATTCGCGTCGATGCAAACGGTGCTTTTGTTTCAGAAGATGCTTTACTTAAATTAAATCAACTGTCTGGTTTTAAAATTCATAGCATAGAACAACCTATAGCAAAAAATCAGCATGACATCATGTCAGAACTGTGTAAAATCACTCCGATTCCAATTGCTTTGGATGAAGAACTGATTGGTGTGTTTTCATTCGAAGAAAAGAAAGCTTTACTCCAAAAAATCAAACCGCAATACATCATTTTAAAACCTAATTTTATTGGCGGATTTCGCGGTACACAAGAATGGATTTCATTAGCAAAAAAACACCAAATCGGCTGGTGGATTACTTCGGCTTTAGAAAGCAACATCGGACTCAATGCCATCGCACAATGGACCTATTTGCAAAACAATCCGATGCCGCAAGGATTAGGAACCGGCGCTTTGTATACTAACAATTTCGATAGTCCGTTAACCGTTTCTAATGGAGAATTATGGTATACCGGAAATGTTTGGGATTTCTATTTGTAAAGGCACTTGAAACATCAAATTTTTAAATCCACAAAATAAATCCTATTTTAGCCAAACAATAGTACCAGTATGATTTCGGAAACGCAATTTCAAAACGAATTAAAGATCATTATCGAAAACGGTATCCGAGAAGATATTGGTTCGGGAGATTACAGTTCATTAGCTTGTATTCCTGCATCGACTATTGGAAAAGCGAAATTATTGGTTAAAGATCAAGGTATTATTGCCGGTGTTGAATTGGCCAAAATGATTTTCCACTATGTTGATTCGAATTTAGTTATTGAAACTTTTATTCAAGACGGAACGCCAGTAAAATTCGGAGATATTGTATTTCACGTTTCAGGAAGCTCACAATCCATTTTGAAAGCGGAACGACTCGTATTGAATTCGATGCAAAGAATGTCCGCGATTGCTACCAAAACCAATAGTTACGTTAAACTACTTGAAGGCACCAAAACCAAAGTACTCGACACCCGAAAAACAACTCCAGGTTTTCGAGCTGCGGAAAAATGGGCCGTCAAAATTGGTGGCGGTGAAAATCATCGTTTTGCATTGTATGATATGATTATGCTCAAAGACAATCACAACGATTTCGCTGGCGGCATCACAAAAGCTATATCCAAAACCAAAGCGTATCTTGCAGAAAACAACCTCGATTTAAAAATCATTGTGGAAGCCAGAAACTTAGACGAAATCAAAGAAATTCTACTAAGCGATGGCGTTTACAGAATTCTAATAGACAATTTTAATTACGATGATACGCGAGAAGCCGTTAAATTAATTGGTGACCAATGCCTCACAGAATCCTCAGGAAACATCAACGAGAAAACCATCCGACATTACGCTGACTGTGGTGTAGATTATATATCATCAGGCGCACTGACGCATTCCGTTTATAACATGGATTTAAGTTTAAAAGCATTTAGTAATGAGTAAAGAAATAGAAGCCAGCATTGCAAAAATCCCGGTGCTACGCAACTTGGTCAGAGCTTTGAAAAAAGTGAAATTACCTTGGTTGCAAGGAATGTCACTGTATGATTTACTTTTAATATATGGTATTGCCATAACAGAAGGCGCTTTATCTTACAGAGCTGGTGCCATTGCGTTCAGCTTTTTCATGGCGTTGTTTCCGTTCGCGCTGTTCATATTAAACCTAATTCCATACATTCCCATCGAAGGTTTTCAGAATGATTTTCTCCAATTCGTATCCGAAGGAGTGCCGCCAAAAACTTACGAAGCGATTGCCGCAATCATCAACGATATCTTGCATAATAGTCATTCCGGACTACTTTCTTCGGGATTTCTTTTGTCGATATTTTTAATGGCGAATGGCTTGAATGCAATCATGGGTGGCTTCGAAACTTCGCATCACGTCATCATCAAAAGAGGTTTTTTTAGACAGTATTTTATTGCGGTTGGAATTTCATTAATACTTTCAATGTTACTTCTGGTAACCGTAGCTGCAATTGTTGTTTTTGAGGTGTTTATACAAAAAACAATCATTCAAGATGTGCTCAGCGATAGCATTCCATTAATCAGAATGGGGCGATATGCTTTTGTAATTCTAATGATTTTACTGACGACTTCAATATTGTTCAAATTCGGAATCAAACATGACAAGAATCGGAAATTCATTTCCATCGGCTCAGTATTCACAACCATACTAATCATCATTTCATCGTACGGCTTTGGAATTTGGGTCGTGAAATTTTCAAAATACAATCAATTATACGGCTCGATCGGAACATTGCTAATCATGATGTTCTACATTTGGATCAACTGCATGATTTTGCTTTTAGGATTCGAACTCGATGCCGCTATCAATAAATTAAGACAACAAAAACAAGTGGAACAATAATTTTAAGAATGGTTTTTAGGAGCTGTTTCCTGCTGTCCACTAAATCTTTTGCGCCGAACGCCGGCACAAAAGGATACCGTTCCCATCAGGGCTAGAACACCGGATTTATGAAGAAAATATTTTTTTACATTTTAATATTCGCAACCTCTCAAGTGCTACATGCACAAAGTCCATCTATTCTAGGAAAATGGAAAACCATCGACGATGAAACCGGAAAACCGCTTTCTATTATAGAAATTTTTGAGAAACACAATAAAATATACGGAAGAGTAATTGAGATATACAATCCAAAAAACAAACCGACCAAATGCATCAAATGCGATGGAGAAGATAAGAACAAACCTATTGTCGGACTTATCGTCATCAAAGGATTAACCAAAGAAGGCAACGAATACACCAACGGAAAAATCCTGGATCCGAAACACGGCAAATTATACAAATGCTCCATATCTTTCGAAACCAAAGACAAACTAAAAGTCAGAGGCTATTTCGGAATCGAACTCATCGGGCGAACACAATATTGGGATCGCGTCAAAGGGTAAACAAACCATTAATTTCATCAGCATGTCTTTTTTTGCAGAAGTAATTTTACCGCTTTCGCTGGCTAAAACCTTTACGTACAGTATTTCAGAAGCTGAATTTCATTTTCTGAAAAAAGGCATGCGTGTGACTGTGCCATTTGGGAAAAGTAAAATATACACGGCGCTTGTGGTCGATTTACACCAAAACGAACCCCAATTATACCACGCCAAAGAAATCCACCAAATCCTTGACGAAACGCCAATTGTAAACGAAATTCAAATACAACATTGGCAATGGATTGCTTCGTATTATATGTGCGCCATTGGTGATGTTTATCGTGGTGCCATGCCGAGTGCTTTATTGCTCGAAAGCGAAACTGTCATTGCTAAAAAAGCGGAAGTTTATCTCGAACAACACGAACTTTCCGATGATGAATATTTGGTTTACCAAGCGTTGCAACATCAGTCGTCACTTAAGGTTCATGATATCATATCGATTTTAAATAAGAAAAATGTTTTTTCGATTCTTCAAAAATTGATTGATAAAAATATTTTGGTATTGCAGGAAGAAATTACAGAAATCTACAAACCAAAATTAGTGCGTTACATCAGATTGCATACTGAATTTACTTCAGATGAATCATTGAATCAATTGCTCAATAGCTTGAAAGGCGCAAAACAAACTGAAATTCTGTTGCAGTATTTTCAATTGCAAGCCACAGAAAAGAAGCCGATTTCCGTAAAACAATTGACGAATGCAGCAAATTCATCATCAACTGTTGTCAAAGCCTTAATCGATAAAAATATTTTTGAAGAATATTATCTTCAGGAAGATCGTGTCAATTTTGAAGGTAAGCTTAGAGAAGATGCTTTGCAGTTGAGTGAAGTGCAACAACGCACTTTCGATCAAATTAAGAAACAATTTCTTACGAAAGATGTTTGTCTATTGCATGGCGTGACTTCGAGTGGTAAGACAGAAATTTACATTCAACTTATTGAAGAATATTTAAAGCAGGAAAAGCAAATCTTATACTTATTGCCGGAAATTGCATTAACTACGCAACTTGTAGAAAGGCTGCGAAGTTATTTCGGCAATAAAGTAGCGGTTTATCACTCAAAATACAGCAATAACGAAAGGGTGGAAGTATGGCGGCAAGTGCAGGAAGTTTCTGAGAAAGCGCAAATTGTTATTGGCGCGCGTTCTGCTTTGTTTTTACCATTTTCAGATTTAGGTTTTATCATTGTCGATGAAGAACATGAACAAACGTTCAAGCAGCAAGACCCATCGCCACGTTATCATGCACGAGATGCTGCGATTGTTTTAGCAAGCATGCATGAGTCGAAAGTATTGTTGGGTTCTGCAACACCAAGTATCGAAACCTATTTTAATGCACAAAGCAATAAATTCGGTTTGGTTGAAATTACGGAGCGTTATGGGAAAGTACAATTGCCGGAAATCGCCTTGGTTGATTTGAAAGATAAGTACTTCCGAAAACAAATGACAGGTCATTTCAGCGATACCTTGATGGAAGAAATCGCTTTGGCTTTATCGTTAAATGAACAAATAATTCTGTTCCAAAATCGTCGTGGCTATTCTCCGGTTGTGGAATGTATGAAATGTGGGCATGTTCCGCAATGTCCGCAATGTGATGTAAGTTTAACTTATCATAAACAGAAAAACCAATTGCGATGTCATTATTGCGGTTATTCTATGGCGAACCCTACGCATTGTCATAGTTGTTCAAGTCCACATCTAACAACAAAAGGTTTTGGCACGGAGCAAATTCAACAAGAATTAATTACTCTTTTTCCAAATGCCAAAATCGGCAGAATGGATCAAGACACAACGCGTGGAAAATTTGGTTTTGAAAGGGTTATTGATAGTTTTAAAAACCGAGAAGTTGATATTTTAGTAGGAACACAAATGCTTGCCAAAGGTTTGGATTTTGATAATGTGAGTTTGGTTGGTATTATGAATGCAGATAATATGCTGTATCATCCTGATTTCCGTGCTTTCGAGCGAAGTTTTCAAATGATGACGCAAGTTGCGGGTCGTTCCGGCCGTTCAGAAAAAAGAGGTAAGGTTATTATTCAGACGTATAATCCGAATCATAATACGATTCAGCAGGTTACGCATAATGATTATTCTGGAATGTATGCTGAGCAGTTATATGAAAGAAAGATCTATCAATATCCACCATATTTCAGATTAATAAAACTCACATTGAAGCATCGTGATTTTGAAAAACTCAAAGAAGGATCGACGTGGTTGTATCAAGTTATGCAGCAAAATTTAAAAATCCCTGTGCTTGGCCCTGAAGAACCACCAATTGGAAGAATTAGGAATGAGTACATCAGAACCATTCTAGTGAAAATTCCACAAAATCAACCGTTACAAAGCACAAAAAAAACTATCCAGAAAATACTGGATAGTTTTGATGCAGTTTCACAATTCAGAGCAATCAAAATTGCTGTGAATGTTGATTTTTATTAAGCAATTGCTAAAGCGCGAACAAGATCTTCTTTCTTGTTTCGACTTAAAGGTATTTTTGTAATCCCAATTTCGGCAAATTTACTGTTAAATCGTTCTACTTTATCAATGTTAATAATGTAAGACTTGTGTACTCGGATGAATTTGTCTTTCGATAAATCTTTCTCAAAAGACTTCATCGTAGAAAGTACTAAGTTGCTATCTTCTTCAGTAACTACTTTTACGTAATCACCAAAAGCTTCAATCCATTTGATTTTTGAAGTGAACACTTTTAATTTTTTAAGATTACTCTTAATAAAAATATGTTCTCCGTCTTCTTCTTGATTTTCTTTTTTAAGTAAATGAAAATCCATGGCACGTTTTACAGAAGCGTTGAAACGATCAAGGGCAATCGGTTTTTGTAGGTAATCCGTTGCATCATAATCGAACGCTTTCATAGCGTACTCAGCCTTAGACGTGATAAAGATGATTTGTGGTTTCGTCTTTAATCCGTCTAGAAAATCAAAACCGCTGATGACTGGCATTTCAATATCTAGAAATATCAAGTCCACGGTATGTACCGACATGCAATTTTTTGCTTCGATTGCATTTGAAAAATCACCAATTAAATGTAAATTTGGGTGATTATTTACTAACTTTGCGATGATCATCCTTTGGATTGACGAGTCATCTACAACAACACAATTTAGTTTCATAATTTTTATTTATTATAGATTTGGAATGACGAAAGTAAAATCTTTTTTCCAATCAACCTAGCCTTTATCGGTTTTTTTTGCGTTTTAACGATAAAAAATGTGTTTTTCTTGTTTATTTAAAAAAAATGATTACTTTTGCAAAAATTAACAAATTTTAAAATAATTAATTATGAATCATTATGAAACTGTTTTCATTTTAAATCCCGTTTTATCTGACGTTCAGGTAAAGGAAACAGTGAGCAAATTCGAAGAATTTCTTACGTCCAGAGGAGCAGAAATGATATCAAAAGAGGATTGGGGTCTGAAAAAGATGGCTTACGAAATCCAAAATAAGAAAAGTGGGTTCTACCATTTATTCGAATTCAAAGTAGCAGGTGAAGTGCTTATCGCATTTGAAACTGAATTTAGACGTGACGAAAGAGTAATGCGTTTCTTGACTGTAAGTCTTGACAAACACGCCATCTCTTGGGCAGAAAGAAGAAGAACTAAATTAAAAGCAGCGAAAGCGAACTAATCATGGCAAATCTACAACAATCCGCTTCAGGAAAGAAAGATGGAGATATCAGATATCTTACACCTTTAAATATTGAAACCAACAAAACCAAAAAGTATTGTCGTTTCAAAAAATCTGGAATCAAATATATTGATTATAAAGATGCAGACTTCTTATTGAAATTCGTAAACGAACAAGGTAAAATCTTACCACGTCGTCTTACAGGAACTTCATTAAAGTACCAAAGAAAAGTGTCAGTAGCTGTAAAAAGAGCAAGACACTTAGCGTTAATGCCATATGTGGCTGATTTACTAAAATAATAAGAAGCGAAAATGGAAATTATATTAAAAAAAGACGTACAGAATGTAGGCTTTAAAGACGATATCGTATCTGTGAAAGCAGGTTACGGTCGTAACTTCCTAATTCCACAAGGACACGCGCATTTAGCGACACCTTCTGCTAAAAAAGTTTTAGCTGAGAATTTGAAACAAAAAGCACACAAAGAAGCTAAAGTTGTAAACGATGCAAAAGCATTGGCTGAAACTTTAAAAGCTATCGAAATAAAAATCTCTGCGAAAGCAGGTGGTGAAAAATTATTTGGATCAATCACGAATATCGACATTGCTGAAGCTTTAGAAAAAGCAGGTCAGACTATCGATAGAAAATTCATCACAAGCGGAATCGTAAAACGTACAGGTAAATATACCGCTAACGTTCGTTTGCACCGCGATGTAATCGTTGAATTGCCATACGAAATCGTTGCTGAAAAAGCATAATTCGTAATTATAATAATTAGAATCCCGATGAAAGTCGGGATTTTTTTTTGAAGCTATTTCCCGCTATCCACTCCCAATCTTTTGCGCCGAACGCCGGCACAAAAGGATTTCCGTTGCTATCGGGGCTAGGGCAATCTACTCAAAACAAAAACTCAGTATCTCAGGTACTCAGCAACTCAGAAACTCCAGAAATGAAATACACCAGACTCACCAAAGAACAATTAGAAGAACTCCACCCCGAATTCATCAACTTCCTCGCAACCCAATCTATTGATAAAGCAGAATGGGATAAACTTAAAACCGAAAAGCCAGAAGTGGCCGAACAGGAACTCGATGTTTTTTCCGACCTGATTTGGGAAGGTGTACTTTCACGTGCTATCTATTTAGAACATTTCTCTAAAAACCATATTTTTCTATTTCATTGTTTCGAAAAGCATATTGAATCTATCATTCTAAAATCACTTGTCGCTGAAACCGATTTTCTAACTAAAGAAGGATTGCAATGGCTCAGTGATAATATGTTTACCGAAACCATCGAAATGAAAGTCGGTAAAAAAGAATATACAGAAGAACGCAATACTTCCATTTTTCAATTAATCCAACAAGGTGCTTTTTTAAGCGACGGACAATTATACCAACAAATCAATTCCATTATTCAATCGTAATTTTTTAGGAAGTTCTTTTATAAATTAGTTATTTTAGTACACGATTTCAAATACTAAAGCTGCTAATTTTTTATGGATATTATTCAAACCATCCTAAACCTTCGAGAGGAACTCAATTTGCACAACCACAATTACTATGTGCTTGATGCGCCAACAATTTCAGATTTTGAATTCGACCAAAAACTCAAACAACTTCAAGAATTAGAAAATCAAAATCCACAATACTTTGATGAGAATTCCCCAACACAGCGAGTGGGAGGCACCATCACGAAGAACTTTCAAACCGTCGCGCATGACTATCGAATGTATTCACTCGATAATTCGTATTCAAAAGAAGACTTAATCGATTGGGAAAACCGCATTCAGAAAGTATTAGGAAGTGTAGCTTTAGAATATACTTGTGAATTGAAATATGACGGTGCATCCATAAGCATTACTTACGAAAACGGTAAACTAAAACGCGCTGTAACTCGTGGTGATGGTTTTCAAGGCGATGATGTAACAAACAACATCAAAACCATCAAATCCATTCCATTGCAATTAAAAGGAAACAATTTTCCTCAGAAATTCGACATCCGTGGCGAAATCATTTTACCATTGTCCGGTTTTGAAAAAATGAATCAAGAGTTAATCGAAATAAGTGAAGCTCCATATTCAAACCCAAGGAACACCGCTTCCGGAAGTTTAAAACTACAAGACAGCACCGAAGTAGCGAAACGCCCACTAGATTGTTTGTTGTACTTTTTAATTGGAAATAACCTGCCATTTAATTCTCAATACGAAGGTTTACAAACCGCAAGAATCTGGGGATTTAAAGCGCCAACCGAGGCCAAACTCGCCAAAAATCTCAACGAAGTTTTCGAATTCATAGATTTTTGGGATACACACCGACACCATTTGCCTTATGAAACGGATGGTGTAGTCGTAAAAGTCAATCGCTTTCAATACCAAGACGAATTAGGCTACACCGCCAAATCGCCACGTTGGGCTATCGCCTACAAATTCAAATCAGAACAAGTTTCCACAAAACTCAATTCGATTTCCTACCAAGTCGGAAGAACCGGAGCCATCACACCAGTAGCCAATTTAGAACCGGTACAACTCGCCGGAACTATTGTAAAACGAGCATCATTGCACAATGCCGATCAAATCGAGAAACTGGATATTCGTGTTGGTGATGTCGTTTTTGTAGAAAAAGGCGGCGAGATCATTCCAAAAATCATAGCAGTCGATTTAAGCCAACGACCTCAAAATACCGCACCCACAATTTACATCACCCAATGCCCGGAATGCCAAACCGAATTGATTCGATCGGATGGAGAAGCCAACCATTACTGCCCAAATTTCTATGGTTGCCCGCCGCAAATCATCGGTCGCATCCAACATTACATTTCAAGAAAAGCAATGGATATTGAAGGGCTTGGCGGAGAAACTGTCGCGTTGCTTTTCAACAATGGGCTCGTTCACAACTATGCCGATTTATATGAATTGACCGTCGAACAAGTATTACCGCTCGAAAGAATGGCGCAGAAATCGGCAGAAAATCTCGTGAACGGCATCGAAAATTCCAAAAAAATTCCTTTTGAAAACGTATTGTATGCACTAGGAATTCGATACGTAGGCGAAACGGTCGCGAAGAAGCTAGCGAAACATTACAAAAGCATCGATGCGCTGCAACAAGCCAGTTTAATGGATTTAATTTTAGTGGATGAAATTGGAGACAGGATTGCCAACTCTGTCATTGAGTTTTTTGAAAATAAAGAAAACCAACGCATTATCAACCGATTGAAAGCTTACGGAATTCAGTTTGAAATCATCGAAAAAATCAACCCCAATGCCACACAAAAATTAGCCGGTAAAACTTTTGTAGTTTCAGGTGTGTTTACCATTTATTCACGCGACGGACTCAAAGAAGCCATCGAAGACAACGGCGGAAAAGTCGGCAGTTCCATTTCTGCTAAAACCGATTACGTGATTGCCGGCGAGAATATGGGCCCGGCGAAATTAGAAAAAGCCAATCAGTTGAAAGTTCCCATTATTACTGAAAACGACTTCATAAATTTATTAAATGAAAACTAAACAAATTGCACTGTGGTTGTATATTTTTTGCAGTATATTGGCTGTCATCGCTACGATTATCGATAATGACCTAATGATTCTATTGGTCAAACCGGCAGTAATTCCAGCGATCTTATATTATTATCTCGCGAGTAAAACCTCCAAAGTCAATTGGTTATTCATTGTCGTTTTGATACTCAATTTTATCGGCGATACCATCGTATTGCTTGAAATAAAAGACGAGACACTAATTCTGATGGTTCCGTATTTTATTTCGTATTTGCTGTTGCTTCGTTTTGCCATTCAGGATTTACGTACAATGAAATTTTATAAGTCAGGAATTCTAATCGCATCAATCATTTTCTGTTTTCTAATGTATGTGCTTCACGAACTTATTCAAATGTTTATCGACACCAATCCGGAACTGGTTATTCCGGTAATTGTATACGGAATCGTGCTTGGCGTATTTGGTTGCATTGCCATGTATTGCTATTACGCGAAGATTGCAGCTTATACTTTTTATTTGTTGATGTTTGTGATAACGAGCATCGTTTCAGATGTTTTTTATATGCTGTTCCATTTTCTTTTTCAGATTCCATTTCTGAATTATATTGAATTCGCTACACAATTGGTATCGTATTATTTTGTAGTCAAATACTTTGTTTCAAGGAAAAATTATTTGCATTAAACCAGTATTTTTACGTTTATTCAAAAAATAGAGTAAATTTAGCCGTAATTAATTGTTGCTTTTCAAATTAAAATATGAAAAATAAGTACTTGAGTTTTAAATCCGATAAATTATTAAAACCATTTATTGCTTTTTATTTTTTTGTAGGTTTTGTTGAAATCATCGCCGAACTTTTTAATGACCACTTCTTTATCTCCATATCAAAACCGCTCTTAATGCCCATGTTGATAGCCATTTATTGGATTTCATCAAAAAACAGAAACAAATTTTTTATACTTGCATTGCTCGCAGTTTGGTTTGCTAATTTATTTTTTATTTCGAGTTCAATGATTTGTTTTACAATCGGAACGCTATTTTTCTTGGTTTATCGCTTGTTGGTTATTTATTTGGTATTGAAAACAGTAAAATTCCCGGGGTCCATTCCAATGATAATAGGTGCTTTGCCCTTTCTATTCGTCTATTTATTTGTAGCCAATCTTTCTTATCATGATGCAGAATACCGCTTTTACCTGTTCATTATTCAAGGATTGGTTATGATTTTATTCGGAAGTTTATGCTTGGGAAGTTATATCGTGAAATCGAATACATCAAATACTTATTTGCTTATAAGCACGATGTTTTTTACAATAATTCAATTCGTTTTAGTCATCAAAATGTTCTATTTGAATTATAATATCTTTCGACCTCTAGCCATGTTGTTCTTCATATTCGGGCAATATTTATTATACCTTTTTATCATTATTGAAGAAAAGAAAAAGAAGCGTTATCAAATTATCAATAAAATTAATTAGGCCGTTTAATTTAATTTTAATCCCATGATATTTGAAACCAAAACCACTGCAAAAAACAAGGTGTTATATTCTATAAACGTCGCGTATTTCGCATTGGCATTTATTCAAATTGTTGCTGAACTTTTAGATTATAACAATACAGCACTTTCAATCAGAATTATTTTACCTTTATTATTATTGGCACTCTATCATATCAATTCGATAATAAAGAATATTTTGTTTTATATCGTTATGGGTTTACTACTCATCAGTAATATATTGTTTTTTTATATTAATATGAAGCTGTTTTTCTACGGAATAATAGCTTTTATTCTGCTTCGAATCATTACCTTAGTGATTGTTTTTAAATTGACAGAAGATAAAAATTACCTTCATATTGTAGTGGCATCATTTCCTTTTTTAGTCATTTTTTTCTATTTGATTTCTGCCACCAACGAAATTTCGGAGTATGAGTTTAACCTACTAATCCTTCAAAGTGTTTTAATTTCTTTATTGGGCGGTATTTCAATAGTAAATTATTTCAAGAATGACAACAGACAAAATTCATGGCTATTAATAAGCACTTTGCTTTTTGTCGGATTGCGGTTCATAGTTTTTATCGAACGTTATTTCAGCTCAAACCTGACACTGGCTATCTACAGACCAATAGAAATTATATTGAGTGTTTTTGCTTTTTATACTTTTTATAAATACGTAATCGCCGCCGAATCTAAAGAGAATAAAAATTTTATAACCAATAGCGATGAATCGTGATTTTAAAATAAATGGTTTAACAATTTTATACTTTGCAATAGCTTTCATTCTATTGATGGCAGAATATTGGAAATCAACATCTCTATTGTCAGTTTTCAAACCACTCCTGATTCCGAGCTTGATGATGTTGTATTTAGTGACTTCAAAAAACAAATGCTATTGGTATGTTGCAGCACTGTTTTTTGCCTTTTGCTCGAATGTGTTTTTATTGTTTATTGATAACCCTAAATTATTGTTTTATGGCATCATGGCTTTTCTGTTTTATAGAATCGCATCCATCATTACAATCGTTAAAAAAGGAGATGAAATTGTATTGCTTCCGCTGGTTCTAGCCACGGTTCCGTTTTTATTTATCTTCTCGTATTTGATTTATGTGATGGTCAATCCAAGCAACCCGAATTTTTACCCAACAATAATCAACGATATCATCATCTCGATCTTCAGCGGATTGGGATTGTCGAATTATGTGATGAATGACAACAAACAAAATTCATGGCTCATCATCAGCACATTACTATTCACTTTCTTAGTGATTTTGTTTATGGTAGAAAATTTTTATATTCCAAATGAAGTGTTCAAACCCTTGTCAGCTGTAGTATTTTCACTGGCGCATTATGCTTTTTATTTGTTTGTAATCGAATCCGAAAATCATACAACAATCGATTTGCCCTGAGCTATTTTAGCCTGATCCGAATCCAAGTAAAAATCAACCCGACCCAAATTCACACCATAACAGCCCACCTGATTCACCAATACATCTTTGCCTTCAGCATTTTTCAAAACCGTTGGTTTGTCTAAGAAAGTATGCGTATGACCGCCAATAATCAAATCGATGTCTTTCGTGAGCGCGGCCAATTTCACATCCGAAATCTTATCCTTATCCGCTTCACTTTTATATTGATAACCTATGTGCGACAAACAAATCACCAAGTCGCATTGTTCTTCTTGCTTTAAAATTCGCGCCATATCTTGCGAAACAGCCACCGGATCGTTATATACCGTTTCTTTATAGTTCTTCTTATCCACCAAACCTTCAAGGCCAACACCCAAACCAAAAACGCCAACCTTAATGCCGTTCTTATTGAAGATTTTATAGGGTTTAATCAATCCATTCAACACCGTATTTTTAAAATCATAATTCGCCGAAACAAAATCAAACTGGGCATGTGGCAATTGCGCGTAAAACCCGTCAATGCTATTGTCAAAATCATGATTCCCCATCGTCGCCAAATCATAACGCATCATACTCATGAGCTTAAATTCGAGTTCACCACCATAATAATTAAAGTACGGTGTACCCTGAAAAATATCACCAGCATCCAGCAACAAAACATTCGGATTCTCAGCGCGAATAGTTTCAATCAAAGCGGCTCGTCGCGCCACACCACCCATATTCGGGTTTTTTGGATGCGTCGGCGGAAACGGATCAATATAACTGTGCACATCGTTCGTGTGCAAAACCGTCAAATGCTTTGTAGTATTGTTTTTAAAACTACTCAACGACAAGCCTAAACTCATTAGGGCTGTAGTAGCTGCCGTTTTTTCTATAAATTCTCTTCTTTTCATTTTTTTTGAGTTTCTGAGGTTCTGACCCGAGCGAGTATTACGATGCGAATTGTATGGAGCGTAGTGGAATAAGTTTTTTTTAGGAGCTGTTTCCTGCTATCATTCCAATCTTGTCATTGCGAGCTTGCGCGGCAATCTCCCAATGCCAAGGATTTTCCCTTCTATCAGGGCTAGGGCATTTCGTTATTTTTCAACTGTAATCCTTGTGTCAGTAGTCATCGGAATCGTGTCCACATCTTTAAAATAATCAATCAAAATATTACGCAGCTTATAATCCAAATCATACTTCTGAACGCCTTTTTTAAAGAAATTCATATTGTCACCGCCATTCGCCAAATAATCATTGGTTCCTACATAATAAATATTGGCCCGAAGAAATGGTTTCCCTTGAATCATAATGTCTTTCGCCACATTATTCTTATCAATCGTGAAAGTCATTCCAGATAATGGATGTGGTTTTTTTTCAGTGATAATATATTGCAGCATTTCTTCAATTTGTTCGCCTTTCAATCCAATAACCACCAAACTGTTTTCAAAAGGCATGATTTCAAAAGCGGTTCTCGCTGTCACATTGCCTTGCGGAATAATCGACCTAACGCCACCGGCATTGAGTAAAACGATGTCTATTGATTTCTTTTCACGTGCCATAAAAACCGGATTACCTTTGAGCATCACTGCATCAGAAAACATGTTACCCATAGGTGTTTGCCATTCGCCATTTTTGTCTAAAGTTTGTGGCGCAACAGCCAAAATTGTACTCAAATCCTGATCGATATGCTCGCGATAAGGTTTTATAAATTCTTCAATAGCAGCGACTTCTTTATTCTTATCGGTAATACCGATTTCTTTGCCTTCAATTTTGGTCACATACAATTTTTGCTGGCGACAAGAAACACTCAAAAGAAATGTTAAGAATAAAACAAAATACGACAATACAACGTTATAGTTTTTTAGTTTTACCATCCGAAATGAAACTTATTTAATTAAATTTGTAATCCAAGTAAAAGTAGTATGTTTTTAAATTATTTAAAGAATTTTTTTACTCAAAAAATAGTTAAGAAAAATCTATCTAATGTAAAACACACGCCTACACAAGCAACCATTCAAACGATTGGCATTGTTTTCGACGAAAGTTACTTCTACGAAAGAGCCGCATTGGTTCAGGAATTAATTCAAAAAGGAATTCAGGAAAATAATATTAAAGTGTTGGTTTTTAAAGACACAATCAAGAAAAACGAACAATTTGATTATCCTGTTTTTAGCCACAAAGATTTGAGTTGGACTGCCACTTTCGACAAATCGGAAGTCAAAGATTTTACCGCTCAAAAATTCGATTTGCTGATTAATTATTACGATACTGAAAAGTCGGCTTTGTTGCAGGTGTCCAATCAATCGAAAGCCAGTTTTAAAGTGGGTTTTGCTTCGATTGATAAAAAATTGAACCACTTTATGATTAATACCAATGCTGAAAACTATAAAGTGTTTATCGAGGAGCTCTTTAAATATCTAAAAATATTAAACAAAATATAATATGCAATCACTTGTTGGAACTGGAGTTGCCTTAGTCACACCTTTCAAAAAAGATCTATCTGTTGATGTTGATGCACTCAAAAAAATCGTCAACTTTCAAATCGACAATCAAATAGAATATCTAGTCGTTTTAGGCACCACTGCCGAAAATGTTACGTTATCTGATGCCGAAAAAAACTTGGTCATTCAAACCGTAATCGAAGCCAATAATAAAAGATTGCCACTTGTTTTAGGCGTTGGTGGAAGCAATACCACAAAAGTAATTGAAGAATTAAAAACTAGAGATTTATCAGGTTTCGATGCGGTGCTTTCGGTTTCTCCATATTACAACAAACCAACGCAAGAAGGCATTTACCAACATTTTAAAGCGATTGCTACAGCTTCACCGTTGCCAATCATTTTGTATAATGTTCCCGCACGAACTGGAAGTAATATGTTGCCTGAAACCGTAATTCGATTGGCGAATGATTTTAAAAACATTGTGGCGATTAAAGAAGCAGCGGGCGATATCGTTCAAGCAATGCAACTCATTCAAAACAAACCCAAAAATTTCTTAGTAATTTCAGGCGATGACATGCTTGCATTACCCATCGTTTTAGCCGGTGGAAGTGGTGTCATCTCAGTAATCGGCGAAGGCATTCCAAAATTATTCTCCGAAATGATTCGCTTAGGTTTACAACGAAAAGTGGATGAAGCGTATCAATTGCATTACAAAGTTGCAGATCTAATCGATTTGATTTTCGAACAAGGCAATCCAGCCGGCATCAAAGAAATTTTCAAATGTTTAGGATTGTCAGAAAACACAGTGCGATTACCACTTGTAAATACCGATGCGGTTTTGGCTTCAAAAATTGAAAAATTCTTTAAAAACCTTTAGCATTTATCTCAATAATAGCGCACATTTTATTAATAAAAAAAATATTTTGTAGTGTCTAATTAATAACTAAATTTGCAGTTCATTTTAAAAACAAGAATAGGGCTGTAAATCAACAAGACCAATCAAAAAATAATGAATAAATTTTTATACTTTTTACTTGTTTCAATCTTATTTTGTTCTTGTAGCTCCTATCAAAAAGCCTTAAAATCAGATGATGTAGCGGTGAAATATGCAGAAGCTGAAAAAAAATACGACGCCAAAAAATACAACAAAGCCATTCGTCTTTTCGAACAAATGGCTCCAGCTTTTAGAGGCAAACCTCAATCGGAAAAGATGTTTTATATGTATGCGCAGTCGTATTATAAAACCGAACAATATTATTTAGCAGGTTATCAGTTTGAAAGTTTTGTTTCAAGCTATCCAAAAAGTGAAAAAGTAGAAGAAGCAGGGTATTTAGAAGGAAAATCATATTCGATGTTGTCACCTTCGTATAGTTTGGATCAAGTTGATACGGTTAAAGCCATCGATAAATTACAAACCTTTATTGATACTTATCCGAATTCAACGTATTTGCCCGAAGCCAATGCAGCATTAAAAAAATTAACCGATAAGTTAGAAAAGAAGTATTTCGAAATCGCCAAACAATACAATACGATTTCAGATCACAAAGCGGCATTAGTAGCTTTAGACAATTTCATCAGTGATTATCCTGGAACGCCATTCAAAGAATCGGCTTTATTTTACAGATTCGATTCGGCTTACAAATTAGCCATCAACAGTATTCCATCCAAAATGGAAGATCGTTTGAAAAATGCTAAAGTGGCTTACAACAATTTAATAAAATTCAAAGAGAATACAACATACAAAGAAAAAGCTGACGACATGTTGGCCAGAATTGAAAAAGATTTAAAACAATTTTCTAAATAAATAAGTCATGGATTTAAAAAAGACGAATGCTCCGGTAAACACAATCACTTACAACAAAAGTGTTATTGAAGAACCAACCGGTAATGTGTATGAGGCAATCACCATAATGGCAAAAAGAGCAAACCAAATCAACTCTGAAATCAAAAAAGAATTGACTGAAAAACTAGAAGAGTTTGCTACTTACAATGATAGTTTGGAAGAAGTTTTTGAAAACAAAGAACAAATTGAAGTTTCTAAATTCTACGAAAAATTACCAAAACCACACGCGTTAGCTGTTCAAGAATGGTTGGATGGAAAAATCTACCACAGAGCAGATAGCACCACTAAATAATTTAGGAATGTCAGTTTTAAGTGGTAAAAAAATAGTACTGGGTATTTCTGGTGGAATTGCCGCTTACAAAACTGCTCATTTGGTGAGACTTTTTATTAAAGCCGGCGCTCAGATTCAAGTAATCATGACGCCGGCTTCTAAAGATTTTATAACACCACTTACTTTATCAACGCTGTCCAAAAATCCGGTGCATTCGAGTTTCTTTAATGAAGACGATGACAACGCCCAATGGAACAACCATGTTGAATTAGGACTTTGGGCCGATCTAATGCTCATCGCTCCGGCCACAGCCAACACTCTTTCTAAAATGGCAATTGGCAATTGTGATAATTTACTCATCGCTACTTATTTGTCAGCAAAATGCCCGGTATATTTTGCTCCGGCTATGGATTTGGATATGTATAAACATCCTTCAACCATAGCAAGTTTTCATGCCTTACATCAATTCGGAAACACAATGATTCCTGCTGAAAACGGCGAACTCGCTAGTGGTTTATCCGGCGAAGGCAGAATGGCGGAACCCGAAAATATCATCGCTTTTCTCGAAGCAGATTTAGAAAGCAAATTGCCATTGAAAGGAAAAAAAATCCTAATTACTGCAGGTCCGACATACGAAGCTATCGATCCTGTGCGTTTTATAGGAAATCATTCTTCGGGTAAAATGGGTTTTGATATTGCTGAATGTGCCGCCAATCATGGAGCCGAAGTGCTTTTGATTTCCGGACCAAGTCATTTGAATGTCAAGAATTCTAATATCAATTTGATTCGTGTAGTAAGCGCACAAGACATGTACGAAGTTTGTCATCAATATTTCAATACGATGGATGTCGCGATTTGTGCAGCAGCGGTAGCCGATTATCGACCGATGCAGGTGGCTGATCAGAAAATCAAAAAGACAGAAGATTATTTCAGTATTGAACTCGAAAAAACAAAAGATATATTGGCTTCGTTAGGTCAGATTAAAAAAGACCAGTTTTTAATCGGGTTTGCATTAGAAACTCAAAATGAAATTGAAAATGCAAAGCTGAAAATTCAGAAAAAAAACTTAGATTTGATTGTTTTAAATTCATTGCAAGACGAAGGTGCCGGTTTTGGTAAATCAACGAATAAAGTTACTTTTATTGATAGCAACTTTAGTATTGAAACTATGGAATTGAAATCGAAAGAAACCGTCGCACAAGACATCATTAACAAAATAATTCAACAGTATCATGCATAAATTAATCTTCATCATAGTTGTACTTTTCTTTGGAATTGCTCAGGCACAAGAGTTAAACTGTACTGTAAAAGTCAATGCTGATAAAGTAGGAGGAACCAATACGCAAGTATTCAAAACATTGGAAAGATCTTTAACTGATTTTGTCAATAAGACTACTTGGACGACTCAAAAAATAAAACCTACTGAACGCATCAATTGTTCAATGTTTATAACAATTAATGAATTTGCAGGCAATCAATTCAAAGCGTCGATTCAAGTAGGATCGTCAAGACCGGTTTTCAATTCCACTTATTCTTCGCCAGTATTCAATTACAACGACAAAGATTTTAATTTTGAGTATAATGAATTTCAAAATTTAAGCTTTAATCCTGCTTCATTCGATTCAAATTTGGTTTCTGTAATTGCTTATTACAGTTTGATTATCATAGGTTTAGATGCTGATACTTTTGCGCAAGATGGAGGAACACCATATTACGAAGTAGTACAAGAAATTGTAAACGTAGCACAATCTAGTGGCTATGCAGGTTGGGGGCAAGGCGACAGCAATCAAAATCGTTATTTCTTAGTCAATAATTTGACATCCAATACCTATGTTCAATTTCGAGATGCGCTCTATCAATATCATTTTGATGGTTTAGATTTGATGCACAAAGATTTAAAAACGGCCAAAGAAAAAATTATCGGTGCCATTACACAATTGTCATATATGGAATTGAGTAAACCGAATTCCTTTCTAACCCGCGTGTTTTTCGATGCCAAAGTCGATGAAATTGTTTCGATATTTACAGGCGGACCAGCTGTTGATAATGCCACTTTACTTGATAAATTATTCAGCATTTCTCCAATGAATTCAAGTAAATGGACAGAAATAAAGTTATAGTTTCGCTATACATTTAATTGCATTCCTTTCATGATACAATCGCTTTCCATCAATAATTTTGCTTTGATTGAAAAAATGACTATCGATTTTTCGAATGGTTTTTCAATCATCACGGGCGAAACAGGTGCAGGAAAGTCGATACTTTTAGGTGCATTGGGTTTGGTTTTGGGGAAAAGAGCCGATCTGACTTCATTAAAAAATAAAGAAGAAAAATGCGTCATTGAAGCGTATTTCAACATTTCAAATTACAACCTAAAACCCTTTTTTGAAGCCAATGATTTAGATTATGATGCGGTTACGATTCTGCGCCGGGAAATTTTACCTTCCGGGAAATCACGTGCTTTTATCAACGATACGCCTGTAAATCTTCAGGAACTACAAGACTTAAGCGAATTCTTGATTGATGTGCATTCGCAACACCAAACCCAAGAATTATCCGAAAACCAATACCAGTTTGAGATTATTGATGCGGTGGCTTCGAATGTTGATTTGGTTGCACCTTATCAAGTCATTTTAAAACAGTACAAAAAGGATACTTCAACACTTAACGCTTTGAAAACAGCATTGCAAAATGCACTCAAAGAGCAAGATTACAATACTTTTTTATTAAGTGAATTGCAATCCGTTTCATTGCAAAATCTAGATCAAGCGACATTAGAATCAGAATTCGAGCAACTTAATAATGTTGAATTCATTAAAGAAAATGTTAGCAAAGCATTGAAGATTGCCAATGAAGAACAGTATGGAGTCATTCATTTGCTCAATGAAATCAAGAATAATTTGCAAAAAGTAGTTGGTTTTTCTACGGATTATAACACGATTTTCGAACGCATCAATAGTGTTGCCATTGAATTCGATGACGCCATTGATGAACTTAACAAAATGTCGGATCATTTAATTCATGATCCCGAAAAGTTAGAAATTGTTCAACAAAAATTGCAATTGATTTACGCACTTCAGAAGAAGCACCAAGTCGCTTCTATTACTGAATTGCTTGCTATTCAAACGAATTTAGAGCAACAAGTAGATGCGCTTTCAACCATTGAAAATGATATTAAAGCATTAGAAACCTCATTGCAAAATTCAGAAAAAGAATTGGATGATTTAGCCCAAAAAATCCACAAAAACCGAATCGACGCAATCCCAATTCTAACGAATAAATGGATTGAAATATTAGCACAATTGGGCATGCCGAATGTGCGATTTAAAATTGAAATTACAGAAGTCAATCATTATTTATCTAACGGAAAATCAGAATTGCAGTTTCTGTTTGCGGCCAATTTAGGTTCCGATTTTGGATTGCTCAAAAAAGTAGCTTCTGGTGGTGAATTGTCGAGAATTATGCTCGCAACTAAAGCCATTTTGGCCAATTATTCCAATTTACCTACAATCATTTTTGATGAAATCGACACAGGAGTTTCAGGTGAAATCGCTAATAAAATGGGCGAAATCATGAAAACTATGAGTCACAATATGCAAGTATTTGCGATTACACATTTACCCCAAATTGCAGCGAAAGGCGATACGCATTTTAAAGTATACAAATCGGTTGGAGCTGTGGATACAATCACAGAATTGAAGCAATTAACTTCAGAAGAAAGAATTGTCGAAATCGCTCAAATGCTATCAGGAACGGAAGTTTCAGAATCGGCTTTAAATCACGCCAAAGCATTGTTGAACTAATTTTTTTGCGCTATATTTGTGTCACTTTTTACAGAATTTTAAACGCTTTTTATCAATAGAAAACACCCATTAATATGATTATAGAACCAAGAATGCGAGGCTTTATTTGTTTGACATCACACCCAAAAGGATGCGAGCAAAATGTAAAAAACCAGATTGAATATGTCAAATCAAAAGGAACCATCGAAGGCGCAAAACGCGTTTTAGTTATTGGGGCTTCTACCGGATTTGGATTGGCTTCTCGCATCACCAGTGCTTTTGGTTCTAACGCTGCAACGATTGGTGTCTTCTTTGAAAAACCTGCTGCTGAAGGAAAAACGGCTTCACCGGGTTGGTATAATTCCGCTGCTTTTGAACAAGAAGCTCACAAAGCCGGATTGTATGCTAAGAGTATTAATGGTGACGCATTTTCAGATGAAATCAAACAACAAACCATCGATTTAATCAAAGCTGATTTAGGTCAAATCGATTTGATTATTTATAGTTTAGCTTCGCCGGTGCGCATGCATCCTAAAACCGGAGTTTTGCATCGTTCGGTGTTGAAACCCATTGGAAGTACATTCACCAACAAAACAGTCGATTTTCACACAGGCAATGTCAGCCAAGTTTCTATCGAACCAGCCAACCAAGAAGATATTGATAACACGGTTGTCGTGATGGGCGGCGAAGATTGGTCGATGTGGATTGAAGACATGAAAGCTGCTGGTGTGTTAGCGACTGGTGCAACTACAATTGCGTATTCTTATATTGGACCAGCTGTGACTGAAGCAGTTTACAGGAAAGGAACTATTGGAAGAGCCAAAGATGATTTGGAAGCTACGGCTTTTACCATTACCGATAGTTTGGCTTCGATAGGAGGAAAGGCTTATGTTTCGGTGAATAAAGCTTTGGTAACGCAAGCCAGCTCAGCGATTCCGGTGATTCCATTATACATTTCTTTATTGTATAAAATCATGAAAGCGGAAGGCATTCACGAAGGTTGCATCGAACAAATTCAAAGATTATTCAGTCAAAGATTGTATGCCGGTACTACTGTACCAACCGATGACAAAGGCAGAATCAGAATTGATGATTGGGAAATGCGCGAGGATGTTCAGGAACAAGTAGCCAAATTGTGGTTGGAAGCAACTACAGAATCATTACCTGCCATTGGAGATTTAGCGGGTTATAAGCAAGATTTCTTAAACTTGTTTGGTTTTGGTTTTGAAGGTGTTGATTACGACGCTGATGCTAATGAAATGGTTGGTGTTTCGAGTATCAAGTAATTTAGCGTTCAATCAGACCATTGTAACTGTCGTATCTACTTATTAATTTTCCGGTGAATACATCAATTTCAACAATTTCCATTTCGGTAATTTTTTGATTATTGGTATGGTTGGTTTTGTTGGCTACCGTGTAAACGTATTTTTCATTTTTCTTAATGTATTCGAGTTTTGGCTCGGTAACCTCATAAACTTTTTGAGTAAAAACTTTGATGGCCATGGCTTTAGCGTCGTTTTTAGAAATGAAATTAATGGGGCTGTCGTGTATTAAAAAATCAGGAACAGAATTGAGATTAGGTTCTTCAATCAATTGAAGATTGCCATCTAGTTTTACCCATATTCCGGATTTCATACCTTCAATTTTGGTGTAATTGAAATGATACAAAATCCAAATTTCAACAATGTTTTTGGTAATCTTTTTTTTGGTTAAAAATTGATCGATTGCTATTTTGTTTTTTGAAATTAGGTATTTATAGTGCGTTCCTGTATCGGATATTTCAAAATATTCTTTCAAATGTTCACCAACTCTGGAAACTAAAATACTATCGGAAACATGAATTATTTGAGCCGTATTGATATTAGTAGCCAATACAGAAGTACAAAAACCAAAACAAAAAAGAAGGTAAAGATATCGCATACTTTTTTCTGTTTTTATAAACAACAAAAATCTCATTTATAAATAGTTACGCAAATTTTTAACATTTGAACTCACAAACCTAAAATATTCGTTGAAATTCAAATAAATCAATATTATCTGCATGAAAAGCACTGTTTAAGACCAATTTTAAAAGGAAAATGAAACTTTCAATGGATTGAAATTGTAAAAACTTTGCGACCTTTGCGCAAACTCCGCGACCTTTGCGGTTAAATAAAATCCAATGCAAATCAAACCCAAATTCGGCGTCGACCAATTGCTTTTCGGAATGAAACAAACCGATGTAAAAAGCATTTATGGCAATCCAAACAAGCAATTTAAAGACGAAGATCAGAATGTCATTTATGTCTATAACCAACAAAAAATGCGATTGACATTTTATGAAGATGAAGATTTTCGTTTAGGTTATATTATAGCTTCAGATCCTGAGCTAACCTTATTCAATAATACAATATTGGGTAGAAAAGCAACCGAAGTTCAAAAAGAGTTAGAGCAACACAGTTTTAAAACTTGGGAAAAAGAAGATTTTGATTTGGCTGAAAACCATTTCAATGAAGATCATTGGCTCATTCTACAAAGCGAATATGACCAAATTGTAAAAGTAGAAATTGGCGCGATTATCAAAAATCAAGATGAATTTGATTGGAAGTTTGGCGCGAAATAAAACAAGAATTCCACTAATTTACACGAATTAATCAGTGCAAATTAGTGGAATTTATGTTATAAAATATTATTGTTTTGAAGTTGCAGCTGGTGCTACTGGAGCATTTGGTAATGTCTCAAACAATTCCACTTCAAAAATAATATTGGCATTGGGTGGAATTACATTACCTGCACCACGTTCGCCATATCCTAAAGCTGAAGGAATAAAAATCACCGCTTTATCGCCGAAAGACAAATTACTAATTCCTTCCAAAAATCCAGGAATCAAACCGTCTTTTTTACCCGCTTGAAAAGGAAAAGGAGCGTACCCGTTTTGTGAAGCACGGTTTTGATCGAATTTTCCATAAGCTTTGTTGACGTCTTCGTAACTGCTGTCGAATAACGAACCGTCTTCTAAATAACCTGCATAGTGAATATAAATATTCGTACCATCAACCGGTTTTTTTCCTGTGCCTTGTTTGATGATTTTATACTCTAAACCTGTAGGTGATTTGGTTGCAGTAGCTCTAACACCAGCTAAATATTTTACTTTTTCTGCCATTACCGGTGCGTATTGTGCATTATATGCTTTTTTAGCTTCAGCAGCAGCGGCAGCTTGTTTTGCATTTTCTTCCGCTTTTACAGCCGCTTGTTTTTTATCGTCTTCCGCTTTGTTACCATAGTAGTCAGAGAACACTTTTACAGCATTGAATACTTTGGCTTGTGCACCTTTACGAACGATCGTTACTTTATTCATTAGGTCATCTTGAGCAATGGCATTTACTACATCTTGACCGGAAACTACATATCCAAAAATGGTATGTTTTCCATTAAGCCAAGGTGTGTCTTTGTGTGTGATGAAAAACTGACTGCTATTGGTTGCCGGTCCTGAATTGGCCATAGCCAAAATACCAGCTTTATCGAATACGAATTCTGGAACGATTTCGTCTTTGAAACTATAACCACAACCACCGGAACCATTTCCTGCAGGATCGCCACCTTGAATCATGAAATCTTTAATCACACGGTGAAATTTCAACCCATCATAATAGGGCTTTCCTTTAAGTTTTGCATCCGTTATAAAAGGATTATTTCCTTCTGCCAAAGAAACAAAATTAGCAACAGTGATAGGTGTTTTTTGGTATTCTAAACGAATGACAATTTTACCTTTGGCGGTTTCAAATTCAGCATAAATACCTTCTGCATTGTTTGATGGTGCAGCTTTTTTTACGGTTGCAGTAGCTACTGGTTTTTTGGTTACTACTGCTTTTTTTGTTTTTTGTGAATACACATTCATCATTCCTAAAAACAATAAAACGATAACTTTAATTTTCATTTTTCTTAGATTAATATTGTCCTTACTTATTTCGCAATTGCAGGGATTTTCAGGTTATTCCCTTATTTAATTGATAATTTTTATGGCACAGACTCCAGGAGCTCTATTTCGAAAACTATATTGGCATTGGGTGGAATAACGCCACCAGCACCTTGTGCGCCATAAGCAAGTGGTGAAGGTATGAATAAAACCGCTTTATCTCCAAAGGATAATTTTTCTAACCCTTCGATAAAACCGGGAATCATGCCGTCTTTTTTTCCTGCTTCAAAAGGAATTGGAGTATATTGTCTGGCGTCGCATCTACGTTGATCGAATTTACCAAATGTTTTGGCAACCGATTCAACACTGCTGTCAAACAAAGTTCCGTTTTCTAAAAACCCTGAATAATTGATATAAATATTACTGCCCAATGTTGGTTTTTTACCTTTTCCTTTACTAATGATTTTATACATTAATCCGGAATTTGTTTTGATTGCCGTTTTTTTGAGGCCTTCTAAATAAGCTACTTTTTGTTCTTTAACAGCTTTGTATTTCGCGTCATAAATCTTTTTATTTTCAGCATCAATCAAAGCTTGCTTCTTTTGAACTTCAGCTTCATGCGAAAAGAAACTCGAGAACACTTTTACCGCGTCAAATTTTTTAGCAGCGGTTCCATTGCGAATAATGGTCATTTTTACAATCTCATCATTTTGTTCGATTTTATTCACGATATCCATTCCGTTATCAATGACGTGCCCAAAAATGGTATGTTTCCCATCGAGCCATGGCGTGGCTACATGCGTGATGAAAAACTGACTGCTATTGGTTCCAGGTCCTGAATTCGCCATAGCCAATACACCACCTTTATCAAAATGCATATCGGTAATTTCATCTCTAAAAAGATAACCGGCATCGCCCGAACCATCACACATCGGATCGCCACCTTGTATCATAAAATTAGGGATCACTCGGTGAAATTTCAATCCGTCATAATAAGGTTTTCCTTTATATTCATTGCTTACAAAACTATTCTTACCTTCAGCCAAAGTCACAAAATTAGCAACTGTAATGGGTGCTTTTTCAAAATCAAGTTGCACTGTAATATTTCCTTTGTTGCTTTCGATTTCTGCGTAAAGTCCGTCAGGAAGATTGCTATGTTTGTCTTTGCAAGAAGTGAAAACGGCAACAGCCACTAAAAGAATTAAAAAAGATTGTCTCATTATTTGGATTAAAAATTATTCGGTTTGTATTTTATTTTCAGGATTAAAATCGACCAAAGTTACGGTGCAAATCAAAGGTTGGTTATGCCCAATTCGTCTGTCATCGCCATGATATCCGTAGGCCATATGCGAAGGAAACAGGAAAGTAACCGTTTCGTTTTTATGCATCAATTTGATTCCGTGACGCAAGCCCATCATGATTTTTTGTTCTTTATCAACATGGTAAACTTGTGGACGCAATTCTAATTCGGAGTAAATAACATTGCCATCCAAATCTTTGACTTCATAATTAAAATTCGCCACATCGCCTTTTTTTGGACGCAAAGTATCTAACGTATTTTTCTTGTCGTAACGATACCAATAGCCTTTTTGAGAAGTAAGGTATTTTACGTTTGGATCACTTTTAATAATAGAATCAATTTTGGCTTCTTCACCCGAAATCAATTTTTTATTACGCTCGGCAGATTCTTTCAAAAAGGTTCCTGATGAATGTGAAATAGGTTGTCGCGCTTGTTGTTGTGAACAGCTAAGCAGTACAATTCCCATAACGAGCATGACAATAAATAAACTATACTTGCTCATGACTATATTTTTATTTGGGTTATTATTTGTTTGAATTTGGCAACCGTGGCTTCCAAAGATAGTGTCGATTTTCCTCCGGCAGCATTGATGTGTCCACCGCCACTGAAATGTTCGCGTGCCAATTGATTCACATCAAAATCACCTTGAGAACGAAATGATATTTTGATGATATTTTCATCTCGATGTTCAATAAAAATCGCCGCAAAATCAATTCCTTTAATACTCAACCCATAATTAACAATGCCTTCCGTATCGCCTTTGACGTAGTGAAATTCATCCAATTCTTTTTGAGATAGCGAGATGAAAGCGGTTTTATATTCCGGATAAACTACCATATTCTGTAAAGCTCTTCCGAGCAATTGCAAACTGTGATAAGAATTATTATCGAATAGCAATGCCGGAATTTCAGAATTATTCACACCCAAATCAATCAAATCCGCTACAATACGATGGGTTGCGCCGGTAGTTTTTGGAAAACGAAATGAACCTGAATCAGTTAATATTCCAGTATAAATGCAAGTAGCAATGGTTTTATCAATGAAGTCTTTTTTATCTAAAAACGAAATGAAGTTGTAAATCATTTCACATGTCGAACCAAACTGCGTATCGGAATAAGTATACAAAGCGTAATGGTCAGGGCTTTGATGGTGATCAATCATGATGAATGGTGCTGTCAGTTGACTCAACACTTTCTCCATTTCGCCAGTGCGGTGCAAGGCATTAAAATCTAAAGTAAAAATCACTTCAGATTCTTGTAATATTTTGGTGGTATTGACGCGATCATTTTCATAAATCAAAACGTGTTCGCTTCCGGGCATCCAAGCTAAAAAATCAGGAAATTCGTTTGGAGCAATTACAATAGGTTGGTGGTTGCATTTTAAAAGAAAATGATACAAAGCCAAGGTCGAACCCATGGCGTCACCATCGGGACTTCTGTGCGGAATGATCGCAATTTTCTTTGGAGTAGAAAGCAACGCAACTATAGCCTCTATATCTTCTTTTTTCATAGGGTGCGAAGTTACATTATTTTCGCAAAACAGAAACATTTTAACAAGTTGTTATCACTAAAAATCAAACATTAATTAAAGAAATTTGCACTAATTAATTCATGCCAATTGGTGCAATTGCTTCGCCTGTCCGCTATGCTCGGGTCGTGTTTCATATAATTTACGTTTTATTTTACAAGCCATAAACCCAACCAAACCGCAGCCAATCCTACAATAACACTAGCAGCAATATAAAGAAATGCCAAACCTGAATGTTGGCTTTGCAATAAAGCAATATTCTCATATCCGAAAGTTGAAAAAGTCGTATAGCCTCCACAAAAACCAGTAACAAACAACCATTTCATAGAAGAATTAGTCAATTGATTTTTTTCGAGCAAACCCATGATAATTCCAATCAATAAGCATCCGAGTATATTGACTATTAAGGTAGCTAAAGGAAAAACAGCATTATAATATTTCTCAATAACCACCGAAGTAAGATAGCGAAGCATGCTGCCGATACCGCCACCAAGCGCAATCAATAAAAGTGTTCTAAGCATAGGTTTTTGTTTTTCATCGGATTACCAATAGAATTTCATTTCAAAAATAGATTTTTTAATTTCTATTTTCAAGTCTAAAATTTTAAAAGTATTTTTGTCCATGCAACACAACGTACTTATTTTAGATTTCGGATCGCAATACACACAACTTATTGCCCGACGGGTTCGCGAACTCAACATATTTTGCGAAATTTTCCCTTACAATCATTTTCCAACTGACTTATCGAGCTACAAAGCAGTCATCCTTTCCGGAAGTCCATTTTCGGTTCGTGCTGATGACGCGCCTCATCCCGATTTATCACAAATTCGAGGCAAGTTGCCTTTATTGGCGGTTTGTTATGGAGCACAGTATCTCGCTCATTTCAGTGGAGGCGAAGTAGCACCATCGAATACACGTGAATATGGAAGAGCGAATTTGTCTTTCATTAAAGATGGCGAATCCTTTTTTGAAGGTGTTGATGCCCATTCTCAAGTATGGATGTCACATAGTGATACCATCAAAACATTACCTAAAAACGGCGTCAAATTAGCGAGCACTAATGATGTAGAAAACGCTGCGTATAAAATTGAAGGCGAGACTACTTACGCGATTCAATTCCATCCAGAAGTCTACCATTCGACCGACGGAAAAAAGATGCTTGAAAACTTCTTGGTCAACATTGCTCATGTACCACAAAACTTTACACCCAATGCTTTTGTTGAAGAAATGGTGGGTGAACTCAAAGAAAAATTGCAAAATGACAAAGTCGTTCTTGGACTTTCCGGTGGTGTAGATTCGACAGTTGCTGCGGTTTTATTGCATCAAGCGATTGGTAAAAATCTGTATTGTATTTTTGTCAATAACGGATTGTTGCGCAAGAATGAATTTGAAAGTGTGCTCGATCAATACAAACACATGGGATTGAACGTGAAAGGCGTTGACGCTTCGGATCGGTTTCTAAGTGAACTAGCAGGCGTCAGCGATCCCGAAACCAAACGCAAAATTATTGGACGCGTTTTTATTGAAGTTTTTGATGATGAATCACACCAAATTGAAGATGTAAAATGGTTGGCACAAGGCACAATTTATCCTGATGTTATCGAATCGGTTTCGGTGAAAGGGCCATCGGCAACCATTAAATCGCATCACAATGTAGGTGGATTGCCAGATTATATGAAACTCAATATCGTCGAACCATTGCGCATGCTTTTTAAAGATGAAGTGCGTAGAGTTGGGGCAACATTAGGCATTGATGCAGCGTTATTGGGAAGACATCCGTTTCCAGGGCCTGGATTATCAATAAGAATTTTAGGTGATATAACTTTAGAAAAAGTTCGTATATTGCAAGAGGTTGACGCCATATTTATTGAAGGATTAAAATCTTTTGGTTTGTATGACAAAGTTTGGCAAGCCGGTGCTATTTTACTGCCGGTGCATAGTGTAGGAGTCATGGGCGATGAGCGTACTTACGAGAAAGTTGTAGCACTCAGAGCCGTTGAATCGACCGATGGAATGACTGCAGACTGGGTTCATTTGCCGTATGATTTTTTGATGAAAACATCGAATGAAATCATCAATAAAGTGAAAGGCGTAAACCGTGTAGTGTATGATATTAGCTCCAAACCACCTGCTACGATTGAATGGGAATAAATTAATTCAACGTTTATGAAAAAAATTTTATTCGCTTTTTTTGCAATTTGCATTTTAAGCAGCAGTTTTGGTCAAAACAGAAAAAAAGATCAAGAAGTTGATATTATTGATCATGAAGTGCAATTAGGAGAATCGATTCGTTTGATATCTAAAAAGTATTTAGTTGATCCTGCTGAAATATACAAACTCAACAAATTCGCTGTTGAAGGTATTAGTCAGGGGATGGTTTTAAAAATTCCGGTTCCCAGAAAAGAAGGTGCTGCAGCAAAAGTGTTAGTAGCTAGTTCAGGAACTAAAGAAACAAGCGCTAATGAAAGCAGTGAAGTAGTTCAAAATGAAACTGTAGTTGATGACAAAGCAACAAAAAATGGTCCTGAAAAATCAGAAATTGTTAATGCCAACCCAACGCCAAATAACGACATCAAAAAAATCGTCATTACAGAAAGAAAAACGGAAGTCAATCATAAAGTAACTGCTAAAGAAACGTTGTATAGTTTGGCCAGAGATTTCAATGTTTCTGTGGATGACATCAAAGCCAACAATGCTGAAACGCTAAAAAACGGATTGAAGATTGGACAAATTATTAAAATCCCAACAGAAAAAAGTATTGACATCAAACAATCTACATCGGTTACTGAAGAAACCGTTAAAACGGAAAAGCAAAAACCGGCGGTAACTCAAACTAAAGCTGCGGAAACTGTTGCCGGAAATGCCATTAAACATAAAGTAGAACCCAAAGAAACCTTATACAGTTTGTCGAAAAAGTACAATGTTTCTGTGGATGACATCAAACTTCAAAATGAAGATATATTAAAAAATGGTTTGCAAATCGGACAGATTTTAACCATTAAAACCAACAATTAATGCGCTTGCAAAACCCAAATGTTAATCAAACTAAAAGTACTACAATGAATCGATTTTTATATGCTCTACTGGCAATCATCATGATTTCTAGCGCCACGTTTGCCCAAGATAAGAATTTCGCAAAACACACCGTTGCTAAAGGAGAAACGATTACGCAAATTGCTACAAAATACAATGTTACGCCTTATGATATCTATAAATTAAATCCGGATTCCCAAAACGGAATTAAAGAAAGCGACATTCTTCTAATACCAACATCAGTAATAAAAACGGCAAGTGCTTCAAAGCCTAAATCGGCGGACAACAGAACGCATGTAGCCAAACCCAAAGAAACTTTATACAGCATTGCAAGAGATTATAATGTTAGTATTCAGGATTTGAAAAGCCTAAATGCTGAAGCTTTCGCCAGCGGTTTGAAAATAGGACAAACCATAAAAATACCTAATATTAGTGGAGATGCGCCGACTACAACAAAAGAAAACCCAAAAGAAACTGTTGTAGAGAAACCTACTTCGCCAGTGGTATCGCAATCCAATAAAGAAAATAATGTTTTTCATATTGTTGAACCTAAAGAAACAAAATTCGGAATCGCCAAAAAATATGGCATGACCGTTCAACAATTGGAAGAGAAAAACCCACAAATTGTTTCCAATTTACCAGTAGGATACAAACTTATTATTAACGGTGTGGCATCAAAGCCTGAACCTACGAAACCGGTGGAAAAACCTATTACTGAAAAACCTATCGCAGAAAAACCAAAACCGGTAACCACCGAAATAGTTGGTGATGAAATTGTAACGACAGAAACCATACATACATTAACCAAAAATGGCTATGCTAATTATGAAGTAAAGCAAGGCGAAACGATGTATAGTTTGGGTCAATATTTTAATATCAGTCCAGAGGAATTAATCAAACTCAATCCGACATTAAGCGATGGTGTAAAAACCGGAATGATTTTGAAAGTACCAGGAAAAGGAACTATCAAAACTGATGTTGGCGGAACACCTAAATATGCAGATTCGAGTAAGCCTATCGTGAAAAATGCAATTAAAAAGCAATTGGTTTTATTGCTTCCGTTTAATGCCGCCAAAATCCAAAGCGATACTTTAAAGACCATGGAAGTTCGTTTGAAAAAAGATGCGTTCCTCAACATGACACTCGATTTCTATTCAGGCGCATTAATGGCTATCGATTCAGCGAAAACACTCGGATTGAATGTTGATGTGAGGATTTTCGACTCCGAAGAAAGCAAAATGAGTTCTAATATCGAGAATGTCATTAAGAAGAATAATGTTGAAACTGCCGATGCGGTTATTGGTCCATTCTACCAGCAATATGTTGAAAAAGCTGCCGAACTTTTAAATGAAAAAAACGTCCCTGTGATTTCGCCTTTATCAAAAGAAATTGGAAAATCGTTTCCTAATTTATTTCAATCGATGCCTCCGAGTGATTTTGGTAAAACGGCTATGTTCAATTTTATGATGTCGAAAAAAGGGAATATTATTGTTGTAAGCGATCCTAAAAAAGTCTACAACAAGGATTTTATTACGAAAAATTACCCTTCAGCAAAATTCGTTACATTATTAGATAATGGCGCTTTGGATGTAGATAATTTAAAATCACAATTTATAAAAGATGCCATCAATTATGTCGTTTTAGATTCGGAAAGAACCGGTTTGATATTGGGCACAACGAATATTTTGTTGAATGAAATGTCGAATTTTCAAATTCAATTGGTGATTATTGAACCGAACGATACGCTAGATTTCGAGGAAATTTCAATGAAAAGATTGACCATCCTAAAAATGCTTTACCCATCATTAACCCGTGAAAATAATACTGTTGCAGCTACGGATTTTGAAAAGAACTATAAAGAAATCAACAAAGTGTTTCCAAGTCAATTTGCCATTCGAGGTTTCGATGTGACGTTTGATACTTTGCTGCGTATCACTCAAGAAAAATCCTTTATGGCTTCCGCTGCGGAATTAAAATCCGAACAAATCGAAAGCAAGTTTGAATACACCAAAAAAGGTGCTGATGGTTACGTCAACAAAGGCATTTACATCATGGAATACCAAGATGATTTATCCGTAAAACAAGTAAATTAATGACTTCAAAAATAACCTACTTAGGCGACTTAAGAACTTCTTCAGTTCATTTGCAATCCGGCACAGAGATTCTTTCGGATGCGCCAACAGACAATCACGGACGCGGTGAAGCTTTCTCGCCAACAGATTTAGTAGCGAATGCTTTAGGAAGTTGTATGATTTCGATTATGGCAATTAAGTCGAAAGATTTGAATGTAGATTTAATCGGCTCAACCATCGAAATCACTAAAATCATGCAACCCGAGCCACGTAAAATAGCTAAGATTATTGTTGTTTTAAATATGCCAATCGATGTGGATGAAAAAGCAAAAACCATTCTGGAACGCGTCGCGATGAATTGTCCGGTATTATTGAGTTTGAATTCCGATATCGAAAAAGACGTGACTTTTCACTGGAAATAATTTATAGAAAATACAGAATGAGCCAAGAGTGAAGACTAGTTTTTACTTCTTGGCTCTTTTTCTTTTCACTCCACAACATGAACCAAGATCAAAAAAAACTCATCCAACTCGCGCATACCAAAATGCCTTTCGGGAAATATAAAGATTGGCACTTGATTGATATTCCTGAGTATTATATCGTTTGGTATAAAAATAATGGGTTTCCAAAAGGGCTATTAGGCGAGCAATTGCAATTGGTTTATGAACTCAAACTAAACGGATTGGAGGAATTGATTCGCAATATTAAGAAGCAATATCCGAAGAAAGATTATTAGATTATTGGATTTTTAGATTGTTAGATTTTAACCTGGGTTTTTTTCTAATAATCCAACAATCTAATCGTCTAATTATCCATTTTAAATTCTTATTTTTGCCTCGTTTTTTTAAACAACTACAACAACACAACAACAACCAAAACACAATGAATCAAACGAAATATATTTTTGTTACCGGCGGCGTGACTTCTTCTCTTGGAAAGGGAATTATTGCGGCATCTTTAGCAAAATTATTGCAGGCAAGAGGCTATCGAACAACCATTCAAAAATTTGATCCTTACATCAATGTTGACCCGGGAACTTTAAATCCTTACGAACATGGCGAATGTTATGTCACAGATGATGGTGCTGAAACCGATTTAGATTTAGGACACTACGAACGTTTTTTGAATGTTCCAACTTCACAAGCCAATAATGTAACAACCGGTAGAGTCTATCTTTCCGTAATTGAAAAAGAACGTCGCGGTGAATTCTTAGGAAAAACCGTTCAAGTCGTTCCGCACATTACCAACGAAATAAAAGAACGCATGCAATTGCTCGGAAATTCAGGCGATTTCGATATTGTCATTACTGAAATCGGTGGAACTGTCGGTGATATTGAGTCGTTGCCATACATAGAATCCGTGCGTCAATTGGTGTGGGAATTGGGTGAAAGTAATGGCATTGTAATTCATCTTACCTTGGTTCCGTATTTGGCAGCTGCTGGTGAACTCAAAACAAAACCAACACAGCATTCCGTAAAAACTTTAATGGAAAGCGGAATCAAAGCCGATATTCTTGTATGCAGAACCGAGCATGAAATTTCGGATGAATTGCGTCAGAAATTGGCGTTGTTTTGCAATGTAAAAAGAGAAGCCGTAATCCAATCGATCGATGCTTCGACGATTTATGAAGTGCCCAACTTGATGCTCGAAGAAGGCTTGGATGTCGTGGCATTGAAGAAATTAAATTTACCTAAAAAAGCATCGCCGGATTTAAAAAACTGGAATGTCTTTTTACATCGATTGAAAAATCCAAAACATACGGTGAATATTGGTTTGATTGGAAAATATGTTGAATTGCAAGATTCTTATAAATCAATTTTAGAAGCGTTCATTCACGCAGGTGCAGCCAACGAAACTAAAGTGAATGTTGTTTCGGTACATTCCGAATATATCGACGCCGATAATATTGCTGATAAAATGCACGACCTTGATGGTATTCTCGTGGCACCAGGTTTTGGCGAACGCGGTATCGAAGGAAAAATTGAAGCGGTGCGTTATGCGCGTGAAAATAATTTACCGTTTTTCGGAATTTGTCTAGGGATGCAAATGGCAGTGATTGAATATTCCAGAAATGTTCTCGGACATAAAGACGCGAATTCAACCGAAATGAACCAAGGCACCTCGCACGCCGTAATCGATTTGATGGAAGAACAGAAAAACATCACTGACAAAGGCGGAACAATGCGTTTGGGTGCATGGAAATGTGATATAAAACCGAATACTTTGGCAGCTTCTATTTATGGAAAAACATCCATTTTAGAACGTCACCGCCATCGTTACGAATACAACAGCGATTACGCAGCAGCATTGGAAAAAGCAGGATTGATTTCGTCAGGAATCAATCCGGAAACGAACTTGGTGGAGATTGTTGAAATCGCCAGCCATCCGTTTTTCATTGGCGTGCAGTACCATCCCGAATACAAAAGTACAGTAGCTAATCCGCATCCGTTATTTGTAAGTTTTGTGGGTGCGACCGTCAAAGCAAAGAAGAAATAATTAATACAGTTTTATAAATACAATAATGGAAGAAAAAAAATTAGATCGCAATTCAATCATAGGTTTTGTATTGATTTTTGGTATTTTGATATGGATTATGTATCAAAATCAACCGACTGAAAAGCAAATTGCTGCCGACAAAGCCAAAAAAGAATTGGTTCAAAAACAAGCAGAAGCTCAGAAAGTAAAAGCAGCTGCAGTTACTGTTGTTAAAGATTCAACCGCAAATGATTCGACGCAATTGTCAGCTTTGAAAGCAACACTTGGAAACTTCGCGTATTCTGCAACACTTCCTTCAGCGAAAGAAAATTTCACCACGATTGAAAATGATTTGATTAAAATTACCATCGCCAACAAAGGTGGTTTTATTACCGAAGCCACATTAAAAAATCAAGAACGTTTCAAAAAAGGTTCAGGACAATTGGTGTCTTTGATTAAGGATAAGAATTCGGATTTAAACATTACGTTGCTCACACAAGACAACCGTTCACTATCGACTAAAGATTTGTTTTTCGAACCCACTTTAACCAAAGTAGGCGAGAACCAAGTACTGACATTGCACTTGAATGCGAGCGCTAACGAGTTTTTAGAATACAAATACGTTTTGAAGCCGAACAATTATATGCTCGATTTCGACATTCGTTCGCAAGGTTTGAGCAAAGTTTTGAATACGTCAAAGCCATTGGATTTAGAATGGAATTTGAAAGCGTATCGCAACGAGAAAAGCATTTCGTATGAAAACCGTTATGCCGACATCCGTTACGAATATGAAGGCGACAAAGACAGTTATACCGGTCAAGGAAAAGATAAAGAGGAAACACCTGAAAAGGTTTCTTTTATCGCATTCAAGCAGCATTTTTTCACTTCGATATTGTTGACTAAAACGCCTTTTGAAAAATCAAAATTGTATTCTGATAATTTGGTTGTCAATGACCAAGTGGATACACTTTATACCAAACAATTCAAAGCCAATGTGCCTTTAGCGTTTAATAATGGTGAATTGGATTATAAAATGAATTGGTATTTTGGCCCAACCGATTACAAAACATTGAAAGCTTACGACAGAAATTTAGATAAAATTATTCCATTAGGTTGGGGCATTTTTGGGTGGATTAACAAGTTTATTTTTATTCCATTATTCGGATTTTTGAGTTCTTATATTGCTTACGGTATTGCGATTATCATCTTCACGATTTTGATTAAAATTGCAATGTCGCCAATCACATACAAGTCATTTTTGTCGCAAGCGAAGATGAAAGTGTTGCGTCCGGAGATTACGGAGTTGGGAGATAAATTCAAAAAAGACCCGATGAAAAAACAACAGGAAACGATGAAGTTATACAACAAAGCCGGCGTCAATCCGATGGCAGGTTGTATTCCGGCATTGATTCAGATTCCATTTATGTATGCGTCGTTTCAGTTTTTCCCTTCAGCATTTGAACTAAGACAAAAAAGCTTTTTATGGGCCGATGACTTGTCTTCATTTGACCAAGTGGCAAAATTACCTTTCCACATTCCATTGTATGGTGATCACATCAGTTTGTTTCCAATTTTGGCAGCCATTGCGATTTTCTTTTATATGAAAATGACTTCTGGCGACCAACAAATGGCGGCTCCACAACAAGAAGGCATGCCCGATATGAGCAAGATTATGAAAATTATGATTTATGTATCGCCGATTATGATGTTGATTTTCTTCAATAGTTATGGTGCGGGATTGAGTTTGTATAACTTTATTTCGAATTTGATTACGATTGGGATTATGTTTGTTATCAAAAACTATATTGTAGATCCCGAAAAAATTCATGCTCAGATTCAAGAGAACAAACTCAAAGAGCCGAAAAAACAAGGGAAGTTCCAACAGAAATTGCAAGCGATGATGCAGGAAGCAGAAGCTCAAAAAGCACAGCAGAAGAAAAAATAGATTTTATATAATCAAAAAAGCCCGATCAAATGATTGGGCTTTTTATTGCAACACGATTACCACTAATCACAGTTCAAACGGTTGCTATTTATTGATAATCACTTTAAAGGTTTTCACTAGATTGTTGTCGTTGATTCGAATAAAATAAACGCCATTGGAAACGGCATCCGTTTTAAAAACCAAGGTATTATTTTCAGCTAAAGCAATTTCAGATTGAATTACTTTTCCAACCATATCAATAAGGTCGATTTTTAGGTTGCCTTTATTTTGATTGATTTGAATCTTTATAAAATCGCTCGCCGGATTAGGAAATATTTGAATTTGATTATCAGTATAATCGTTTGTTGCTAAAGTTAAATTGCATGAACTAGAAACCACATTCGAATTTTCTATTGTATTTCCAGTAGTTAAAATATGTCCAGAGAAACCACTATAATTACTAGGATAAAAACTACAGCGAAACACCATATTTTGAGTTGGAGTGCTTCCTTGATTGGCAATACTGGTTCCGACAGGATTGATGTATTTCCAAAGCGTAGTACCGGCATTATTGACTTCAGTAAAAATACCGCTAGGGCCATTACAAATTAAAACATTACCATTAGAAAGTTGCTGTGCGCCGGATATGTTCATCGCAAACAAATTATTGGGATTTCCGGAATTGTATATCCACGAAGGTGAAGTCGGCAAATAGGGCAGTGTTGCAGTATAGTTATAACCGTCAACAGGCGGATTAATGATTTCAACTGTTGAATAATTTCCACCGGTTCTGGCCAATCCGTTATTAAATACCATCAATTGATTTTCGAAAGGCAATCCGTTTTCTATCCAATGGATATTATGCTGCCCGAAGAATTTTTTATCCGCAGCAGTACCGTTATTATAGGCTTGTGGATTTCCCCAACGGTATAAAAAGTCACCGCCTTTTCCTGAATTTCCGCCACTATGACTGGCAGCTTGGGCAGTTGATGTACTGTGATCGATGATCCAAATTTCACTTAAGTTATGAGAACTAACTACAATTTGATCTAAAGTTGGATTATAATCGATGGCATTCATATGAATCCAATCAGAAACCGTTGCACTAGCGCCATAATTGACATTCAACAATTGTGGATTGGAAGCTATGGTGCTATAATTGGGTTTTGAAGCATCAAAATCTTGTACTAAGTGATCCCACAAATGCCATTCCCAAACTACATTTCCGCCTGTAGCACCAATGGGTTGTATTTCGAGAATTTGCTCACTCCACAGTACAGCAGGAACTAAGGTGGAATTTCTGCCAAACGCAAAGGCTTCAGTATTGGTTTTCTTTTCCCAAGCAATTACTAAAACATTACCATTTGGAAGCATTTTGGCATCGTGATGTTGACATTTTGTTGCATCAGAAATTGTATAACTCCAAATAACGTTTCCGTTCCAATCTATTTTTTCGATAATACCGCCTTTGCCGCCGGCATTGAATGTAGTATTTGCTGTTAGACCGGTGTGCAAAAGCGTTCCGTCTTCCAATAAATAAACGGATTGTCCGGGTTTGTAGGCGCTATTCCATGTTTTTACTTGCCTTCCACAGCGATCAATTAAATATGTTGTATTGGCATTATTAGGTGCAAATAAAACATAACCATCATCTAAAGTTCCGGCATTATGTTGTGTTAAACCTACTGTTTGTGCATTCGAATTCAATAAGGAAGTAAGGAATAAAGCAAAAAAGTATATTTTTTTCATATCAAAAGTTTTCAATTGGATTAAAAAAATAAAAAAAGGTTTACTTCATTTTTGAAATAAACCTTTTATAAATTTTATGAAGCCATTATTTATTAATAATCACTTTGAATGATTTGCTGCTAGGCCCATCGGATACTTTGACAAAATAAACACCATTGTATACCGTATCTGTTTCTAGAATGGATAAGGTACTGCCTTGCAAAATTTTACTCGTTTTTACAACTTTACCCAATTCATCAATCAATTGTACATTCAAATCTTTTTCAACCATTGGAGTTTGAATCGCAATAAAATCACTGGCAGGATTCGGATAAATAGTCACTTTCGATTTATTGAAGTCGAATGTTTCATTGGCTAGAACATAAGTTGTTGCTCCCGCTGGTACGGTAGTTACAGTTGTTGTCGTTACATTTCCATAAAAAGTTGGACCCACTACATAGGGATAAGTCGATTTATGATTTTCATCTACTGTAGCGAAGTAGCAATAAATTCCCAAGGGATATTCAGGTGTAATACAAAAGCGACCATTATGCGCATCTAAATATGTTGGATCGGATGGATGCGCCACATATTCATAATCTTCTCTGAAATAACCATTAAAAAAAGTTTGAGTTCCTACCACTTGATTCACAGCAGGTCCATTGGTTCTGGTCGTTTGCACTTTTAATTGATAGCTTGATTTCATTCTGCTGATGCCACCAGTTCCATCGGTATTGTTAAAGGCATAAGCTCCGTAGATTGGGAAGCCATCATAAGCAAAACCCAATAAGGGAGCATGCTCAGAAGCATTAATTACATACAAACCATCTGATGGATACAAATCACAAACATTAGAAGATACCACCAAATCTAAATTGAAAGCACTTGGGTTTTGATGGTGGTGGTAATTTCCCATGGCTGGATGTGCTTTTGCACAATCAAATCCGGCACGCTCTGCAGGTATTGCATCTCTGTTCCATGCTTGCGTTGCCATAGGTCCGCCTGGGCAAGCTGAATTTCCTGGACCACCACAAAGCGCACTAGTAGTATTGTTCCATGCAACGCCATCTCTATAATCAAACAGCGCGACACCATTTATAAAAACACCGATATTACCACCTGTAGTTGCTGTAGCAGTACCAGTATTTTGCGTTGGCGTTAATGGAAATCTGAAAATTTTATTTTGTGCTGTAGCAAAAGAAGGATTACCATCTTGGAACGGGCCTGTGATATAAGCTGGAATTCCCGTAGCAGCAACATATGCATAGGTTGCATTATATTGAACCGTTTGCACATTGGCCTGAACAGCATCAACAATTGGAGTTGAATTTCCTGCCACATAATGTCTTCCTGTTATTCCGGTTGTGTTTTGCAACCAAGAAAGAATTGCAGGATTGGTTTGTGCATTCGAAAAAATGCCAATGCCTGTAAAAGTTAAGGTTAGAATTAGTTTTTTACTCATGCTTTTTAGTTTTAAATTTTGGAATTGCTTCGCCAGTTCGCTAGCACTCGGGTCGTGAATCTTCGATTTCATAATTAGTTTTTTACAATTTTTAATGAAGTGTTTTTATTGACTATTACCATGTATAGACCTTTCGAATAATCAGTCATATCAATAGCAATTTGATTTTGGTTTTGATAATCATGCGTATACAGCAATTGCCCTTGAAGGTTGAAAATCTCAACAGTATCTATTGGAAATTTGTTTTGAAGGTTTAAATTTTCATTAGTTGGATTAGGGAACACGGTTAAGTTTTGTTTAAACTCGACAGAAGAAACCGATAAACTTTCATTATTCGTATTAAAAGTAGGCGATTGAATTACAAAATTCCCTGTACCATTCGGCACTCTGGCATAACCGAAATTAGCAGTCTGTGCACCAAAATCAACAGTTTCTATAATCGTACCGTTGGCATAGGCCAGCAGTACACTTTCGCCACCGGAAGACAATTTGAAATTGGCGTGAAGTCCAATTTGAGCTCCATCTTCATCAGCCCAAACCGTCAAATAACCATGAGGTTCAATTGTTATTCCTGTTGGAAATTGCCATTTGATTAGGTTGGCAGCCGTATCGGTCATAAATAAATTATCGAGACTCAAAGTCGTATCGGTGTTATTATACAATTCAACCCAATCTTCATATTCACCATCTTGATCCATAACCGTTGCGGTGTTTTGCGCCATGATTTCATTGACCACTAAATCACCCGGATTGATTGTTGGGTAAGTCGCATACAAACTATAGAATTCATGTTCGGCTCTTTCCGGAGAAAACATGCCCACATTGTTATTTTCAGCATAAATATAATATTGCATGAATGCGTTGCTCATATTCATACTGGCTCCATAGACATTATCACCGGAAGCACCATCGCCATGCAAACCGTCATCATACATGAGCACTTTGGTAAAAGGAAGTTCTTTGTCGGAACGATATCCCAAGTAAACGCCATTAGTGTTGGTATTGATTACGTTGGCCGTGATAAACACATCGCTATTGATCAATGGAACTGCAACAGTTGGCGCGATAGCTGAAATTGTAGGGCGCGTATTGGTGAAATCGGTCAATGCGGATAAGTAAGTGTATCGCCCATTCATTAAATTGGTGATTCCGGGTGCAGGATTCATTCCACCGGTCATATCTGTTGTTAAATTGCTTTGGTATTGCGCGTAGGTAAATGCCTTATTTGGATCGGCTTGCACAGCTGCATTGATTACGTTTTGATACGATTGCGCAGTAGTTAAATAGCTATTGTTGGAGAAATTTTCTTCGAGAATCGTTCTGAAGTGCGCCAAATACATTCTTTTGTATTTAGGAACCGCCAGCAGTTTTTGAACCAATGGCCAAGCAGCATCACCTGAATGTAATAGATGGGTCATTTGTTTTTTAGCGGTGGTATTGGCTAATGAAACTGTACCCGTTTGTGTAAATACTCCAAAAGACATATTCAAATCCCAAACGATTGCATTAAAGCGGCCATTATCATCTTTATACAAATAATAATTTTGTTTGAAGGTGCCGATATAACTGTCTATATTGACCAATACGTTATCAAAGGCCAACATCCATATAGCGCGGTCTACATCTAGAACCGATTCGATGTTGGTGATGTCATTAGACAAAGTGTTGGTTAATGAAACTAAATCTTCCCAACCTGCATCAGAATTCATTTCATACGCAGTTTGATAACTCGTAATGTTGGTTCCTAAATACGCTAAATTTGGATAAGAAGAACTTCCCGGGCCGGCACCACCAATAGGATTGCATTTGAAAAGTGCATTGTTATTAGAATAAAAATGATTGTCTACAAATTTTTTAGAAATCGACTCAGAGCTTACATACAAACCTATCAAAGTGCCGTTCACATACACATTCGCATAATTACACAAAGGCGCATCCATGTATTGTCTCAAAATGGAGTACGAAAGAGGCTCTCTTAAAAACGACGGATCAAAATAAACATTACTTAATTTGATGTCGGTATAACCCTGATAATCCTGATTTTGATATGTGTCTAACTCAATGTGGAATGGATTTTTTACACGCGTAGCATTATAAGTGCTATTGCCTTTATACTTAACGCCAACATTATTGAAAACGGTTCCATTAATCGTCACCGATTGTGCCGGAATATAATCTTCTGTCGAGCCGGCTTGCGCATCTAAAAGCGCATCCCAATTGCTTTCGGCAAAAACAATTCTTATGTCTTGAATCGTATTGATGTCGTAGAAAGATTGCGAAAAAACATTAAAACTACTCGTAATAAATAATAGAAACAGAAAGCTTTTTTTCATAAAAATGGATTTTGGTCAAGTTAGTATTTTGTTATAGACGACATTTTATTTTGATTCATGCGCATGCCAAAAAATTATTTAGGAAATGAAAATCTCGGATCAAATAAAAATTCCGTATCCGTCAATGTTTTTAAAAATGCTACCAAATCAACTCGGTCATTATCGGTTAATCGCATCGGTTCTGCCAATTCTTTTGGAATGCCTTTGCTTTTTTGAATCGAATTATAATGTTTGATGACTTCTGTCAACGTTTTGAATCTGCCGTCGTGCATGTATGGAAATGTAAATTGAATGTTGCGCAATGTTGGCACTTTAAATCGCATATAATCTTCTTCCTTATTGGTGATTTTCATTCTGCCAATATCATTCAAAGTCACATCGATGGATAATCCATTATTTTCAAACTTATCGCTCGCAAACAATGGCTCGGTGTGACACGAGGCACAATTTATTTTAAATAAATCGTAGCCTTTTTGTTCATTTTCTGAAAATGAAACTTCATGTCGCATCACTTTATCGTATTTCGAATTCGATGATTTAAGCATCAACATGAATTGCGATAAAGCTTTCAAGGTCAATTGCCCAGTGACTTTTGAAGTTCCGAATGCAGCTTCAAATAGGTGTTGGTACTGTTCACTTTTTTGAAGTTTAGAAACAACATGTTCTAAAGTTTCATCCATTTCAACTGGACTTGTGATTGGATTCAGTGGTTGTACATCGAGATGGTTCGCGCCGCCATCCCAAAGAAAATCTTTCGACCACGCAAGATTGATTAATGCCATCGAATTTCTCGTGCCAATTTTTCCTTCAATGCCGTGACTTAAATCATGATCAACATGAGTAAAACCAGTCGATTGCAAATGACAACTCGCACATGAAATCGTACTATCGCGCGACATTATCGGATCATAAAACAAATGCCTTCCCAATTGAAATCCTTCTTCAGTGATTGGGTTTTTAGAGAAATCATAATGTGGTTTTGGCCAATTTTTCGGCACTTCAAAATAGATTGGTGTGGTTTTTTGAATCGCAAATGCCGCGCAAATAAAAAGCACAACGATTAAAACAAAACTATTTTGATATTGGGTTTTCATTCGGTTTCAAACATTTTAACACCACAATCCGCAAGTTGCATCGCCCGTTTACCGGGAATCATAATGCTGTTGGTTTGTGAAAGTGAAACTTCTGAAAAGAACAATGCTACATTTACGGCAACATCAATTGTAGCATTGTTTTTCGGTTGATTTAAAGTAAACGTTCGCAACGCATTATTGGGTTTTAAATAACCGCCAATATGAAACTGAAACTGATTTTTTCGGGTTTTGCAACTCGAACTTTTGCCTTCCATTTTCATGTTGATGTAACCGCTTTGCCACGCCCAATACATGCCTTTCGCCGGATCTAAGTCGCCCGCTAATGCGCCTGAAACATTGGCTAAACTATCAACACCAATGGCAAAGGTAATTTGTTTGATTTCTTTTTTGGTGTATAAACCAATCGGGACTTTTTGAGAATTCGGTAATTCTAAATCAACAAGATGGCTTTCGTTGGTTTTTAAAATGGAGTTGTCAGCATAAAGAATCTGTATGTCCGACACATAAAACCGAAACGTATCAATCTGTAAAGTATCTTTTTGTTTGGAAATGTATTGTTGATTGGCAACAATCGAAGCATCATCGAATTTGAAATGAAACTGCAACCGCAAAGAATCCTTTTCCTGCGCTACAATCCACTGAGAAAAAAGAAAACAAAATAATACAATTGATTTCATTTTAATCATGCTTAGGACGTCGTGGTTTAGAGAACAATGTGGTTAATTCTGTTGTCAAATCGTAATAATATTCCATCTGTTCCGGCTTGCAGATTTTTTTGATATCCTCAAAATGTTTGAAATGTGTTTGCTCAATCTGTTTTTGATAACCTACAATTACATTGATTAAACTGTCTTCAGCTTTGGCGTCGACGTTGGTTTTTAGCAGTTGTAAGTACAAACGATTTTTAGTTTCGAGAATTTGATTGTCGAGTTGGTCAATCGTTCCTCTGTGCCAATGGATTAGTTTTTCATATTCCGCTTGTTGCTGTTGGTCTAAATGCAGTTTTTCAACAATAAGTTTTTTTGGACCTTCACCACGATGACGAGGTCCGTGACGCATTGGGCCGTTTAAGATCAGAAATCCGAGCGTTCCTGTATTGAGTATCAAAAGGACAATTACGGCGATTGTTAAAAGTTTTGTCTTGTTCATCTTAATAAAGTTGATTCGATTTTGAAAGATAACTAGCCATCACTTCGGTAGCTGTTTTTTCCTTTTTAGGTTTTGAGAATACGAGTGTAATATTGAGTGAAACCAATAGCAGTAAAGTGGCCGCTGCCATCCAAACCCATCGCATAGGAATATTGTCTGTTTGAATTTTAGCCTGAATCCTAGCAAAAAGCTTCGCATCAGGAATTGCTGGCGTCATGCCATTCGTGCTTTCCAATACTTCGTTGATCCAGTGTTCTTGTTCCATAATCGTATAGACGAGTTTAATTATTTTTTCTTGCGGTATTCTTCAAACTTTGTGGCTAATTTTTCTTTCAATGTGGTTTTGGCTCTGAAAATCAGCGACTCGACAGACGAAATGCTGAGTTGCATAATCACGGAAATTTCAGGATTTGACAAGCCGTCGATTTTAGAAAGTATGAAAGCCGTTTTTTGGTTTTCAGACAATTCGTTGATCACCGCGTAGAGTTGTGCAGCTTTCTCTTTGTTTTCGAGTAGAATTCCGGGATGTTCAAAGTTAGAACTGTTGAGATATTCGGTTTCGTTTTGGCTTTTGTTTCCAAAAATGAAAAACCGTTTCTTACTGTTTTTGTGTTTGATAAAATCGAGGCATTTGTTCATAGTAATGCGATATAGCCAGGTTTTGACGGTAGATTTTTCTTCGAATCTTTCCAACGAAGCGTGTACTTGTATGAAAACGTCTTGTGTGATTTCTTCGGCATCTTCGATGTTTTGAACGTAATTCAATGCGACGTTATAGACCAATATATGGTATTGATTGTAAACGTTTTGAAATGAATTACTCTGTTGCATCATGGTTGCAAAGTAACATTTTTTTGAAATGTATAGCCACGAATGCACGAATTAAAATTAAATGATTATCAGGAAGTTTATGCCTAATAAAATTTATCATGAATTGCTTTAGTATTTCAAAAGTATTGAAGCTTTTGGTTTTGCGCCTTTGCATCTTTGCGAGCGAATTTTATCCCTCGCAAAGACGCAAAGTCGCAAAGTTTATTATATTATAAAGTTTCCAATAATCATTTAAACTTATAAATTCAATTTTTAAAAATTCGTGAATTGCTTCGCCAGTTCGCATGCTCGAGTCGTGGTATAAAATTATTTAATTTGGAATCAGAATTTTTTTTCAAACCACAAATAGTAGTATATTTGACGCACGTAAAATAGCCCTGATAGCAGTGGAAATCCTTTTGTTCTGGGTTTCAGAACAAAAGATTGGGAACGTATAGCAGGATTAGCTTCTAATAAAAAATCAAAGAATATTAAGATATGAAATTACTCGAAGGAAAAGTAGCCATCATCACCGGCGCAAGTCGTGGCATTGGAAAAGGAATTGCAGAAGTTTTCGCTCAACATGGCGCCAACGTTGCGTTTACTTATAGTTCATCTGTAGAATCAGCACAAGCTTTGGAAAACGAATTGAACGTATTGGGCATCAAAGCCAAAGGGTATCAATCGAATGCCGCCGATTTTAACGAAGCACAAACCTTTGTGGATGCGGTTTTGGCCGAATTTGGAACCATCGATATTTTGATTAATAACGCCGGAATTACGAAAGACAATTTGCTCATGCGTATGTCGGAAGAGGATTTTGATAAGGTGATTGATGTGAATTTGAAATCAGTATTCAACATGACCAAAGCGGTGCAGAAAACCATGTTGAAAAACCGCGCTGGTTCGATTATCAATATGAGTTCAGTCGTTGGTGTGAAAGGAAACGCCGGTCAAACGAACTATGCAGCATCGAAAGCCGGAGTGATTGGATTTACGAAATCGGTGGCTTTGGAATTGGGTTCGAGAAACATTCGTTGCAACGCGATTGCACCCGGATTCATCGAAACTGAAATGACTGCCAAACTCAATGAAGATGTGGTGCAAGGTTGGCGTGACGGAATTCCATTGAAACGTGGCGGAACGACTGAAGATGTTGCGAATGCGTGTTTGTTTTTCGCATCGGATATGAGCGGTTATGTAACTGGGCAAGTGATGAATGTTTGTGGCGGAATGTTGACTTAGAAGTTGTATGTTATAGGTTGTAAGTTGTAGGTTCTGAATTGTGTAATTTTGAACATTTTTTACTGATTACAATAATGCACATAGAAATAACTTATTAACCTAAAATTGACTTACAACAAACAACCTACAACAAATCCTAAATGACCACAACCACAATATTACTAATACTACTATCGCTAATAATAGCGGTTGGTTTGTCATTTTACCAATATTTTTATAAAGTCAAAGTTCATACGCGGGTGTATTGGGTTTTGGCTTTTTTGCGTTTTGTATCCGTATTTGGTGTTTTATTGTTGTTAATTAATCCGATACTTTCGAGCAAAACATTTGAAGTCATTAAGACGCCGTTGCCTATTGTGGTTGACAATTCAAGTTCGATTGTTGATTTGAAAGTCGATGCCGCTACTAAAGAATTACAACAGAAATTAATGTCGAATTCCGATTTAAAAGCGAAGTTTGATGTGGAATCGTATCGTTTTGACAGTGAATTTCAATCTTCAGAAACCTTTGATTTTAAAGGCAAGCAAACCAACATTGAAGAAGTTGCTAAGAACCTTAAAAGCATTTATAAGAATACTGTTTTTCCGACGGTTCTGATTACTGATGGAAACCAAACTACCGGCAATGATTACGTGTATAGCTTTGATGCGACTAATAAAGTTTATCCTTTGGTTGTGGGCGATACGACAACATTTCTGGATATTAAAGTGAGTCAGCTCAATGTGAATAAGTATGCTTTTCACAAGAATAAATTTCCAGTAGAAGTGTTTTTGAATTATTCGGGAACGAAAAGTCTCAATGCGAATTTTAAGATTACACAAGGCAATTCGACTTTAGCGACACAAACGATTGCTTTTTCGCCTTCCAAGAAATCAGCCGTTGTGAATGTTTTACTTCCTGCGAATCAAGTGGGATTGCAGATTTTTAAGGCTTCTATTACTTCGAATGAAGCTGAGAAAAACACCTACAACAATACCAAAAATTTCGCGGTTGAAGTGATTGATCAAAAAACCAATGTTGCCATTATTACGGAAATCGACCATCCCGATGTTGGCGCATTGAAACGCGCGATTGAAAGTAATGCCCAAAGAAAAGTAACAATTCTTAAACCTAACGAAATCAAATCGTTGAATGATTATAATGTTTTGATTTTGTATCAACCTTCGAGCAATTTCAAATCGGTTTTTGAAAACAACCAGCAAGTTGGTATTAATACTTTTATCATTACGGGAATCAGTACTGATTTTGCTTTATTGAACCAACAACAAAACAATCTGATTTTTAAAATGAGCGGCCAACGCGAGGATTATTCGGCGCAATATGAATCGAAATTTAATTTGTTTGCTTTGGATGATATTGGATTTGAGCAATTTCCGCCATTACTAAATGCATTTGGAACGATTACGACCAATAGTAACGTTTCTGTGTTGCTTTCTTCGAAAATTCGGAATATAGAAACCAATGCGCCATTGTTGGCATTCGCTGAAAACCAAGGGAAACGTTCTGCCTTTTTGCTCGGTGAAAACCTTTGGAAATGGCGTATGCAAAGCCACATCGACACCAAGTCGTATGAGAAATTCGATGTGTTTGTGGATAAAATTATTCAATATTTAGCTTCGAATAATTCTAGAAAATCGTTGGTGGTAAACCACGAAAGCTTTTACAATTCGGGTGATGCGATTGAAATTACAGCGCAATTTTTCAATAAAAACTATGAACTCGATGACAAGGCGCGTTTGACGATTTCAGTAACGAATAAAAATACTCGAAAAGTAAAGCAATACGATTTACTTAAGAGCAACAATTCTTATAAAGTCAATCTTGATGGACTTTCAGCCGGGCAATATACTTTTGCTGTCAAAGAATTGAATACGAATACAACTTATAACGGCTATTTCGAAATTCTTGATTTCGATATTGAAAAGCAATTTGTGAATCCGGATTTGAATAAACTCAAACAATTAGCAACGCAAACGCAAGCACAAGTTTATATGCCGAATCAAGTTGATGCTTTGATCAAAAATTTGCTCGACAACACTGCATACAAAGCGATTGAAAAAGCCATTGTCAAAAAAACACCTTTGATAGATTGGGTTTGGTTGCTGATTCTCGTAGCGATTGCTTTAGCTTCGGAATGGTTTTTACGCAAGTATAACGGATTGCTATAGTTCTTACTTTTCAATGCTGTAAATTACACCTTCATGGCCATCGAAATCAAAAACTCCTGAATACGTCAATCCAATTTTTTCTAGCACTTTAATTGAAGCTTTATTTTCGGTTCTGGATCGACCAACAATTTTGGGCATTTTATATTGATTAAACCCTAAATCAATACATGCTGCAGCAGATTCTGTTGCGTAGCCTTTGTTCCAATATTTTTTGAAGAATCTAAATCCAATATCAAACGCATCCAATTCTGGCGTATATTTTAATCCACACCAGCCTAAAAAAGCTTCACTTTCTTTTTCAATGACAGCCCAACGTCCGAAGCCATATTGTGTGTAATGGTCATAATTTTCTAAAAAAATCTTCGCACTTTCAACATTTTCAAAAGCTTCATCGCCGGTGAATTGTATTACTTCGGGATCCAGATTCAAGGCATGGATATTTTCGGCATCATCAACAGTCATTGGTCTTAAATAAAGTCTATTGGTTTCGAGGATTTTCATAGTGTCGGATTATTAATTAAGCGCTTTTCTTTGCGATTAAAACAGTATGAGTTTCTTCGATAGTATCATTTTTCGAATACTTAACATGAATCAAATTATTAATTGTAAATCCTTGTTTTTCAAGCGTATTGATTGTATTTTCTAAATCATGAAAGTAGAAATAAGTTCGATCGCCACTGCTGCCTTTTTGATACCCCGAATCAGAGTAATCGCCAGCAACAAAACTGATGTAGATGATTCCGTCATTCATGAGCAATTGATGACAATCTACAATCAATTTTGAAACGTCGGATTCGGATAAATATGGAATACAAAAACCGCACATGATGGCGTTGAATTGCTTTTGTATAGTATTGATTTCTCTAACATCCATGACTGTAAAATGGGCATAGGGAATATTTTGCTGCGCCAGTTGAATCATGTTGGGAGCGACATCAATAGCATCAATAATAAAATCAGGCTTTTTATTCAATAGGTATTTTGTGATATTGCCCGGCCCGCAACCCAATTCTAACACTGATGGGTTTTTGAAATCAATCGCATTGCAGAATAAATCATAGCTTTCATTATACAAATCCAAATCCATGAATTTGTCTTGGTATAGTTGCGCGACTTTATTCCATGTTTCAAAGGTTTCTTTGTAGCGATCCATTTTATTTACTTTGCTTTATACAAAAACGAAGTTAGGGAAAAATAAAATTTATAAAGTCGAAAACCCGAATGTTATTTAATGATTAAGTGCTATTTTTGAGTAATAATTTTAATTTTCATTTGATATGAAAAGAATGATTTCAATGGCATTGTTTTGTAGCGTTTTAAATTGCACGGCACAACAATGGCAAAAAGATTTAGACTTAGGATTGAAAGAAGCAGCACAACAAAATAAAAAAGTGCTTTTATTCTTTTCCGTACCCGAACATTGCGACACTTGTGTGAAGCTCGAACAAAAGATATTCAAATCGCCTGAATTTCTGGCTTTTGCGAGTGACAATTATGTTTTGGTAAAAATCGATTTCTCCTACGAACAAGAAGGGTTGAGCAAAGATCAATTGGAAAAAAACCTACTCATTGTTGAGAAATATAACAAAGATGGCTTTTTTCCTCATGTTGTTGTGCTCAATAAAGAAGCAAAAATCGCTGGAAAAACCGGAGTTTATAACAATGAAACACCACAAGAATACATGTCATTATTGAAAAAGAATACCAAATCTTAATATGAGAATTAGGCTTATTATTGTATTCATAGGTTTTATAACGCATTGGTCAGTTTCGGCGCAAAGGAAAATAGAACCTACGGATTCGTTTAAAATTCAAGGAAAAATAAAATCAGAAAAGGTTTTTACGTTAACGCAACTCGACAGTTTTCCGAAGCAAGTTTTAAAAGATCAGATGATCTACAACCACAAAGGTGAAATAAAAGATACTGTAAAGAACAGCAAAGGCATTTTATTAAAAACAGTATTGGCGAAGATTGAATTCAGCTATGAAAAGCCCAAAGAATTGAATGAATTCTACTTTGTTTTTATTGCTTCCGACGGTTATAAAGTAGTTTTTTCTTGGAATGAAATTTACAATACAGCCATTGGCGATAATCTGTTTATCATCACAGAACACGAAGGCAAAAAGCTCAAAGATATGGAACAACGGATTGTATTGAGTTCGACTGCTGATTTGAAAAATGGCCGACGCTATGTAAAAGCACTTGAAAGAATTGAAGTCAAACGAATCGAGTAGGGTTACCAAAGCTAATGCTGTTATACTATAACTGAACTTTTAATTTTATAAATATAAACATCATGAACGACGCACATTGGCATTTGGTAGTAAATCATTTTCCCATTATTGGGACGATTTTTGGTTTGGGGATTTTAATCGCAGGATTGGTTTTAAAAAACAAAATCACGATCAACATCGCTTATATTATTTTTATAGTAGCGGCTTTGTTTGCTTTCGCTTCAATGTCAACCGGAGAAGGCGCTGAAGAAATGGTGGAAGATCTACCCAATATTGGCAAACAAATCATTCACAATCATGAAGAAATGGCTGAAAAGTTAGCCCTTATCCTATATGCTCTAGGCGCAATTTCAATTGTTGGATTGGTGCTTAACATCAAAAATCATAGCAAAGCAAACCTGATTACCTATTTGGCTTTGGTTGTTGGCATTGCAGCAACATATCTAGGTAAAGAAGCCGGAACTACTGGTGGTGAAGTAAGACATACCGAAATTAGAGCCAACGCAACTAATGTTATTGGCAATGAGGCGAATGAAAAAACTGAGGACGAAGATTAACGTGACTTTCGAATTCAATTTATAGAAAAGGATATTTTAAGTATCCTTTTTTTATGGAATATGGTCTCATAGATTTCATTCAATCTTGATTGTGTAAAAGTTTCTACTACAATAATCAAAAGCGAATTTATTTCTGATACTTTTTCTTCTTCAAAATATCCGATGCCGTTTGATAATAAGCCACCGTTTCCTTAACCAAATCTTCGCGAACTTTCGGCATTGGATTTTCATCAAAATGCAATTGAAAATTACGATCTAATTTTTGATTAGGAACCGCTTTCAATGCGTATTGCTTGACCATTTGTTTTGGAGATAAAATCGTCAAAACGCTGTCTTTAATCAATCCTAAGTTTTGATAAGTCGCTACGAAAGCTCTCGGTTTGTAGGTGGTTTGCAATACATCTTGACCATAAAATTTACTCTGATAGTTGAAATGCAACAACCCAAATAATGTTGGCATAATATCAATCTGAGACATCAAGTTCGAGTACTGTTGCGGCTGCATGTTTGGACTGAAAATCATCGCCGGAATGCGATATTTATCAAGTGGTAACTCTGTTTTTCCAGCACTTGAAGCGCAATGATCGGCCAGAATTACAAAAACAGTATTGTGATACCACGATTGTTTTTGCGCCATCATAAAGAATTGTTTTAAAGCAAAATCTGTATATTTTACACCGCCTTCTCTAGACTTGGCATTACCTGGAATGTCGATACGATTGTCCGGATACGTAAACGGGCGATGGTTGCTGACGGTCATCCAATGATTGAAAAAAGGGCGGCCTGTTTTTGATTCGGCATTCATGACTTGTATGGCTTTTTTAGCCATGTCTTCATCGCAAACTCCCCAAACATTGGAAAACGTTATTTCATTTGGCTGAAACGATTTTTTGTCGATAATATCATAACCGTTTCCGCCAAAAAAGTCTTGCATATTATCAAAATACGCATCGCCACCATATAGAAATTTGACTTGATATCCTTTTTCTTTAAACAGGTTTCCGGTAGTAAACTTACTTTTGTTGTCTTTTCTTTTAATAACACTTTCACCAGCGGTTGGTGGCAAACACAAAGTAACCGCTTCTAACCCTCGAACGGTTCTGTTGCCTACAGCATAAAGATTGGTAAACATCAAACTCTTGGTAGCTAAACTGTCTAAGAATGGTGTTAGGTTATTTTCATTGCCATAATGTTTCATAAAATCGGCACTGTAACTTTCTATGGTAATCAGCACTACATTTTTACGGGTTTCTGTTGAATCGCTTTTAATTTCTTTTGCCAACGAATTTTGTTGTTGCAAAAGGCTGTAAGCTTCTTTTTCAGGTAGTGTTTTATAGAACTTAAAATAGTCTAATTCGTTATTGGTAAAGGCAGTGTAGAACTTATAAATGCCGTTGGCTTGCAGTTCGTTAGCGAATATGTTCTGGCTGTTTTCTTTGTTGGATAAAAAAGGAATGGCAACAAAAGAAACTGCAACTAACACAAAATAGAGTAATGATAATTTTACTTTTTCAACTGCTGAAGGAATGTTTTCAATATAGTTTTTAGACCTTTTGACAATGAAATAGGTAATCAATCCTGTCACTATAAATAATACAATGAAGATAGGAACGACCGGATACGATTCCATAATGTTGCCAATAACTTCGGTCGTGTAAATCAAATAATCAACCGCGATGAAGTTGTAGCGTACGCCGAATTCATTCCAAAAAAAGTATTCACTAATCGCATTTTGAATGATTAGCAAAACGTAGATGAAAACTACAATAGTAAACAACCAACGACGGATTGCGATTCTATATTGAGGCAAAAAAAGCAACAACCCGAACAATACCGTTTTTAAAGCTATAAAATAGGTTGCGATTTCAGGTAAAGAACCACCATACTCATTTAGTATTGTATTGCCAAAAGCAACATAACCCAATAAGGCAACCAACAATCCAAATAGGAGATAACCGTAGGGTTTATGGTATTTATCATTAGAAATAAAAATCAAATACAACCAAAAAAAGGCAATGGCTACGGTAAAAACAAAAAGATCTGAAAGGAATCCGAGTGTAAAAATTTTTACAGTATCAATCAGTGAAAACGACGATTGCGTAATAGGATGGAAGCACAGCACGATTCGCAAAAGAAACGAAACCAATACATAAAAAACGGTAAGCGATACTAGTGGGTTACTTTTTTGGGGCAGTAGCATTTCAATAAATTTTCCATAAATGTAGTGGAGTTAAAGTTATTGTATTCTTAATATTGCCTTAATTTTACTTGAATTAAATAGCTTAAAAATAAATTGATATTGATTTACAACCTTTAATAAATATATTTGTTTGTGATTTTTTTGCAGACATAAAACCAATAACCAACAAAACATCAATGAAAATTCTTATTGTAGAAGACGAAGTAGGAATCGCTAATTTTCTAAAACAAGGCCTAGAAGAAGATGGTTACGATGTTATTGTAGCCGGTGATGGAAAAAAAGGGTATGAGTTTTCACAAAGTCAAAAAGTCGATTTAATCTTATTGGATTGGATTTTACCAAAAATGACCGGCATCGAAGTATGTAAGGAAATTAGAAAAACCGATACCAAAACACCCATTATTTTCCTAACAGCAAAAGATACCGTTCAAGAAACAATTGAAGGCTTGAAAGCCGGCGCGAATGATTATATCAAAAAACCGTTTTCTTTTGAAGAATTGTTGGTTCGCATCAAAATTCATTTCAGAGCTGATCAAGAAATTGATGAATTGACTTTGGGTGCCATTACGGTGGTTCAATCGAAATATCAAATTTTATTAAACCACAAAGAAGTTGTTTTTACACAACGTGAATTTGAATTGTTGGTCTATCTCATCAAAAATAAAGACAAGGTGTGCACGAGAAATCAAATCATTGAAGAAGTGTGGAATATTCATTATGAATACGATACAGGCGTTATAGATGTTTTTATCAATTCCATCCGAAAAAAACTAGGCATCAACAAAGAAGAATTGATCAAAACCATTCGTGGCGTGGGCTATATTGCAAGTGATAACGTGTAGATTATGTTTAAATTTTCTTTCAAAAACAGACTAGCTTTTAATTTTCTAATCAGCACTGCATTGATTGTAGCGTTGCTTTTTGTTGCGATTTACAATACCGTGAAGTATAGTGTTTACAATGACATCAATCATGAACTTGAGAAGGAAGTGGGATTGCATTTTTCTGAAATGAATTTCGGAAACAGTATCTATAGATGGATTGACATACGAGAATGGGAAGAAAAAGAACACAACGAAATTACGATAGATCCCGTTTTTGTTCAGATTTATGATCCTAATGGTGTGGCTGTCGAAAAATCGCCGAATCTTAAAAATGACAATTTAAAACTCAACAAATCCATCAAAGAAAAATACTTTTTTGATACAGAACTCAACAAACAATTCATCCGGCAAGTGCAAGTTCCGATATATAAAAATGGTAAAATCATGGGATTTCTATTGATTGCCAAATCGCTTGAAGAAGAGAATACAGTCATGAAAAACCTCAATACCATATTACTCTTGTCTTATGTCATTGTATTGTTTTCATTCTTTTTTATCACTCGATTCATTGCAGGAAAAAGCATCAAACCGATTACTCAAATTACCGATACCGCGAGTATTATTTCAACAGAAAATTTGAAATCGAGAATTGCGTTACCACATTATAAAGATGAATTGTTTGTACTTTCTAAAACCATCAACGATTTACTAGATCGCATTGAAAATGCCGTTGAACGCGAAAAGCAATTCACTTCCGATGCTTCCCACGAATTGCGAACGCCTTTGGCTATTTTGAAAGGAACACTGGAAGTATTGGTTAGAAAACCCAGAAACCAAACCGAGTATGAGGAAAAAATCAACTACTGCATAAAGGAAGTAGATCGCTTAAATCATTTGGTGGATGAATTGCTGTTGTTGGCCCGATTTGAAAATCAGAAGCTCAATACCAAAAACGAATCGGTTTATTTGAATGCTTTGATTTTAGATATTGTAACGCGCTATTCCCAAAATATCAAGGAAAAACAATTGACAGTAAAGTATGATTTTGAAAAGGATTATTACATCAATTCCGATGAATATTTAGTTGGTATTATCATCAGTAATTTATTATCGAATGCGATTAAATACACCAAATCAAAAGGCGAAATTCAACTGGCATTTTCAGAGAACAACCAATATCTGATTGGCACAATTTCCGATACAGGAATCGGTATTCCCAAAGCTGATTTCGATAAAATTCTAAATCCTTTTTACCGATCGAAATTCCTCGAACATCCGGAAGTTAAAGGCGTTGGTTTAGGATTGTCGATTGTAAACCGTTTGTGTACGTTATTGAAAATCGAGTTTTCTATAAAAAGTAAAGTGCACGTTGGAACTACAGTAATGTTTAAGTTTCCAAAAAATTCGTAGTCAATCGCATTTATCAAAAATAACCACCAATTTACTTCAATTTTTGAGTCATCGCTAATAAAAACCTTCGATTTATTTTAATCTCAAAATTCTCTGTTATTATCCCCATAGTTTCTTTTATTTCAACAATCAAAAAACTATATTTACTTTTTAAATAAAGCTATTATCGTTTTCTGTTTGCTATGATTACCAATAAAAATAAAGTTGCCCCGAATATAGATACCGAACTGCAAGAGCCTCAACTCAATATTCTGCTGACTACCGATGAAGATGATACACGACCGGTTTATATCTCCGGAAATTTCAACAATTGGCACACGCAAGATTTAGCCTTCGAAATGGAAAAAATCGGCAATGGTTTGTATCATTATAAATTCGCGAGTGATTTTGTGTATCCCGATGAACTCTTATACAAATTCACCAAAGGCGATTGGAGCGAAGTCGAAATTGACAAGTATGGCAACCGAACCGAAAACCGTTCGTGCAAAGAGCACGCAGGCGTTCGCAAAGAACATGTTGATAAATGGAGAAAGAATTGGCTGCCGTTCAAACCCAATTTTTTGCCTAAAGTGCATTTGATTTCTGAAGAATTTGAAATCCCACAACTCAACAAAACCAGAAGGGTTTGGGCTTTATTACCGCATGATTATGATGATTCTAATGAAACATATCCTGTGTTGTATTTGCAAGATGCCCAGAATTTATTCAATGAAAAAGCCAAATACGGCAATTGGGAAATCGATAAGAAACTAGCAGTAATGTCCGAATATAAAATCGGGAAAATTATCATCATTGCGATTGAACATGCCGAACAAGATCGCATCAAAGAATACAATGTTGGGAAAACTTTGCTGGGCGTTGGACAAGGAAAAAAGTACATTCGTTTTATCACTGATACGTTGAAACCGTTTGTAGATAAAACTTTTAGAACCAAAACCGAGCGCGAGCATACCGGAATTGGAGGCAGTTCGATGGGCGGATTGGTCAGTGTTTTTTCAGGTTTGATGTATCCTGAAGTGTATGGAAAACTGATGATTTTCTCACCATCATTATGGGTGGTTCCAAAAATGGATTTTACCAGTATTGATTTTTCAGAACCCAGTGATACCAAAATATATCTGTATGCCGGCGGTGATGAGAGCGCTACGATGATTGATCATGTTAAAAAGTTCAAAAAACGCATGATCGAAAATGAATTTGTATCGAGCAAAATGAAAATCAAGCTCAGCATCAATATGCTAGGAAAACACAACGAAACCTATTGGAGCGATGAATTTCCGAAAGCCATCGAATGGTTATTTTTTAATACAAAAGACAATTAAATGAAAACAAAAAATATAGAAAACCTAGAAGGCTTCACAGGCGTTATTCTGATTCCGGTTTTCGAAACCAATGCAAAAAATTTAGTGCCGATTGAGTTTCACGGCGTATCAGTTTCGTCAAAAATATTCTACGGAAAAAAAGATACCTATTATGTTGCTGAAAAATATGACTGCGTTCACATTTTTATAGGACTAGGAAAAACGATCGATTACAAGTCATTGAAGACTATTGCAAGAAGAATTGCCTCTAAAGAAAAAAACATTTTTGCTAAAGATGTCGTTTTAATGATACCCGAAGTGTTCACACTACAACAAGTCGAAGCTACGATTTCAGGATTAATGTTGGGCACCTATCAACTTGGGCATTTCAAGAAAAAAGACCTACATCCTTTTGCCGAAAAAGATTTTGAATTGGCTTTGCTTTCGAAAACCGATTATGCTGAAGCAGCACTTCGAGCTATAAAAATCGCCAAAACACAAATCGAAATTTTGTCTTTGGTCGATTTGCCACCGAATTTGGTAACGCCAACTTATTTATCGAATTGGGCACAGGAAAGCGGTAATGTTTATGGATTTACAACAACCATTTTAGATGGTGCAGCTTCCAAAATTGAAGGCCTAGATGCTTTTTTAGCCGTTGGAAAAGGCAGCGATAAAGAGCCACAATTCATCATTATGGATTATATGCCAGTGACCGATATTCCAAAAATCAAACACATTGGTTTGGTGGGTAAAGGCATTACTTTCGATACCGGTGGACTCAACATCAAAACTGCCGGAATGTTACACATGAAATGCGATATGGCTGGTGGTGCAGCAGTTTTAGGAGCCATGCAATTGATTGCCGATTTAAAATTGCCCGTAAGAGTAACCGCGATTGTACCATGTTGTGAGAATTCCGTTGACAGTACTTCATTCATGCCGAGCGATGTCATCAAAAGTTATCATGGAGCCACGATTGAAATCATCGATACCGATGCTGAAGGCCGATTGATTCTAGCCGATGGTTTATCGTATTTAATTAAAAATTACAAACCCGAAATCATTGTCGATATTGCTACATTAACAGGAAGCAGCGTTGGAACTTTTGGTTATGAATGTGCCGCGTTGTTTACCAACAACCAAACAATAGCTCAAAAATTACAACATTCGGGTGATGAAATAGGGGAAAGGTTGTGGCCATTACCATTGTGGGATGCCTATAAATCTGACATTGAAAGTGATATTGCCGATGTCAAAAACTACAGCGGAAAACCCGTTGCCGGTGCCATATCGGCCGCTAAATTTTTAGAGTATTTCACAGAAGAACACAGCGCTTGGGCGCATTTGGATATTGCCGGTGTAGCCTTTGGTGATGATGAATTTGCGAAAAGCAAACACGCTACATCTTATGGAGTACATTTATTAATGCATTTTATTGAAAACATTTAAGCTATGAGTAAATCACCTAAAACAATCGTTTGTATTTCCAATTATTTTAAAGGAGCTGATTTTTTAATCAATTTAAAAAAACTTGGAAATAAAGTCTATTTGGTTACATCAGAAAAATTGCGTGACAAAGCTTGGCCTGTCGAATTTATCGATGATATTTTCTTTATGGAAGGTCAAGATGTCGATTGGAATTTAGAACATCTTTTACTCGGTGTGAGCAATTTCATGAAAAACAACACCATTGATGCCATCGTTGCCTTAGATGATTTCGATGTAGAAAAAGCCACTTACTTACGCGAAAACCTCCGCATTGACGGCATGGGACAAAGCACCGGACGTTATTTTCGAGATAAATTAGCGATGCGCATGCGGGCTAAAAGTTGTGGCATATCGAATCCGAATTTCTGTTCGCTTTTCAACGATCATGACATCAATACTTTTGCCGATACGATTCCGGCACCGTGGGTTTTGAAACCGCGTTCAGAAGCTTCAGCGTCAGGCATTATCAAAGTGTATGATAAAGAAAGTTTGTGGATTCACATCAACGAAATGGGCAACAACCGTTTTAAATATTTGGTGGAACAATTTCGACCTGGTTCTGTATATCATTGCGATAGTTTGATTGTAGACGGTAAAGTTTTATTCAGCATCACCTCGCGATATTTGGCAACACCGATGGAAATTTCTCAAGGTGGTGGCATTTTCAGAAGTGCGAATATTCCATACAATTCAGAAGACGATAAAGCGATTAAGAAAGTCAATGAGCAAGTCATCAAAGGTTTTGGACTCAAGCATGGCGCAGCGCATACCGAATTTATCAAATGTGATGACAACGGAAAAATCTATTTTCTAGAAACTTCCTCGAGAGTTGGTGGTGCACATTTGGCTGAAATGGTAGCATTCGCTTCCGATATCAATCTGTGGACGGAATGGGCAGCGATTGAAAACGCTTTGGTGAAAGGCATTGAATACAAATTACCGAAAGTCAAAAAAGGATATGCCGGTATTGTACTCACTTTATCGAAATACCAACATCCGGATTTGTCTTCGTTTGCAGATGATGAAGTTTGTTTCCGCGTGCCATTAGAATATCACGCGGGATTGATTGTGAAATCAGACAAACACGAACGTGTTTTAGAATTGCTAGATGTTTACGCCGATCGCTTGGTGAAAGATTATGCAACTGTAGTGGCTCAGAAGGAAGTGAAGCATTTGCATTAGTTTTTAACCGCAAAGTTCGCGAAGTTTATCGCAAAGAGCGCGAAGTAATTTGTAATTTTTTTGATAGGTTTCATTTTAAACGAGATGCCCTAGCCCTGATAGCAGCGGTATCCTTTTTCTGGCTTTTTTAGACAGGAAAAGATTTAGCGGATAGCAGGAAATAGCTTCTAAAAATCTTAATATAAAATTTTATTTTTTGCGTCCTTTGCGTATACCTTAGCGCACCTTGCGGTAAAACCTACCTTTCAAACAACCCCAAAGTGCCACCAACCCAATCCTTATCTTTATTGAATTTCACGCCAATCATTTCTCCACGACTCAAACGCACCAAATTACACAACATCGTAGGGTTCTTATCTTCTTTTTTCCAAACACAAAGTACACGCACTTCGGCTTTTACTTTTCCGTCAGGTGATTGCACAATCGGAATATAGTTGACTTTCTTTTGAAGTATGTACAATTCTTTTTCCGTTACTGCTTCAATATCTTCTTTCGTGACGTGGAAAATTACGCCACTTCCCGAGAATGAAAACAATGGTTTCAAAACGTAATTTTCTAAATCGGTTGGAATTTCTTTTAAGTCGCTTAGTAAAGTCGTTTCGATGAAATATTTTCCTTTCAAAAATGGCAGTATAAATTTGCTGATTCTGAAAAACCAATTCGGATGCCCGGCCCATTCTACATCGAGATCATCGGAAAAACTGAAGTTTAAATTTAAATCGGTGCGCAATTCCAATTCATCAAAAATCACACGGTTGTAGATGCGTTTGACTTGAATCAATTGGCCTTGATCATTTTTATAATACAGTTTTTTATCTTGTTTAATCAATTCCGTCACACAAACAATTGGAATTCCAATATCACGATGACAATAATAGAAATCGATTTTGGTGTTTTGTTTTTCAGGTTCGATTTCGAGCAGAATCACATTCTCTTTTGGCAGATGATTGCACATTGCTTCTTCGATAATCTTGAAATAATCTTCGGAGCTGATGTCATTGATGAACGGCGTTAATTCTTCAAGAAACGGAAAATATTTTTTAAATTTATCATACAAAACGTACTGATAATTGAACAGCGAAGGAAAGCCTTGCACTTCAATCAGTTTTGGAATCACTTGTCCGTCTTCTTCACAAATCCCAAAATCGATGGCTAGGAAAGTGGTGTGTTCATCTTCGTTAGGCACTTTGGTGTTAAGCTCTAACGACTTTTCGGTAAGTTGTTTGAAGTTGTCTTGTTGGATGAGTCGAATAACATCTTGGCAACCTTCGATCAATTGTGCTTTGAGTTCATTTGAAATAAAAAACGGCGTTTCGGCCATTCTGAAAGTGGGCATATAATTGAAATCTGCAGCAATATCATTTTGAAATTCCTTGTATTTTTCTATAGAAAATTGGTCATTGAAAAGTTGTCTGTATTTGGTTACCATAGCATTGACATTACAATAAAGTGAAGCATTCGATTACTTAATCGATGCATGAAAATTTAAAACTGGAAAATGAAATTAATTCGAAAGTATCTTTTTCGTTTTCATCAAATCATTGATTGCGAGTCGAAGGAAATTTGGAATCAGCGTTTCATTGGTTTTGTAGATTTTATCTTCATCCAATAAATCTTCAAGCATGTTTCTGAATTTCGTTCTGCCTTTCATGTTGATGATTTTCTCACGCGTTTCGGCTTTTCTCAGATTAGCAACAAAACTGATGGGATCAGCTTCAGGATGAAATTGTGTTCCCACAAAATACTTTGTAAATCGAACGGCCATAATGGCTCTTTCGAATTGCACGTGATCACGGATTTTCTCTAACGAAATGATTTTAGCGCCTTTGTCAGCAAAGACATTCAAGTGCGGTTGAACGACTTGATAATCGCGAGAATCTACTGCATAAAACGGATCAGCTAAACCTTCAAACAAAGGATCATTGTTGCCTTCCTTGGTTTTATGAACGGTCATCACACCGAAAGAAGTGTCGTTTCGCTTGGTAATTTCTGCTAAACCGAAATGTTTGCAAGCCATTTGAAAAGAATGACAAATAAACAAGACGTGTTTTTTGACTTCATTCTCGTTATTCCAAAGCACCAAATCATCAATAAAAGCGTAGTAGTTTTTGTCCCAAATGCCATCTCCTTCAAGCGGATTTCCTGGACCACCAGTCGAAATGTAGATATCGTAATCCTTAATTTTAGGCAATTCGGATTTACGACGGACATCAAATATTTTGAAACTTACTATCTGATTAAACCGATTGACGATATCGATAATACAGCGCATGCCTTGATTAGGCTCACCGTTATACATATCTAAAATGGCTATTCTTATGGTATGTTCGTTCATAATCTTAGGTTTAGGATCAGAATTGGTGTTACAAATATATAATTATTATGTTACAAACCCTTGGTAAATTCCGATGTTATAAAATCAACCACTTTCGTTAAATCGTTCGTTTCGTTGAAAACAGCGAGTTGTTTGTCAGCACCTGTACCGTTTTTCATGATTTGATGCACCAAGTCAATTTGCTCACGGCTGCCCAATTCGTCAACGACATCGTCAATAAATTCAAGCAATTCACAAATTAGCGCTTTGGTTTCGACTTCTTTCTGCAATCCAAAATCAATCATGTGATTGTCGATTCCGTAACGCGCGGCTCTGAATTTATTTTCTTTAATCAATGCCAAACGATAAACATTATAACTCATATTGTTTAGGTTGAGTCGATACAGCTTGGCCACAATCGCTTGAATAATCGCCACAATACACATCGTTTCATCTACAGTCAAACTCATATCGCAAATGCGAAATTCAATTGTATCATAAAACGGATGCAAACGCAAATCCCACCAAATTTTCTTCGGATTGTCGATGCAATTCGTTTTGACCAAAGTCTCAAGATAATTGTCATAAGAAGCTACTGAATCAAAATATTCGGGCAAACCCGTTCTTGGAAACTTATCAAACACCTTAGTTCTAAACGATTTGTAACCCGTTTGTCTGCCTTCCCAAAAAGGAGAATTCGTCGATAACGCAAAAATATGGGGTAAGAAATAACACGCTTGATTCATCAACTGCAAACCGATTTCGCGATTTTCAATTCCAACATGACAATGCATTCCAAAAATCAAATTCGAACGCGCTGCATCTTGCAATTCATTCACAATGTTGTGATACCTTGGATCATCAGTAATCGGCTGGTCTTGCCAACGCGAAAACGGATGGGTTCCGGCACCACCAACGACCAAATCTTGTTTGGCAGCTAGTTCTACAATTTTGCTGCGCAGGAATTTAATTTCATCGGAAGCTTCTTTTACATTCTTGCAAATGTTTGTGCCGACTTCCACTACAGATTGGTGCATTTCTGCTTTGACTTGCTCGTTCAAAATCACTTTGGCACCATCGACAATCTTCGACAAATGCGAGCGCAAATCACGTGTATTCGGATCTATAATTTGATATTCTTCTTCAACGCCAAGCGTAAAAACGGGTAATTTTTTCATCACAATATTTTTTAGAAGCTAATCCGGCTATCATTCCAATCTTGTCATTGCGAGCTTGCGCGGCAATCTCCCAATGCCAAGGATTTTCCCTTCTATCCGGGCTAGGGCAATTCGGTTCCAATCACATTCTTTATTTTGTTGCGGCGGCGTCTTTGATAAACGTTCCCCAAGTCAAATTCATTTGTCCAGGTTTTTGTTTTTTAGCGGCAGCGATGGCCATTTTAGCGGCAGCTTCCACAACCCATTCGAAATTATCCGCACCTACGGAAGTAAACTCAGCATCGGGCGCAGGGTTTCCAAAATCGATTGCGTAGGGAATGCCGTCACGTACTGCAAATTCAACCGTATTAAAATCATATCCCAAACCTTTACACAAACGCAAAGTATAATCTTTCACCGTGGCCAATAACTTTTTATCAACGGGCGGCCCGTCAATCACATAACGCAAATGGTGTGGGTTTCTCGGTTCGTATTGCATGATGTGCACGTCTTTTCCACCCAAACAATACACGCGAAAATATTCTGTGAATACGATTTCTTCTTGAAGCAACATGACCAATTGTCCTGTTTCCTGATGTTTCTGCCAGAATTCTTCCTTGTTTTCAAGTCGATACACATTTTTCCAACCACCGCCAGCATACGGTTTCATATAAGCCGGAAAGCCGATGTATTCGAAAATACCATCCCAATCCATTGGAAATTTCAAATTGCGAAATGATTTTGAAGTGGTATCGGTTGGATGTTCCGCAGAAGGCAGAATCACTGTGTTCGGAAGCGGCACGCCTAAAGTATCCGCCAAACAATTGTTGAAGAATTTATCATCAGCGCTCCACCAAAATGGGTTGTTGATGACATTGGTTCCGGTTAACGCAGCATTCTTGAGATAAGCGCGATAGAACGGAACATCTTGTGAAATTCTGTCGATGATGACGGCATATTCGCCGCCTTTGTTTTGAACGACCTTATCTATAGAAACGGCTTCAGCAATAATTCCCTTTTCATTTTTAGCGTTGACTCTTTCGATAAAAGCATACGGGAAAGTGTCTTCCATTCCGAATAATATTCCAATTTTTTTACTCATGACTATATTGTTTTTTGGTTTTCGTGAATCTTCGATTTCATTTTACTTGTCTTTAATATTTTAGAAAAATTTGATTCTTGATAGATAATGCGGAAACATCTGTCGCCAAATCGGCCAATCGTGTTGCTGATCTTGTCGGATATCAAGCCAATGTGGGATTTCTCTTTGTGACAGCACGCGGCTCAATTTGAGATTCGAATCCAAGCAAATATCCCAATTGGAAGTACCGAGAATGATATCCATATTCCATAATTCATGGTCATTTAAACCATGTAAATAATCTTCGGGGCTGTTATAAAAAACATTGTCGTCATGATAGCCATCCATAAAACTCTTGATGTCGAAAGCACCGCTCATCGAAAACATATGACTTACATAACCCGGATGGCGAAACGCAAAATTCGCGGCATGATAACCTCCGAAACTGCAACCGGCAACGGCTACCTTTCCGGAATACGTATTGTTTTTGACGCGCTCTACGATTTCATGACAAATCATTTTATCGTACCAAACGTGGTTTTGAATGCGGTGAAAAGGGTGGATGTTTTTATTGTAGAAACTGTCTTTGTCTACACTTCCCGGGCAAAAAATCTGAATCAAACCTTGGTCGATATACCATTGCGCAGCGCCTATTAAACCTTGGTCTTTATTTTCGTGATAACTGCCCATCGATGTTGGAAAAAGAATCACGGGATAACCGGAATGACCAAAGACGAGCATTTCAATTTCTCTGTTGAGATTGGACGAGTACCATTTGAAGTATTCTTCTTTCATAGTATGGCATTTACTGTATTTTGATTCAGCAATAAAGCTAAAACAATGTTCTTAATTTATAAAAACAAGTATAATAAAAAAAATCAATAAATACGCGGTTTGACGACATTTTCTTAAACAATTACGAGAATACTTATTATAGTCCTATTAAATTAAGAAAACATTAAAAAATAGTTTAAATACTAAATCAGTTTTAGGCAAACCTTAAAATGCAAACGAAATTATTGCGATTAAAATTACCAGAACCGTTTTGATGGTAAGGAATGAAGCGGTTAAACTGTATCAATTACTTCAAAAAGCAACACCTGACTTTTCAAACGCTCGATAAGCATATTCATCATGCGTTTATTTAGCGATGAAGAATTTTGGATGTAAGTGGCGTATTCATCAATTGTAAACAATCCGATGACGATGCCTTTGAGTGCATTTCTAAACTTGATATCTTTCTGAATGGTGTTTTCTATAAACTGCAATTTCTTTTCTACAGCATATAAATAGAACTCATTTTTGTGTTTGCTAATATGATTCTTGAATACCTCTACAAACAAATCATTTTGCAGTTTGAGAATAGGGCGTAGGGTTTGATTTTGGAACTTTTCATCTGAGGAAGATGATGGATTGACCAATCCGATTGTTTCTCCTCTTAAACCGATAATGAATGCATCTCGAGTTTCCATTTTTATTTTAAAGTTAAAAAAAAACCTCTGTACGAATACAGAGGTTTTTATAACTTATCAAGAACTAATTGTTAATTAGTCTTTCACTTTAAATGTTACTCTTCTTACGAGTCTTCTGGCATCGGCAGAATCTACCGCTACAGAAGCATCTTCACCTTGGCTAAGAATATTCAAACGAGAAGCGTTGATTCCTGCTTTGATTAACGTATTCTTAACTGTATTCGCTCTGTCATTAGATAGCTTATCATTGAAAGCCGTTTTACCAATTTCATCAGCATGTCCGATGATGTCTATCGAAGCATTTGGGTTGTTTCTTAAGTAAGTCAACATAAAGTCGATGCCTTCTGTAGAAACATTTGTTGGTTTGACTTTACCAGAATCGAAATAAGTAGTTACATAACCTTCATTAATCAATCGTTTGATCATGTCAGCATTGGCAGTTTCAAGCGTTTCTTTGATGTTCGATTTGTCAACATAAGTGTTGGCCATATATTTCTCTAGCTCATCAGGAATTCCGTTTTTGTTGATATCAACCATTCTTCCTTTGGTATCAACAGCAACACCGGCAATAGAATTGTTTTCAACATCTAAATAATCCGGCACACCGTCTTTATCGGTATCGTTCAACATGCTTTCAAGTTCACCGATTCTTTTGTCAAGCTCTTCAATTTCTTTAAGCTTGCCTTCATCAATGATAGCCCAATCTCCGTGGATATTATCGTTACCAAATGAGTAGGTTAACCCAACAGTAGCCATAATCATCTGACCGGCTAAGTTATTGGCTTTGTCTGAAACGCGACCATCCCATGTAAAGTGCTGTCTGAAATTAGAAAGTGTACTGAAATCACCGATGATAGAAAATTTCTTAGAAACTCTAACTTCAGGAGAAATACCAAACATCACTCCCATATTTAATTCCGATTTATTATAGAAATATCCAGGGACGTTTTCGTCTGGTTTGTATTTAGGTGTAGCTCTTGCCGCTTGTAGACCGGCGTGAATTAATATACTTAATCTTCCTAATTCTTGCTGAATATTGAATAAACGCGAAGCATTGACAACACCTTGCAAACCAAATCGGTATTGTTGCATTTTAAAATCTTTACTGTCTGTATTTTTATTATTGCTAAACAAATCAGAACTTAAATCTGCTTTCAAACCAAATTTTGCACTAAACATATAACGCACACCGAGGCTGAAAGTATTGAATTTAACAGAACCGAATAGTTTGTCAGGGTTACTCGAATAATATCCTACAGTAAATGGTTTTGTACCTTTACTTTGTCCAGCTGATAACTCAATTGTCCATTTGTTGTAATCTTTTCTTTCACCGGTATCTTTTGCATCTTTGATATCTTCCGTTTGAGCATATCCAAAGTTAACCGTCAATAAAGCAAGGGATAACAGTAGTAAACAGTGTTTCATAGTTTTAGAATTATTAACGTCAATTAGTCTGTTTTAACATTTTAACATACAATTTGCAAATATACTAGTTTACTTTTAAAATTCAATCTTTTAAATAATAAATGCTATTTTTACTTCAATCGAGAATAGATCTAAACCTAAACATTTGAAAAGATGCGAGTTTCGACTGCTTTTGTTACTGTTGACAGTATCATTTTTAAAGTCGTGAATAACATCAATAAATGGCTCTCGATCCTTTGTAAATAATTAATTTAGCGCTAACAAAAATCTAACACTATGCGATTTCATACCAGAAAGTGGGTTAAACCAGAAGACTTAAATCCAAATGGGACTTTATTCGGCGGTAAATTATTAGCTTGGATTGATGAAGAATTGGCTTTATATTCCATCATTCAACTTGAAAATACGAGAATTGTCACCAAACATATGTCGGAAATCAATTTTAGGAGTTCTGCAAAACAAGGCGATATTGTAGAAATAGGCATTGATGTCGTGAAATTCGGCAACTCTTCATTGACTTTAAAATGTGAAGCCCGTAATATCATGACACGCGAAACGATTATTACTATCGATACGATTACGATGGTGAGTTTAGGTATTGATGGCAAACCACAGGCTCATGGAAAAACGCAGATAGAATTCATCAACGATCGATTTAAATCATAAATTATCTACGATTTCTTTGCCTGTAGATAATTCGAAAATCTCCAAATCAAAATACCCGATTGAAGCGATGATATGATCGAAAATATCAGCCATGATGTATTCGTAATTTTCAAATTTTTTATCCTTTGTAAACGTATAAATTTCTAAAGGTATGCCTTGAGCGGTTGGCTGTAACTGCCTGCAAAGCAATATCATATCTTTATTTAAACTAGGGTAGTTTTCAAGATAACTGGTGATGTATTTCCGGTACAATCCGAAGTTGGTTAGATTTCTCCCATTGATTGGTAATGCTTTGTCGATTTGGTTTGAAGCATTGTATTTGTCAATTTCAGTTTGTCGAATATCGATGTAGTTGCTGATGAGTTGAATTTGCTTCATCTTTTGCAATTCTTCTTCTTTCAAAAAACGAATACTTTTGGCTCTAATCAACAAATGTCTTTTAATTCTTCGTCCATCAGAATTAAGCATGCCACGCCAGTTTCGAAAAGAATCCGAAATCAAACTGTAGGTTGGAATGGTTGTAGTCGTATTGTCGAAATTCCGCACTTTCACCGTAGCCAAATTGATTTCAATCACATCACCATCGGCGCCGAATTTATCAAACGTAATCCAATCTCCGATGCGCACCATGTCATTCAATGAAACCTGCACGCTGGCCACAAAACCCAACAAAGTATCGCGAAAAATCAAAAGAATAATCGCAGAAACAGCTCCAAGAGTGGCAAACATGGTGTTGGCTTTGACTTCAAACAATTCAGAAATAATCACCGTAACACCAATCATCCAAAGGATTAGCATAATAACTTGAATATAACTGTCGATGGGTTTGTCGCTGTATTCGGGTTTTAATTTTAAATAATCTCGCAACGCATTAAAAATAGTACGGACAATCCATAAAATTAAAAGAATGATATACACACCTACCAATTTTCCGAACATCGTTTCCCAATACACAAAATCATTGAGAATGACTGGCACCGATTTGTAGATGAATAACAACGGAATCAAATGCGATATATACTTCGCTGTTTTATTCGATATCAGCAAATCATCAAATCTCGTTTTGGTTTTTTTGGCTGCAATCGCCATTAAAGTGACTAAGAAAAATCTGAAAATGATATAGATAATATACGTCAACAAACTCAGCATGGCAATATTCAGTACCAAACTAAAATAAGACGCAATCGTATCGCCGAAGCCTATTTTTCGAAGCAACGGATAACACCAATCGAATATCAATTCTAGAGCTTTATGCATGTCGCAAATATTTCTTTTCAACATAGAAAGTGCCAAACGGAATAATCGAAGCTACACAAATAATTGCAAACTTTTTGATTTCCCATTTTTCTTCAACTTTACTCATAATAGCTAAAGCGATATACGCAATAAACAACAATCCATGCGCCATTCCAACGATTCGTACATAGATTGGAAGGTCAAAAATATACTTCATTGGCATCGCAAAAAATAACAATAGGAGTAGAGAAATACCTTCAAGCAGCGCTATGGTTTTGAATAGTTTCATAATGAGAATTGCATTTTAAAATTGTTTTTAATTTAAGTCACGCAAAATTAGCGAATCGAATTGATTATTATTCAAAAACTAAATTACTTTTGTTGTAATGAGCAAACGAGAATTAAAGAAATACTTGACGCAACTTCCAAAAGAAGCATTGGAAGCACAAATTGTGGCTTTATACGACAAGTTTATTCCTGTAAAAACGTATTTCGATTTTGTCTTTAATCCCAAAGAAGATCTGTTGATCAATGATGCTAAAGTCAAGATTTCACTGGAATATTTCCCGATAAAACGCAAACGACCTAAATTGCGGCGCTCGGTTGCTCAAAAATTCATCAAACATTTTATCAGTTTGGGTGTTGATGATTTTCTGATTGCCGATGTGATGTTATATGCTATCGAAATCGCGCAGACCTATTCGTCAAAAAGAACTATTAATACAGAATTGTTTTTTAAAAGTATGTTCAATTCGTTCGAACAGGCGATTCGTTTTATGATTGAAAAGGGAATTCTTAGTGAATTTCAAAGTCGAGTAGAAGCCATCAAAGAAGAAACGATTCGGCAAGATTGGTTGAATCAATATGAATTCATCGCTACTACAGAACGCTTCGAATATTAAATTTTCGATTTAAAAAAATTAAAATAGCCGGATAACTCTTTTTTAGATGTACTTTTGCAAAATTCTATAAATGCAATATGCCTCACAAAGAATTTGATACCGAAATCGAAGAGAAAAAAGAGCTTTACAGCTATCAGAAAGGCGACATCGACGCTATATTTGATCGCTTAGACAACGCACCTCATAATCATCATTTATTGTATCAATTACCTACTGGCGGCGGAAAAACAGTGATTTTTTCTGAAATTGTTCGTCGGTATTTATCGAAGCATGACAAAAAAGTATTGGTGTTAACGCACCGCATCGAGCTTTGTAAGCAAACTTCAAAAATGCTCAAAGGTTTCGAGGTTAAGAATAAAATTATCAACAGTAAAGTCAAAGAATTACCTGATCAGAATGATTTTTCATGCTTTGTTGCGATGGTTGAAACATTGAAAAACCGTATCAACGATAAGAAATTACACCTTGATAATATTGGTTTGGTGATTATTGATGAAGCGCATTATAATTCGTTTCGGAAATTATTGAGTTCCTTTAAAAATGCCTTTATACTTGGTGTTACTGCAACACCTTTGAGTTCGAATATCAAGTTGCCGATGAATGAAAATTACGATGAGTTGATTGTTGGCGATACCATATCTTCACTCATTGAACAAGGATTTTTAGCAAAAGCGATTACGTATAGTTATGATGTTGGATTGACTTCTTTGAAAGTCGGAATCAATGGCGATTATACTGTGAAATCTTCGGATGATTTGTATTCACAATTGGCGATGCAAGAGAAGTTGATTCATGCATACACAGAAAAATCGCTAGGGAAGAAGACATTGATTTTCAATAATGGAATTAATACTTCTTTATATGTATATGAAACTTTCAAAGAAGCCGGTATTCCGATTCGGCATTTAGACAATACAAGTAATCCTGAAGATCGTAGAGAAATATTAGCTTGGTTTAAGAAAACACCCGACGCAGTTTTGACTTCAGTTGGCATTCTTACTACAGGATTTGATGAGCCAACTGTGGAAAGCATCATCCTCAATCGGGCTACAAAATCATTGACTTTGTATTTTCAAATGATTGGTCGTGGTTCGAGAAAGCTGCATCATAAAGATACTTTTACGGTGATTGATTTAGGGAATAATGCCGCGAGATTTGGCTTGTGGAGCGAACCTGTAGACTGGCAACATATCTTTAAATCGCCAGAATATTACTTAGAAAACCTGCGCGATGATGCGGAAATCGAATTGCATTTCAAATACCAAATGCCACCCGAATTGCGCGCTAAATTCAGTAAAACAGACATCGTAACTTTCGATGTTGATGAAGAGCACAAATTGGCTATTGCTCAAAACTTGCGTTCTAAAATTGTCATTGAAAAATCGTTAGAACAGCATGCCAATATGTGTGTAGATAATTCAGAAGATTTATACGAAGCCAAACTGCTGGCTAAAGAATTGTATGAAGATATCGAATCTAGAATGAAGCGCTATGCAAATTGTTTGAGCCATTGCAGTAAAAACTACAGAGAATGGCTGATTGAAGATTATAAATTGAAATTAAATTTGCTAATCGGGAAGAAAATCAGAGAAAAGTTATTTTAGACATCTCTAAATAAATTTTCAACTCGATGAAATACATCATTTTACCGATGTACTTTACCTCTTTTTTTTAACATTATTTTTCGCCTACCATTTATCGACTAAAAAGTTGCACTTTATCGACTTTATGAGTGTTTACAACAGATTTCAAGGCATTTTTTTTTTTATTAAACAAAGAGAAAATATCTTTGCCAACGAACATATCCCTAATCTGTTTAATAGCCCCAAGCTAAAACCTCAGAAAATTATGAAAAACAAATACGATGTAATGCTTATTTTGGAAGGTACTTATCCATTCAATGGTGGTGGCGTATCAACATGGGCACACATGCTTTGCAATAAGGTAAAGAATGTGGATTACACGTTATATTCTATTAATGCTGATTTTGAGGAAAAATCAAAATACCAGTTGAGCGACAACGTTAAAAACGTAATTCAAGTTCCTTTATGGTCACCTTTAGAGCCAAGAGAATTATTGAGTTATGGTAAAAAATATTATAAAACAGTCAACAGAAAAGAACAGGAAGACGAATCGGTTATTGCTGAAGAATTCATTCCGATTTTCGAAAGATTGTTGAACAACATTTATGATTCTAGTATTGATATTGAAGAAATTGACGATACTATTTTCGATATGTGGCAGTTTTTTCAAAATCACGACTACAAGAAAACCATGAAAAGTCAAGTGGTGTGGAAATGTTTCTGTGAAACAGTTTCTGCTGTCATTGAAAAAGATGGGCATTACGGTGCAACCTTGTATGATTTTACAGTAGGTATGCGTTGGATTTATCGCTTTTTAATTCCGATTTCCATCGATGTTCCTAAGGTTGATGTTTCGCATCTTACGCTTTCAGGTTTCCCAGTGATTCCTGCATTGGTTTTAAAATACAAATACGGAACGCCAATTATTGCTACAGAGCATGGTGTTTTTATCAGAGAAAGATTGATTGCGATTAACTCATCGGAATATTCATTTTTCTTGAAAAACCTTTTGATTAAATTCTCAGAATGTATTACTAAATTGGTTTACTATAAATCAGATTTGATTTTATCGGTAAATAAATTTAACATGTCTTGGGAAAAGAAATATGGCGCACATCCGAATAAAATTGATGTAATCTACAACGGTATCGATTCAGATTTATTTATCCCGGCTCCAAAACCAGCACATTTAGAAAATGTACCAACAGTTGTTGCTGCGGCTAGAATCTTCGAATTGAAAGATGTTATTACGATGATTAAATCATGTGAAGTAGCCAAAAGAAGCATTCCAAATGTTCGTTATTTAGTGTATGGCGACAATAAAGCCGTACCTTCATACACCAAAGAATGTATGGATTTGATTAAAGAATTGAAATTAGAAAACAATTTCTTCTTAGCAGGTTATCATGACAAACCACATCAGTTATTTTGCGAAGGTGATATTTCGATATTGACTTCTATTTCTGAAGGTTTCCCATATACAGTATTAGAATCAATGAGTTGCGGTGTTCCTGTTGTTGCTACAGATGTTGGTGGTGTAACCGAAGCTTTAGACAGTTCTTGTGGCTTTATTTGTAAACCAAAAGATTTTGAATCCTTAGGAAAAAGTGTTGTAACCCTACTGCAAGACGATGCCTTAAGAGCCAAAATGGGTGCCAATGCCAGAAAGAAAGTCATCGACAATTTTACGATTGATAAATTTATCAAGGAATATGAAATGGCCTATGAGTTTATCATGAATAAAAAAGCGCAAGATCCAATATACTTAAATTCGCACATGCAGCAAGAAGCTATGGAAGCATCTTAAATGTTTTATACTTAACCAAAAATAGACCCCCAATCTACAATGGAAAATCATTTTACAAATATTAAGTCTTTAATCGAAAAAACTAAAGACAAAATTGGTAAGCCAGTCAGCAGCGAAGTTGTTGAAGCTACTATCGAATCATTAGGCATCCGTGAAAAAGATACCCGAGATGATTTCGGTTTCAATTCCATAAAAGATTTAGCAGAGTTGGTTTTCTACGAATTGACTACCGACAAATATTATATTGGTGCCAAAAACGAAAAGGAAATTGAGGTTGAAAAATCGCAAACTAAGGTGATTCAACTCAAAGATTACTTTAGAGTGAAAACGCAAATTTTCATTCAGTATTACTCATTAGGTATTTTCCATCTACTTCCCGTATTAATTCAAATCGCCGCAATTATTGTGTTTGGATATTCATTATGGACCTTCGTTGGGTTTAATGAAATTCAATCTACAGCAGTCGTGTTGGGCGTTGTAATTGGGCTCGTTTCTACGGGCGGCTTCGTGCAAGTTATCGGTAAGCAAGCCTCTTTTTATTGGAATTACGAAGATTATATGATGACCAATAAAACCATCAATTACTTACATAAAATTGGAATGTTATCCATCTTCTTTGTGTTGACAGCGATTTTTTTAGTCAATTTTTTCTTTCATATTTATCCTTATGAAATTTTATTTGTAGTGTTCGCTTACGCATTTCTTGTTGGAATGCTTTTATTGATGCTGGCGCCATTGCACACCATCAAACAACGTTGGGTCATTACCTTTTCGATATTTACAGGAACCGCTGTCGCTATCTTTTTCAAAGAAACTACACCATTACTAATCTTCGTAACACACTGGATCGGAATCGCAGTATCGATTATAATCGCCAAAGTATTTTTGATGGTTTATTTCTCTCGATTAACCAAAAACAAAAAATCGATCAGCGGCAACAAAATTAAAGTCCCAGTTTTACTCTATCACAACTACCAATATTTCTTCTACGGAATATTTATTTACGTTTTTATCTTCATCGACAGAATCTTAGCATGGTCATCAGGAATCGACAAAAATCTGCCTTTTTTAGTTTATTTTGAAAAAAATTATGAATTGGGGATGGATTTAGCTATTTTAGTTTTTTTATTGCTCGCTGGAGTCCTAGAATATAGTATAGCATCATTCACAAGATTTATTGATATTGGACAAAAAATTACAGATCATAAAACGCCCGAAGTATTTAACAATCAACTCCGTAAGATGTATTGGCAACAAGTTTCATTACTTTTTGTTACCAGTGCATTAGCCTTTGTATTTATATATTATATCATCAATGCATCGTGGGGATTTGAAGGTCAGTTTAATGAAACATTAGTTCAATTGAGTATTAAAGTTTGTGTAATAGGCGGAATTGGTTATGTTTTATTAGCATGGGGAATGCTAAACTCATTGTATTTATTTACACTGGGACAAGCAAAAAAACCATTGAAAGCCATTATTTATGCTTGCTTGCTGAATATATTTTTAGGTTTTATTTTAAGTAGATTTTTTGCTTACGAATACAGCGTAGTGGGAATGCTTTTCGGAGCAGCTCTTTTTGTAGCGCTGACTTTGAAAGCCAACATCAACTATTTTAAAAACCTAGATTACTACTATTATGCAGCGTATTAAAATACTGTTTATAATCCTCCCACTCATTTTAATTTTTAATTCTTTTCAAGGCGATATGAAAAAAAGTACCGTGTTATTTTGCTATGGAAAATTGAAACCGGCACAAATAAAAGGTTATCAGTATGTCATCCTAGAATCGAAGCATTACACAGTAAGTAATATTAAATTATTAAAATCGCAGAACGAGAAGGTATTTGCCTATATTAGTCTGGGCGAAATCAATGAAAATTCCATTCATTATAAAGATTTTAAAAAGCATACTTTGGGTAAAAATAAAATATGGAATAGCCATTATTTGGATTTAAAATCAAAGAAAACCAACGAGTTAGTCATGGAAATGGTTGATGAAATTTTTGCTCAAGGATATGACGGTTTGTTTTTAGACAACATCGATAATTTTACGATTTACGGCCCGCAAAAAGAACAAAAAGATAAGGTGGTTGATCTCATCAAAATGATTAAAGAAAAATATCCTAAAAAGATGTTCATGCAAAATGCAGGTTTAGAATTAGCCGAAGAAACAAGTCGATACGTTGATATCATTGCCATCGAATCTATTGCAACGGCTTATGATTTTAAAGATAAAAAATACAATTTAAGAGAAAAAAGCGACTACGAAGCGTATATGAATCGCATCAATACAATTAGTAATACTTATTCCATTCCGTTTATTCTTGTCGAATATGCCGATTCTAAAGCATTGGTCAATCAAATAGAAAAAAGAATGGAAAGTTCTAAGTTCGACTATTTTATTGGGAATATCAATTTGCAAACGATACCGCAATTTAATTAGAAAGCTATGATGTTTTTAACAAGTTCAATATTATTAGGTTTTATAAGGCTCTGCGTTATATTACTGTTTTTATTCTACTTGAATAGAAAATTCATCAACGTATCCAATCACGTTAATTTCCTCGACTTTATTGTCACAAATTGGTTCCGATATGCCGGTGTTTTGGTGGTGGTTATTTTTGTATTGGTCGAATCAAGTGCTTACAATTTATTCAATTGCTTTTTTGTTTTTACGATACTCATTGGTATTGATGTCATTGGTCTCGATAATCTTAAACGCCCTAAACACTATTTCAGAACACACATCAGAGCCGGTTTATTGACGTTTTTAAGGAACATTGAAAACCAAAAATCGTTCTGGTTCTGGTTTTCATTAGATCGAAATAAAAAAGAAAACAATAACAACACTTTCCTATTAATTCTTACGATACTTATCGGTGGTATTACTTTTTTGAGTCGTTATTATTTCATTATTTACGACAATTATTCTTTATCAGATGCCTGGATTTACGACTTGAATAAAGTAATTCAATTCGATAATCAGTATTGGTTTACATTCGAATTGGCCACCGATGCCGAATTGGCCATCGTCAATTTCTACGGAAAAATAACCGATGTTAGTCCGGAAATTGCCTTACAAGTAATTGCCATTCTCGAATCAACATTATTGGCTATTATTATTTTTTGGGTGATTAATAAATTAACGCCATCCAAATTTATTGCGCCAACCATTGCAGCACTTTTTTTTAGTTTGGTATATGTTCTAACACCATTGAATGTGTATTTCTTACTCAAAGGAAACCCAACTTTTCTGTGCTTGACATTCGCCTTGCCAGCTTTTGCTTTTTACATCAAACCTACTTTATTGAAGATTAATAAAACCAGCTATTTCCTTAGCTTTTTATTCATTTTCATAACCATTGGGTTAACCGATTTGTTTACACTTTGTGTATTAATTCCACCTTTCCTAATCATCGGATTGTTATTCACAAAGATGAAATTCAAAAAACACAACTTCTTTTCAATTTTGGCCTATTTGGTTGCTTTGGGGATTTTGTATGCGATTTACAGTTACGCCTGTTATTATCAAAGAGCTGATTTACTCGAATACATGCAGAATAATTTACTGTCGGTTAGTTCTTATACTTATGTGCCGCAATTGGTATTGCCGTACAGTGAAATCATTCGTTATGCACAAATTTCAACAGGTATTGGTTTTATTTTAGTGATGCTATTGGTCATTTTCAAGAAAGAAAATTGGCGCGCTACCATCATATTTTTCGCATATTTCAACTTCCTGATTCTTTTGACTTTTGTTAAGAATGAATGGTTGGATATTGACATGCTCAACAATTCGATATCCGTTTTTCTTCCCATTATTATTGGATTAAACGCCGCAATCATCATTCGAATTTTGAATTTTGGTTTGGGTAGATTTAAACGATTTAGCCCTGTTACGGTTGGTGCTTTATTTGTTGCCATGATTTACGCTTCGTTTTATTACCAACAGAAAAACATCAATGCATTGACCGTTTCCGATCAAACGCCAAAGCAAATTTTAAATGCTTACGACAAAATTTCGCAAACCTTTTTCGAACATTCGTATTGTGTCGTCAATGACCCGGCAACGCAAGTGATTAGTAACAATTCGCATTTCTTTATGAATTATGATTTCTTTTTAAATGAGTATCCACGAATTGATTCTATCAATACCAAACATCTAAAAGAACCCAATTTCTTGGTTAAAAACCCGCAGTATTCTATTTCCAAAAGTGTTTTAGTTTTTGTATTAAATGACAATACTGAAGAAGAAAACAATATTTTTGCACAAAATAAACAATACCAAGAAAAATTAGTAAAGAACATTAAATTATTAAGAGATAGAGGCAGACAAGTCAATCTGTTCTACAATACTAAGATTCTAAAAGTATACGAAATAGTAAACAAACCAAGGGAAAGTAAGATTTCTGATTTAATATTTTAATATGAAATTGAGACCAACATCCAAATATTTATACTACGGATTGGCATTAGTCTTTTCATTCGTGATATGCAGTTGCGAAGGATTAGACGATTGGTCTGATTTGAAAAGTGTTGATTTATTCAATACTAAAAAGAATGAATCAAAGCAAGGTGCTTTCAAAAGATACGATGCGCCCATCATGAGTTCATTGCCTTTGATTGAATCGATTTATGATCCCAATTCAAAATTCAGCAAACAATACAATGCCGACATAAGAAAGGTGTGCGATTATACCAAATTGCCATTCCATTCAATGACAGTTACCAATTGGAATAGTACGCTTAAAATTAGCCCTTCGGTAAGAGTTATTGTAGTTTACGATACCAAAAAACTAAACGACGCTTCAGTTGAAGTATTGATAAATTTTGTTTCCACGGGAGGAACGTTGTTTATACCTTTTGCGAATGAAGACAAGAGAATGGCGTTTTTACTCGGTTTCAAACCGGAAGCGGAATACGCAACCGATACTGGAGCAAAAGGATGGTATTTTAATACCCCGATATTGCCGGGCTTGAAAGGAAAATCTTTTGAAACGAACTATTTATTATATGGTTTTGCTGGTCAAAATTTCTCATCTAAAGTTAAAATTCTTGCGACCGCTTCGAACAAACCCAATTACCCAACCATCATTGAAAACCCTATTGGAAAAGGAAAAGTAATTCTATACAATACGTCGGGAGATTTCACGAAACAGGATCGCGGGTTTTTATTTGCCGGAGTTTTAAAAGGTTTGGAGGGAATTCCGTATCCGGTTGCCAATACTGCAACGATATTTCTTGATGATTTTCCAGCGCCGCAATATGATATTATCGCCGAACCTGTCAAAACAGAATTGAATATGACTACTTCTGATTTTGTTCAGAAAGTTTGGTGGCCCGATATGAAAGACTTGGCAAAAGAATTTAAAATTCCATACGCCGCCATGTTGACTTTCGATTATAGAAATAAAATTGTGCCTCCATTTACACTAGACCAATGGAATTCTAAAAAAATTAAATTCAAGGATAAAGTAGAATCATTACCGGATTGGCTCGTTAATGATGTAAAAAAGAACGGCCACGAATTGGCTTTTCACGGTTACAACCACGTTTCGTTGCTTAAAAATTTATGGAAAAACCCTAAGTTTATCGAAACATCGATGAACACAATTAAAAAGAAATGGGAAATCAGCAACTATGGAAGCTTGCCGGTAACTTATGTTCCGCCATCGAATGATATAGATCGAATGGGAATTAAGGAATTGAAAGCCGCGATGCCATCTATAAAATATATTTGTAGTTTGTATATCGGCCAGCTTGAAGATGGCGGTGACCGGGAATTTGATTATGATCCGTTTGAGAAAAATTTCTTCGACTATCCAAGAATTTCAAGTGGATTTTATATTGAAGATGACGAAAAGTATACGATTCAATCGATGTATTTATACACCGGAATATGGACACATTTCGTGCATCCCGATGATGTCTTTCAAATTCCTTCTACGGCTGGTAAAACTGCAGCCGGATATAGTTTGAGAAATCAGTATAGTTTAGGTTGGAAGAAATCGAAGAATTCTGATAAGGCTTTCTTTCCTGAATTCAAGAATTTTGTCAGACAGTTTACGACTACTTATCCGCAAATGCGTTTTGTGAATGGAGGCAAAGGAGGCAATATAGTGATGAATTGGCGTGCTTCGCGATACAGTCATACACCTCAAAATAATGGGTTGTATACTGTAAGCGAAATCAATCCAACCGATGACAGCAAGAAATATTGGTTTATGTATGGAAGTCCCGTCAATGCTGACAGAATTGAAAATCAATTGAAGAGTCAAATGGTGTTGTTTTCTAAAACGCCTTTTGTTGATGGCTATCTTTATTCGGTGTATTCCACCAAACCGAAATTAACGGTAGTCGATTTGAATTATAAAACACCAAAAGAAAAAGCGCAACTGCTTGCGATTAATAATCTAGTGAAAGCTGATTTTGCTAAATTCAATTTGGATGTCAAAAATTTCATCAAAGGTGGCGTTTGGACAGAAGACTATGACAAAAAGCTCAAAACGCAAATGGAAGCTTTAAAAAACAAACTTCTATCGACTCCGGAAATAGATCCGAAAGCATGGGCTGAGTATATTGAATACATGGATTCTCAAAACAAAAACGCCGAAGTTTGGAAAATGTATGAAGATCATGTGAAAAAGTATGGTTCTAAAAACAACATCATGTATTCGAAAGAACTAGACCGATTGATTGGTTATATGGATGATGTTGAAAAAGAAAAATGGATGAGCGAACAAATCCGTGTTTCACCCAATGACAAAGAATTGCTGACGAGTTACTATCAAACTTTTGATTCAGAAGAATATAAAGACAAAATTAAAAACGTCTTAAAAGCATTGAATCAAGTTGACCCTTCGGCACAGAATTATAAAAACTACATCAAGCATTTGATTCAATACTATCCTGAAGAAGCTATAGTAGAATTGAAAGATAAAAAGCCAACACAGGATTTTGCCGATATTGCAACATCGATAGTTTGGTTGTTTGCCGATAATAGCGATTATAAAAAAGCGATTGAATGGTCGGATTTTAGTACTGAAATCGACTTTGTTACGAAAATGAACTGGTATATAGAATCAGGTCAATCCAAAGAGCTAGAGCCGGTGTATTTGAAATATATCGCTGAACATCCTGAAGACGAAATTGCGACGGTACTTATGAGTAATGTGTATCACGAACAAGGGCGGTTTAAAGATTCGTGGGTATTGGCCAATTCGTTGAGCAATATATACGAGAAAGAAGAATTGAGAAAAATCTTAAACCGCGATGTTGTTTATGAAGACATCGATTTGCAACAAGATTTGATTGCTAACCATGTGGCATTGTTTTATCCTGATGTTTTAAAGAAATTAACCAAAGATATCCGTTTGGCAGTTGGTGATTTTATTGATTTTAAAACATACTTGGAAACCAATCAAAAGAATCCGGCTTTTCAAAGAAATCAAATATCTTATAATTTGTATGACAAAAAAGGTTATCTACATTCGATCGGTGGCAATTATTCAAAATATTACGACATTGACTTAACCGAGAAAGCTTATAAGGACAACATCGATAATTATGTCATGGGATTGGAGTATAAAATTACGACTCCATTAAAAGAAAACAAGCCACAATATTGGAGTAGGGCTAGAATAGAAATAGACAATGTTGCCAATCCATACTATCAATTTGGTGTTGGATTAAGCAGGTCTAAAGATAAAAATTTCAGATCGGCAGCATTCAATATGTTTCCGGTAGAAACTGCTCCTGGTTTAAATCAAGGTATTTATAGATTGCAAACCAATCTTTATCAAGACCAACGTTTCGGTAAGTATATTAATACCAGTATTTCAATAGAAGGAAGTTATTATACCGAAGGATTTCTTTCAAGAGATACGATAGGGCCGGATATTAATCCAAATCGAATTGCTTTAGCTAGAAAAGTATATACGGAATTGGCTAATGGTACGATTCAAGTTGATGATATCGATGATTCCTATGAAGCAGCATTAACGCTAAGATTAATGTTGGATAAAGGAGACATTAAGAAGTCTAAATTCATTCCTTTTATTGAATCTCAAATTTCCCAAGGCTCAAAAGAGTTGTCTATTGGTTATCCATATTGGATGATTCGTCATCGTTTATACGGTGGCGGTGGATTGGGATGGGAGTTTACTACGCCAAGTTTTACTAGTAGAGTAGAAGCGGGTGCTTTCCTTGATGATTTCAGTGGTCATTTCGAACGAGTCAATGCAGAGCTTTCGTATCAATTGTTTGATTTTACTGCTTTGACTTTAAATTTAGAAGTGTTTGAGCAATCTAAATTTTACTCCAATTCCATTCAGTTTGGAATAAAGCATAATTTTAAAAAGAAGTATAAAAAGAAAAAATAAAATATAGTTATATAAAAAAAGGGATATTGAAAATTCAATATCCCTTTTTTTATTAAGTCATTTTAAAATTAATGCTTAATGATTATTTTACGAGTATCTTTAATAGCACCTTTAGTAAAATCAACAAAATAAAGACCATCACTTAAGGTATTGGTATTTAAAGAAATTTTGTTAATGTCTTTTGAAACACTAGGAACTTTAATCATTTGTCCGATTGAATTATAAAGCGTGAATTGATAATCTTGAATGTTATCCAACTCAATGTTCAATTCATTGTTGGCAGGTACAGGATAAATCGTCATGTTTAGTTTAGTATTGTCAACAGTAGCCAAAGCTGGAGTTGTCACATTTAAAGTGTGATTCAAACTATTGTAACCTGTAATACTTTCCCAAACGCTTTCATTCGCAAAACGAATAGCATAATCTGGTCTGTTGGCTAATGATGGTGAAGCATCGGGTAATTGCAAATACATTTTATAATTCCCAGTTGTCAAATTTGCAGGCAATGTAAGGTTCTCGGTAATTGTGATTTCATTTGGGCCAAGCCATGTTCTTGGGTCGGTATTCATCAAAATTGGATACACTTGATTGGTTGACAAATTTTTCAAAACGATATAGGCATGTCTTTCATTAAAAGGAGCTGCAAATCCTTGGTTTACAATTTTGATGGTTACCGGTAAAGTTGCTCCTAATGCAACAGAAGTAGGCAAAGCTGCTGTTTTTAATTCAAAGCGATATCCTAATTTTTTCTGAATATCTACAAAACAATTTTGAGTTTGAAAACCATCGATTACGTCTGGATAATAATCTAAATTTAAATACGACCAGTGAAATTTATTCATTTCAAATAATGCCGTTGTACAATCTGTTCTTGGTGAATTTATATCACAAGTTTCTCCGCCCATAGGCAAAAATTTAGTTTCTTGCGCCAAGTAAGGATACTCAGTAGTTACATTGTCATAAGTACCGTTATCATCAGTAGTTGCTAGAAAGCAATCATTATGATGTCCGATTCTGGCCAAATTGGTTTGTGTGAATGCTTGAGAATTTGCCAATGCCGTTGGAGAATACAAATCTTGTTTGAAAGTAGGTTTTCTTACTTGAACCATTCTGTTTAAAGGTAAAGCACCTAAAAAAGCATTTACGACATCTCTTCGGTTGCTGAGATTGATATCGGTTAAATTGGTTTGATTATAACCCCATCCTCCAAACTCTGCTTGATCGGTATAAAACCATTCGCCCCAAGTTCCGATAAAACCGGCTTGAGCCACAGCAATAACATCAGCATTAAGAATTAATATTGGCTTTAATTGAAGAATATGACTCAATATTATAGCTTTTGAAGCATCTTTTGGAGAATCACCAGTGTCATTAGAATAAGTAAAACGAATCACACATTTTATTCCTGCATTTCTAATTTTGTCGAAATCACTTTGCATACTAGCCAAAAAAGCACTTGAAATTGGAGTATTTTTAAAATTATCCAATTTAAAGTTTCTATATATTAAAGTGATGTTGTTGTTTAAACGGTAATTGGTAAGCTCGGTTTGGTTTAAAGTAGAGCCGGTAGAAGTATGCTTATAAAATCCGCGTTCCGGATTTGAGATAACAGCACTCGAAGCAGTATAAGTGATGTTTGCGGTTTGGGCACTTGCAAATACATAAAGAAGTAATCCCAAAAGTGTAATGTATTTCCTCATAGTTTGTAGGTTAAGATTTCTTTTTAATTATTTTTGAGTTTTAAAATGTTATTGTTGGGCTAAACACGAACGAGACAAATTTATATAGATTAACTACACAAAACACCGTTGAAAATGTTAAATTATGTAATTTAATCGACGAACGGCACGGTTTAAATAAATTTGTAAGAAAATTTATTATAAAAATGAGTTTTTTGTACGATTAAGCGCATTTTTTTTAAAATAAACTTTTTAACAATCTGCATTTTAACTGTTTATAACTTTTGCTTTTAAGGAAATCTTAAGTTTTATAGGCTAACAAATGGCTATTTTTAATTTCTATTTGTATACTTTATTAGTAAATCATTATTTAAGACAATTCATGAAATCAAATTATATTTTTTGAATTATAATTTATATTATGTAAAATAAGGTTTTTAAGCTCATGATGATTCATGCGCTCTATAATAATTAATTCAACTATTTAAAAAGATACACTTTTTTACTATAAATGTACCTATCGACAACAATACGTTTCTTATTTTTGCAACACTAATTTATCAATAAGTTTTAAACTTCAATATATATGAATGTTATTGCAGAACGAATTGCAGATTTTCTAAAAGAATTCCCACCGTTTAACAATCTGTCATTAGATGAATTGAAAATTGTGGCGGCTAGCATTCGTGTAATCAATTTAGAAAAGCATAAAATTCTTTTTCAAATCAATGATGTGCTCCATGACAGTTTTTATATGGTAGCGTCCGGTGTAATCAATTTATCTGTGATTTCAGATGCTGAAGAAACGCTGCTTAATAAATGTATCGAAGGTGATGTTTTTGGTTTGCGCCCGTTTTTTGCCAAAAACAATTATATGATGACGGCAAAAGCTCGAGAAGAATGTGTCATTTACGCCATTCCAATCGCTACTTTTCGACCATTTGTAGCACAGAATTCTGAAGTTTTAAACTTTTTACTAGAGAGTTTCGCCTACAATTCAAATAATCCAAGTGACCAAAATAAAGGAAAATTGCTTTCTGACAATGTAGTTTTCACCGGGCAACAATCTGAAATACAATACTTTCAATCTTTATCTTACAACAAAACACCGCTAAAAATAGAAGCCTCAAGTTTGGTTAAAGACGTTGCTCAAATGATGACTGACAACCTTACAACTAGCGCAATCATTACTGAAAACAACTTCCCGATTGGTATAGTAACCGACACCGATATGCGTTCTAAAATTGCGACTGGTCGTTTCCAACTTTCTGCTACAATTGATAAGATTATGGCGTCACCAGTTATTACAGTTCCTGAAAATGTATCGCTTGCGGAAGCACAACTTTTAATGCTTAAAGGCAATGTAAGCCACTTATGTGTTACTCAAGATGGTTCCGAAAAATCTATTATTAAAGGTGTAATTGCCGAACATGATTTAATCGTTGCCCAAGCCAGCAATCCAGGTATCTTAATCAAAGAAATCAAACGTTCGCAAGATGCTAAGGATTTAAAGAAAGTAAGAACCAAGTTGGCCGATATGATTCAATCTTCTATCGCTAAAAATATTCCTTTAACACATATTAATAATATCGCCGGTGAAATCAATTTAGCCATCATCAAACGCTGCGTCGAATTATCAATACTCGAGTTGGGTTCACCTCCTGCCCGTTTTGCGTGGCTGTCAATTGGTAGTCAAGGAAGAAAAGAGCAATTGCTGTTAACCGATCAAGACAATATATTAGTATTCGAAGATGTAGCTCCGGAAAAATACAGAGAGGTTAAAGATTATTTTCTGAAATTAGCCAAAAAAGCGATTAACAATTTAGAAAAAGTCGGCTATCAGCCCTGTCCAAACGGGCATATTGCGAGTAATATGCTTTGGTGTAAATCGCTTACCGATTGGACAAAACAATATGAAAATTGGATGAATACACCAGGCGAAGTCAGCAACGAAATCAGCAGCATTTTCTTCGATTATGAAATTGCTTTTGGTGAAACTAAAATCGAAGAAGCCATCACAAACGTCATCTTTAAAAACATCAAAAAGAACAATTTATTTTTCGATTATTTAGGTAATGATGCGTTGAGAAAACCACCGCCATTGAGTTTCTTCAAAAAATTCAATCTCGAAGAAGATGACGCCAACAAAGATAAATTCGATATTAAAACACGGGCGTTAATGCCTTTAATTGATGGTGCAAGATTGTTTACTATGAGCAACAATATCAAAGGAATCAATAATACTTATTTGCGTTTTAAGCAACTCGCCATGGTTGACCCTAAACATTCTGAAGTCTTTTTGAATTGTGCTGATGCGTTTCTTACGTTAAGTAAATTCAGAACTTTAGAAGGTCTTAAAAACGATAGTTCCGGACAATACATCAACATTGAAGAATTGTCTAAAGCAGACAAAGAAATTTTGAAAAATGCCTTGAATCCGCTCAAAGAACTCGAAGAACTCATCAAAGATACTTTTCAACTGACTCAATTTTCTTAAATTATGTTCGATTGGATTAAAAATATTAACAAAGAATACCCCGAATTTTGGAAAAACTACATTTCAAAATTCGAAAAAAAAACGTCACGATTTGTCGTAATTAGTACTGAAACTACGGGTTTGAATCCATCAAAAGATGTGATTCTTTCAATTGGCGCAGTTGCAGTAGAAAATAACAGCATCGTAGTGCAGGATTATTTCGAAGTGGTTTTATTGCAATACAAATACCTTCACGATAACGGATTGTCAAATGAATTTATCATCGAAAGCAACCTCCCAAAACTTGGAGAACCTGAAGCAATACAGGCTTTTATTGAATATATTGACAATGCCATTTTAGTTGGACATCGCGTTCATTTTGATGTAGAAATGATCAATGAAATCTTGTATAAAATGGGCTGTAGTCGATTGAAAAACGAAGCTTTAGATATCGAAATCATGTATCGAAAACTCAACGATATTACCGACAAACAATTCTCTATTGACGATTTGTGTAAAATATTTAAAGTCACTAAAAGTGATCGATATGCTTCGTCTGAAGATGCTTACACCATTGCGTTATTATTTTTGAAATTAAAGTCGAGATTGAACATTACAATCTAACGTAATTTTTCTTTCATATAGCCCGTGATGGCTTATTGATATTGGATTGTTGTTCAAAATATGATAAGGAATTCCATTCCAATCTTTTGCAATATTATCTGAATTTACAACTTCAATTTTGTCGAAATCTTCACAATGAATTACCGCCGTTGTGTAGATATAATCTGAAGTAATTAATGTTTTAGTAAAGTATACATTACCTTTAATAATTACCTTTCCAAGCCATTCGCCATCAATAAATGCCAAATCAAAACACTCCAATTGCTTAGGAATAAAAGCCCGGATTTTAGTTTGACGGTTGTATATTTTATAAGCGGCTTCTTTCCTACTCCATAAATTCCAAAACATCAACTCCGCGTTTGCTGCATTTAAAATCGATTCTTGCTCCAAAGACGTAAAAAGCTTTTCCAAAACACCTTCACGTTTCCAATTGCTTTCCTTTCTTGCCAATGCTAAATCGATGATATCATTGCCTATCATTACTGTGCTAATTTACTTTTGATGATGGTTAATGTTGCATCGATAGTTAACATTTTTTCCATAGATTCGTTATCAATATCAATTTTGAATGCTTCTTCGACATCCAAAACAATATCAACAAGATTTGCGGAATTGATTTTCAAATCACTAATAAAATCGGTGCTTTCCGTCAGATTTTCCATAGCATTTTGATCATTCACATAAGGCTTTATAATGTGTTTGAGCCGATCAATAATTTCTATATTTTCCATAATTTATTACGTATACTTTTTAAAAATAATACAACCATTAACGTCTCCAAAACCAAAACTTGCTTTGGCTATGATTTGCAGTTCTTTTGAAATCATTTGCTGCGGGATTTTATTAACGTCAATTATCGCTGCAATTTCTGGGTGAATGTCTTCACAATTGATACTCGGAAAGATAAATCCATGATGCAATTGTAAAACAGAAGCCACACTTTCAATGCTTCCAGCAGCAGACAAACAATGTCCAACCATCGATTTCAAAGAATTGATATAAGGAAAATCCTCGCCTTTTCTATTCAAAGCCTTAGTCCAATTGGAGATTTCCAAACCGTCTTTTGATGTAGCAGTCAAATGACCGTTAACAGCATCAATTTCATAAGCCGAAATTCCGGCATTAATCAACGAATCCTCAATGCATTTCTGTACAGCAATAGAATTGGGTGCCGTCATGGTCCCCTCGCCTCTTTGCCCACCTGAGTTGCAATTGCCACCTAAAACTTCCGCATATATTGTTGCGCCTCGAGCCAAAGCTGTTTCTAAATCTTCCAGTAACAATGCTCCTGCCCCACTTCCCGGTACAAATCCTGAAGCACTGGCGCTCATGGGTCTTGATCCTTTCTCGGGTTGATTGTTGTGTTTGTATGTACACACTTTCATCGCATCAAATCCGCCCCAAATATAAGGCCCTGAATCGCTTGTACTTCCCGACAATATGCGCTTGGCTTGACCAGAGACAATACGGTCGTATGCCATTAAGATACTTTCGGCTCCTGTTGTGCAAGCCGATGAGTTGGTTGTCACCTGATTTCCCAATCCGAGTTTTCCGCCCAAATAAGCACTCACACCACTATTCATGGTTTGTGCTACAGCGGTACTGCCTAATTTTCTAGTTTGAAAATCATCAATCTTATAAATGCTCTCGCGGAATTTCTCTATACCTGAAGTTCCGGTTCCGAAAATAGTTCCGGAATCCCAATCGGGTTCGTCATTATTTTCGATTGATAATCCTGCGTCTTTCCATGCTTCCATTCCAGCCATGACGCCATATAATATACCGGTTGAGTTGAAGTTTCGCAATTCTAATGCGGTGAAATATTCTGCTTTCATTATTTCAGAAACCTGAGGTGTGCCCGAAATCTGACATGAAAACTGCAACCGTTCTAATTCAGCATCGTATCGGATTCCTGAAATTCCGTTTTGAATGGCTTTTAAAAATGCAGGAACGCCTACTCCATTCGGAGCAACAACGCCTAATCCTGTAATGACCACTCTTTTTTTCATGTTATTGATTCAGAATCATTCCGGCTATTGTGCCATTACAAACTACTTCATTGTGCTCATTTTTCATCGTAACTCTACATTTCAGTTTACCAAATCTAAAAAATATTTTCTCTGAAATTACCGTTACTTTTTCATTCGGGTAAACGGGTTTTAAAAATTCTATTTCTGTTGATGTTAAGCTAATTAAGGTATTTAAAGTCAATTCATCATTCATTAAATAAATCCCCAAACAAACCAAACCAATCTGCGCCATTACTTCTGTCAATATCACTCCCGGAGTTATCGGGTTATCTTTGAAATGGCCTTTATAAAAATCTAAATTCTCATCAAAAGTATAACAACCTTCAGCGCCATTTTCGTCCATATGAATGAGTTCATCCACAAACAAAAACGGTTTGGTATAGGGCAATTTCGATATGATATCTTCGTTGTTCATTTTTAAAACTCTAATAAAATTCGCTGCGCCGAAAAACCCGGGCCAAAACTCAACATCAATCCTTTTTCTCCTTGCGGTGGTTGGTTTTCCATAATGCTTTCCAGAACATACAAAACCGTGGCACTCGACATATTGCCATACAATCGCAACACTTCTTTAGTGGCATCAATATTTTTGCCCAATCCCGAAAAAAGCGCTTCTACTGTTTGTATGATTTTTTTGCCACCGGGATGAAAAATCAAATGGTCGATGGTTTCAATATTCAAATTGTTTTTGGCTAAAAATGGATGTACAATATCTGGGAAATGTGAAGCAATTGTATCAGGAACATCAATATCGAGTATCATTTGAAGCCCGGAATTGGTGAGTTTGAAGCCCATCATATGCTCATTGTCATAGAAATGATACATGGCGTCATCGATGATTTTTGGGCCATAAGCTCCATCGACTGACGATAGTAAAGCACAAGCCGCTCCATCTCCGAAAATGGCCGCACTTACAATATTGGCCATAGAGAAATCTTCCAATTGAAAAGTAGCCGTTGGCGATTCAACCGCAATAACAGCGGCGCGCTTTCCAGGATTGGCTTTGAGGAAATTCCTCGCATAAATAATCCCTGAAATCCCAGCAGCACAACCCATTTCAGTTACAGGAAGTCGAACGATGTCTTGTCTTAATTTCAATTTATTAATCAGATAAGCATCCAACGATGGAATCATAATGCCGGTGCAACTTACCGTAATAATATAATCTAAATCTTCGGGTTTCCATTGGGCTTTATCAAGAGCTTTTTGGAGCACTTTTTCACCCAAATCGATCATTTCACGCATATAAATATCATTCTTATCTTCGAATGAAGTGACTGTAAAAACTTCAATCGGATCCATGATAGAATATCGCATATCAACAGCGGCACCTTCAAAAATCTTTTTCACTTTTCGAATAAAACGATCGTCTTGACCAACAAGCCATTGGTCTAATAATGGGATAATCTCAGCGGTTTGTCTCGAATATTTTGGCAATTGCTTGGCAACTGTGGTAATTTTTACGGTCATAATTTATAAATAATCCATTGGTAACGAAACGCCCATTTCCAGGCGATGGTATAGCTGGTGAGCTTTAATTTCTTAGAAAAAGCGGTAAGTTCATTTTTTTTAAAACCTCGTAAAATTGAAGTCAACCCGTCTTCTTTAGACATTGGATTGAGCTGAAACAAAAAGCAAATCAATTGAAACAACCGATACGCTATTGTATTGCGATGCAAATCATTGACAACGATTCCAATCCTGACATTATTATTCAAAGTCTGCATGATTTTTAAAATCTGCTCGTCTTTGAAATGATGCAATGTTAATGTGCACAACACAATGTCTATTGCGTAATCTTCATAGTCAAATTCAAAAATATCTTCTGAAAGATACTCGATATTAGTATAATCATTCGAAGATTCTTTTGCATAATTCACAGTAAATGGATTGGCATCAATACCGATTAATTTGAATTCCCTTTGATTTGCTAATCCATACTCAGCAAGGCTTCTGAGCATATCACCATTGCCACAACCCAAGTCGATGATACAAATCGGAGTTGTTTTGGGTATATTTTGGATCAATTTTTCGACACCTTTCAAAGTGAGTTTATTGCCGCCTAGCCATTGGTTGATTTTCGCAATTTTATCTAAAGCATCCAATAAAAGATTGCCTTCTAAAGAAAAATCGTCCATGATTTCTGGCGCATTCGTTCTGTGCTTGGTGCTTATCATTTTGTTATTGCTATGTTTTTTCCGTGTGTTCTTTTGATGATTTCAGAAAATAACGTTGGGAATTTTATAAAGATACGGATTAACCATTCAGACAGATTTTGGTTTTGCAAAATGGTACCCAACAATCTACCGGTTTGCAGTCGATTTTTAAAATTTGCATTCCAAGTTTGGGTGTACTTTTTTTCTAGTTCCTTTCTAGATTTAATGCTATTTTTTGAAAAATCATCAATCAATTCAGCAGCGATTTTGGCACTTCGAATCGCCATCGCCATACCATTTCCGCATAACGGATGAATCAATCCGGCACTGTCGCCAATCATTAAAACATGATGATCAACCGGTTCTTTTTGATCGAAACAGATTTGACTGATGGTTAATGGTTTTTCAAAAATGGGAGTGAAACTTTCAAAAATAGATTTTAATAATGGGTTTTGGTAGATTACTTTTTCCTGATATTCTTCAATGTTTTTGTATTGCTTGAATGTTTCGTAATCAGCGAGATAACAAATATTAACGATATCATTCTCTACTTTAGAAACGCCGCAGTAACCACCTTTGAAATTGTGCAATCCAACCAGATTATTAGGGAAATCACCTTTGTAATGGCCTTTAATTGCAAGCCAAGGTGATTTTTTTTGAATAAAACTGCGCTGCAATTTTTGATCGATATTCGAACGCTTTCCAAAAGCGCCTATGACAATGTCAGCGTTTAAAATTTGATTATTTGATAAATGAATCGTAAAGGCATCATAAGCAAAATGAATATCGACTGCTGTTTCGGGAATAACTTTGCATTGTTGCGCTATAGCTTTTTGATACAAATGAAAATCCAATGCATAGCGACTTACGCCAAAGCCACCAAGTGGTAATTTTGTTTGAATGGTTTTACCTTTTGTCGTAGAAAAAATAACGGAATCAATCTTGGTTGGGTTTAAAATATTGGGATTGATGTCGAGCCAATCGAGATAGGGCAATACTTCATTCGAGATATATTCACCACAAACTTTATGTTTAGGGAAATTATTTTTTTCAATGATGGTGATGGAATGACCCAATTTCGACAAATGAATAGCAGCAGTTAAACCAGCCAAGCCGGCACCAACAATCACTATTTTTGAATTTGATTCCATAGACTAGTAAATCTATACAATTTACTTTCAGCTGAAGCGTAATCAAGCGTTAAAAATTTGCAAAATTCACAGATTAATTTGCATAAAAAAACCGCTTCTAATGAAACGGTTTTTAGAATTTATAATTTCCCTTCTTTTATTTCTTCTACAATTTCAGGGTTTAGCAGCGTTGAAATATCCCCAAAATTAGAGAAATCACCCTCAGCGATTTTTCTTAAAATACGCCGCATGATTTTTCCCGAACGCGTTTTAGGCAAACCCGAAACAAACTGAATTTTATCGAGTTTGGCAATAGGGCCGATTTGGTCTGAAATCAATTGGTTGATTTCTACGGATAGGTTGTTTCTGTCGCGACTTTCACCGCTTTCTTTCAATATGATGTAACCGTAAAGTGCATTTCCTTTGATGTCATGTGGGAAACCAACAATAGCACTTTCTGCCACTGCAGGATGTTCGTTGATGGCATCTTCTATGGGTGCAGTTCCTAAATTATGACCGGAAACAATCACAACATCATCTACTCTACCGGTAATTCTGTAATAACCAACTTCATCACGCAATGCGCCATCACCAGTAAAATATTTCCCCGGATAGGTTGAAAAATAAGTGTCTTTATACCGTTGGTGATCGCCCCAAATAGTTCTTGCAATGGCTGGCCATGGGAATTTGATACACAAACTTCCTGTTACTTGATTGCCTTCAATTTCGTTGCGTTTTTCATCCATTAAAACCGGTTGAATTCCTGGTAATGGCAATGATGCATACGTTGGTTTTGTCGGTGTGACAAATGCGATTGGTGAAATCAAAATACCTCCGGTTTCGGTTTGCCACCAAGTGTCTACCAGTGGACAGCGCTTCCCTCCTACGTGGTCGTTATACCAATGCCAAGCTTCCTCATTGATGGGTTCGCCAACAGAACCGATGACTTTTAAAGAACTCAAAGGGAAACGTTGCACATAATCAAGACTTTCCTTGGCTAAAGAGCGAATCGCAGTTGGTGCAGTGTAAAATTGAGTGATTTTGTGTTTTTCGATGACTTCCCAAAATCTGCTAAAATCAGGATATGAAGGAACGCCCTCAAAAATTACAGTGGTGGCACCATTTAAAAGTGGTCCGTAAAGTATATAAGAATGCCCAGTTATCCAACCGATATCAGCGGTGCACCAAAAAATATCGTTTTCTTCGTAGTTGAATACGTTTTTGAAAGTATAAGCAGTATACACCATATAACCGGCGGTGGTATGTACCATTCCTTTTGGTTTTCCTGTTGAACCAGAAGTGTATAAAATAAACAACGGATCTTCAGCATCCATAATTTCTGCAACATTGTTATCTGAAGCCTCTTCTAAAAGTGGTTGCAACCAAAGGTCACGCCCGGTTTTCATGTTGATGGTTGTGTTGGTTCGCTTGACAACTAAAACAGTTTCAACGCTGGGACATTTTTCTAAAGCTTCATCAACGATTCCTTTTAAATCGATGGATTTGTTGCCACGATAACCACCATCAGAAGTAATCACCATTTTACATTCGCTGTCATTAATTCTCGAGGCCACCGCAGAAGCTGAAAATCCTGCAAATACAACAGAATGAATTGCTCCGATTCTCGCACAAGCTAAAACTGAAACTGCCAATTCAGGAATCATCGGTAGATAAATGCAAACCCGATCTCCTTTTTTGATGCCTTGCTCTCTTAGAACATTGGCCAATTTTGAAACGCGTTGGTGCAAATCATTATAGGTAATATGTTGTGCTTCTTCTTTGGGATCGTTGGGTTCGAAGATAATGGCGGTTTTATTTCCGCGACGTGCCAGATGCCTGTCGATACAGTTTTTGACAATATTGACTTTCGCTTCGGTAAACCATTTGATTTCCGCTTCGGCCATATTGAATTCCATGACTTTGTCCCATTGCTGGTACCAAGTGAAGTTTTCTTCTGCAATTTTTCCCCAAAATTTTCTTGGTTCGCGAATTGATTTGTTATAATGTTTGAAATATTGCTCCAGGTTCTGGATTTTGTAGTAACTCATTGTGTTGTTGTTAATCGAAATTTATATTTTTTTTGTATCGTACTCTCCTTTCAGCGCATAATATCCAAAGATACTCAAACCGAATACAATTAATGGCGTCAATACAAATAGAATAATAATTCCAAAGACCAAATCTTCTTGTTTTCCTGAATTGAACTTCGGCAATCCAAACACAAACACGCAAAAGTATGCTGCTGCCAAAGCTAAAAACAACCAGATAATTCCTAAGATTCTTTTGATGCTATTCATATTATTTTATTTAAAAAGGTTAACAAGGATTTACACTAATTATTTTTTGAAATTATAATTCGTGCTCATTCGTGAAATTTGTGTTCAATTAATCATTAACTGTTTCATTCTTCGATTTCAAATAAATCATCCCAATCACAAAACAAACCGATGCAATGGCAATCGGATACCACAATCCTTCGAGATAATATTCAGGATTGCCATTTTCTTTAGCATTGGTTACAAAATACGTTGAAATCGCCGGAAGCAATCCACCGAAAATACCATTACCCACGTGATACGGCAATGACATTGAAGTGTAGCGGATTTTTGTTGGAAACATTTCTACTAAAAAAGCCGCTATTGGACCATAAACCATAGTCACAAAAATGACTTGTATAAAAACTAAGAAAATCAACATCCATCGATCGTGCGATACGATATGAATCGTAGTTTTGGTTTCAGGTTTAGCACTTTCATCAGTTAAATTTGTAGTCACCACAACATCCGATTGTGTTCCATCTGTATAATTATAATGCGTTTTTAAAATCGATTGGTGTTTTTCGGTATTAGTGTCTTTGCTTTCAGTTGAATTTACAAGCGTTTTGTGATTTACATCGACTGTAGTAAACATCGTTTTATAAATCGGGCGATACAACAAAATAGCCAATAATAATCCGGTCATCATAATACTTTTTCTACCTATTTTATCACTGAGCCAGCCAAAGAAAACGAAAAAAGGCGTTCCGAAAAGCAGTGCAATTCCAAGTAACGTATCTACCTGAGAACTGTCAATGTTCATTACGGTTTTCATGAAATTCATCGCGTAAAATTGTCCTGTATACCAAACAACACCTTGCCCCATGGTCGCTCCAAACAATGCGAGCAATACAAATTTCAAATTGTAAGTATTCCCAAAACTTTCCTTTAATGGATTTTTACTGGTTTTCCCTTCAGCTTTAGCTTTCGAGAATTCGGGTGATTCATCCATTTTTTTTCGAATCAAATAAGAAACGAAAACCATCACAATGGATACCCAAAATGGCACACGCCAACCCCATTCATCAAAGGCTTGCTCGGATAAAATGTTTTTAGTAGCAAGAATTACCATCAAAGAAACAAACAAACCAACTGTTGCAGTAGTTTGAATCCACGATGTCCAATATCCACGTTGGTTTTTTGGTGAATGTTCCGCAACATAAGTAGCTGCGCCTCCATATTCACCACCTAAAGCCAATCCTTGTAATAGTCTTAATATCAATACTAATAACGGAGCCATATAACCTATCGTTTCAAAACTAGGCACGCAGCCAATTAGGAAAGTGGCACCGCCCATTAATAACAATGTGGCCATGAAAGTATATTTCCTTCCAATCAAATCGCCCAACCTTCCGAAGAAAAGTGCTCCAAACGGACGCACTACGAATCCAGCGGCGAAAGTGGCCAAGGTTGAAAGGAATGCTGCGGTCGGATTTCCTGAAGGAAAAAACTTGGTAGCAATAACCACCGCCAAACTACCAAAAATATAGAAGTCATACCATTCGATTAGCGTACCCATGGATGAGGCCGAAATGACTTTCCATATGCCTTTTGTTGCTGTTTTACTCATGCCGATTTAAAATTTGATAATCAAATATAGAAATACTTCCAAACAAAAGAAGTCATTATCGATATTTTGCCAAATTAATAGATGAAAGCTTTAAAAAGTCCGATATTGTGAATATTCGTTTTATTTTTTTCGCTTAATTTGTATAAACAATACATACATGCAACTCGATCCTCAGGAAATGGACCAAAAATCCATATATAAATTACTTACAGGCACTATTATTCCACGTCCAATCGGTTGGATTTCATCGATTGGTGAAGACGGAATTTATAATTTGGCGCCTTTTTCTTATTTTAATGCCGTTGGCGATGACCCGCCACATGTAATGTTTTCTGCTTCTAGAAGCAATAATAATATCAAAGACACGCTCAACAATGTACTCAAGACCAAACAATTTGTAGTCAATATGGTTACCGAAAATTTGGTCGATCAAATGAACGATACTGCACATCCGATTCCCGCGCATGAAAGCGAATTCGATTTTGCAAAACTAACCCCAATCCCATCTTTAAAAGTAAAACCTCCACGAGTGCAAGGCAGTCCGGTCGCTATGGAATGTGAACTGGTACATCATTATACATTAGAAAACCACAAAAATGGTGGCTCCACCATTATCATTGGAAGAGTAGTGATGTTTCATATTGATGATGCCATTTTGCTCGATGACACAAAAATTAATTTAGCTGTTTATAAACCTGTGTCTCGATTGGCAGGTTCGAACTATGCTAAACTAGGAGAAATTTTTTCTATTAAAAGATAAACAATGAAAGTAACAGTAATTGGTGGCGGACCTGGTGGATTGTATTTCTCCATTTTATTAAAGAAAGCAATACCAGATTGCCAAATCGATCTTTACGAACGCAACAAAGCGGATGACAGTTTTGGTTTTGGCGTCGTTTTTTCTGATGAAACATTGAGTGAGTTTTTATCTCGTGATCCGAAATCTTACGATTTAATCCGAACAAAATTCGCCTATTGGGATGATTTGGATATCGCCCGAGATGGTGAAATCGTCCGCATTTCCGGCAATGGATTTTGTGGTTGTTCGAGAAAAACACTATTGCAATTGTTGCAACAACGTTGTAAGGAAGAAGGTGTCAATCTTCATTTCGAACACAATGTTGAAGACTTGTCTCAATTTAAAGATTCGACCTATATCGTAGCTTGTGATGGAATTAACAGTCCAATTCGCGAGAAATTCTCCAAGCAATTCGGAACGAATGTTACGCTCAAAAAGAACAAATTCGTTTGGCTAGGATCTACAAAACCGTTAGATGCTTTTACGTATTTTTTCAAAACGACCATTCACGGAACATTCACAGCGCATACCTATCAATATGAAAAAGGCATGAGTACCTGGATTTTCGAATGTACTGAAAACACATATAACAACGCCGATTTTGAAACCACCGATGAAAAAGACACAATTAAAAAACTGACTGAAATTTTTGCCGAAGAGCTCGATGGTCATGGATTAATTTCAAACAAATCACATTGGCGACAATTTCCACACGTCACCAATGAAAAATGGAACTATAAAAACATAGTATTACTCGGCGATGCCAAAGCGACTGCCCACTACTCTATCGGTTCCGGAACCAAATTGGCGATGGAATGTGCGATTGCGTTAGCCGATTCGATCATCGAGCATAAAACCAATACCACCAAAGCGTTTGAAAAATACAATCAGTTGCGCCGCAATCGTGTAGAAATGATTCAACATGCCGCAAATGTTTCTTTGGATTGGTTTGAAAATATCGAACGCCACATGCAACACGATTTTATGCAATTTGCATTTGGTGTGATGACGCGTTCTAAAAAAGTGACTTATGAAAATCTAGCATTGCGAGATGAAACGTTTACAGAGAAAGTATTGACCGAATTCAATTGCAATATTGGCAATTTCAAAGTCAAAACGCCCGCCGCTTTTACAGAGTTTTCACTTCGAGAAATGCAATTAAAAAATCGAATAGTAATGTCGCCAATGGGGCAATATGCCGCTGAAAACGGATTGGTTTCGAATTGGCATTTGGTGCATTATGGTGCCCGTGCTACTGGCGGAGTCGGATTGATATTAACAGAAATGACTGCCGTTTCAAAAACAGGTCGAATCACTTTAGGTTGTGCCGGAATTTGGTCTGAAGAACAAATGCTTAAGTGGAAGAAAGTCGTGAATTACGTCCACAAATACAGTAAAACAAAAATCGGAATTCAACTCGGACATTCAGGCAGAAAAGGCTCTGTGAATGTGCCTTCTGTGGGTAATAATATTCCATTAACTAAAAACGGTTGGGATTTGATTTCTGCATCACCGATTCCATTCACAGCAGCTATAGCAACACCAAAAGAAATGACCGTTTCTGATATGGACAATATTATTTCAGAATTTGTAAACGCCACCATTTTCGCAGAAGAAGCCGGATTTGATATGATAGAATTGCAAGCGCATCACGGATTTTTATTGGCCTCTTTTCTGTCTCCATTAACCAACATTAGAAAAGATGCATTTGGCGGACCAATCCAAAACAGAATCAAATTCCCGCTGCAAGTATTCCAAGCCATGCGTGAAGTTTTTCCTCAGAACAAACCCATGTCTGTTCGGGTTTCCGCTTCCGATTGGGCAGAAAACGGTATTTCAGAACAAGATGTTTTGTTCATTTGTGAAGCTTTCAAAAACGCGGGCGCTGATATCATCAATGTTTCTACAGGCAATACCGTCGAAAACCAGCAACCTCAAATCGGCAGAATGTGGCAAACACCTTTTTCTGATTTAATCCGAAATACGATTCATACACCAACAATAACAACAGGTTATATTCAAGACATTGATCAAATCAATACCATATTATTGAATGGCAGAGCCGACTTAGTAGCTTTAGGCAGACCATTATTGCTCGATCCGAATTTTGTCCGTCATGCACAAGCACACGAGCAATACAAACCATCGGATATTCCGAATCAATATAAAGCTGGCGTTTCGCATTTGTATCCATTCCATCAATCGGAAAGAAAAAATATGGAAGCCATGAAAAAAGAACTCAAACCTGAAAGTCATAAACCATAAATGAAAACTTCAATTTTTATATTGTTTATGATATCAATATCAGTCCAAGCACAAACCGAAGAAATCATCAATAGCGGCAATTCTAAATTGCATTATCGAATTTTTGGTAAAGGAAAACCGATGCTGATTATCAATGGTGGCCCGGGAATGAACAGCGACGGATTCACCAATATCGCCCAAACATTAACCCAATACGATTATCAAACCATCACCTACGACCAACGAGGAACCGGAAAATCTACGGTAACGTCTTTAAATTCAAAAACCATTACGATGGATTTGATGGTCGAAGACATGGAAAACCTCAGACAATATCTCAACATAGAAAAATGGACCCTCTTCGGACATTCATTCGGTGGTATTATGGCTGCTTATTATGCGTCTAAACATCCCGAGCGTATTGACAAATTGATTCTTTCAAGTTCCGGTGGCATCAATATGGAGTTTACTTCCTATGTCGCAAAAAGACAGCAAGCCAATCTTACCCAAATGCAAAGAGATAGTTTGGCTTATTTTCAAAAGAAACAAGACCAAGGCGATACTTCACTTGAAACCAGAAAAGGGCGTACAAAATATTTAGCGTTTGCTTATGTTTTTGACAAATCGAAAGCACCAATTATAGCCGAAAGATTGCAGCAATTTAATGGTGAGATTAATAATTTGGTGATTCAAGACCTATTCAAAATTAACTACGATTGTTCCCGAAAATTCTTAAATTTTGACAGGCCGGTTCTTGTATTACAAGGCAAGAATGACATTATTACGGTAGATACTGCTCAAAAAACCGCCAAAGCTTTTCCCAATTCAAAACTCGTGTTGATGGACCATTGTGCGCATTACGGCTGGCTCGATGTTCCGGAAGTTTATTTTGCTAACATTCAAAGTTTTTTAAATAGTTAAATCATGAAGCATTACGAAGACAATTTCGCCCATGATCATTTGCCAGCTTTGGAATTACAACCTGATTATATTTATAATTTACCGCAATTTCAACAACCAGAAATGTTGAATTGTGTAGAACGTTTGCTTGATTATCATATTCAATCAGGTCATGGAAACGCGATTTGTCTGCGCACTTTTGAAACCATTTGGACCTACCAGCAATTATTCGAAAAAGCCAATCAAATCGCTCATGTTTTAATAGATGATTTAGGATTAAAATCCGGCAATCGCGTACTGATTCGTTCGGCCAACAATCCGATGATGGTCGCTTGCTGGTATGCTGTTCTAAAAGCCGGAGGCATTGTCGTGGCTACGATGCCGTTATTGCGAGCAAAGGAATTGACAACTTTTATTGATTGTGCCGAAATATCCCACGCGCTTTGTGATATGGATTTAGACGAAGAAATGAAATTGGTAAAATCACCATTTCTAAAAAGCACGAGCTATTTCGACGGTTCACAAACAAAACCTTCTGAATTGGAAATTTTAATGCTAAACAAACCTAAGTCGTTTAACAATTTTCATTCAAAATCCGATAGCGTTGCTTTGATTGGTTTTACTTCAGGAACTACTGGTTTGCCCAAGATGACTTCGCATTATCACAAGGATATTCTCAATATTTGTGAAGCATTTCCAAACTATTCGTTGCAACCAACTGCCGATGATATTTTTATTGGAAGTCCACCATTGGGTTTTACATTTGGCTTGGGTGGCTTGGTTTTATTTCCGATGTATTTCGGAGCATCAACATTTCTAATAGAAAAACCATCACCGGATTTGTTGCTTGAAGTCATTCAAAACCATCATATCACCATTTGTTTTACAGCTCCAACTGCTTGGAGAATCATTACGACTAAAGTCAATGAATATGATATTTCTAGTCTAAGAAAATGCGTGTCTGCCGGAGAAACTTTACCCTTGAAAGTTTGGCAAGATTGGTATGACACTACAGGTTTGAAAATCATCGATGGCATTGGTGCAACAGAAATGCTGCATATTTTCATTTCATCGAACGAAACCAATATGAAACCTGGCGCCACAGGCGTTGCCATTACAGGTTACGAAGCCAAAATTGTTGATCTTGAAGGCAAAGAATTACCCAGAAATGAAGCAGGTCGGTTAGTAGTCAGAGGCATTACAGGTTGCAAATATTTAAATCGAATTGAAAAGCAGAAAGAATATGTCGAAAACGGCTGGAACATCACCGGCGATATCTTCCGTCAAGACGAAGAAGGCTATTTCTGGTTTGTAGCGCGAGGCGATGATATGATTATTTCTTCAGGATATAATATTGCGGCTATTGAAGTCGAAAGTGTGCTTTTAACACATGACGAAATCTTAGAATGTGCTGTTGTAGGATTGCCCCACGAAGAGCGCGGCATGGTGGTTTGCGCCCACATTGTTCTCAAAGAAAAAAGTAAAGCATCGAATGATTTAGAGAAATCTATACAGCTGTGGTTTAAAGAAGTAGCTGCACCATATAAATATCCAAGAACCATTTATTTTGTAGACGAATTGCCTAAAACTGAAACCGGAAAAATCCAAAGATTCAAATTAAAATAATAAAATAGCCAAAGATTAAAAAGATTGCATAATCTGTGGATAAAGTTAAATAAACATGAGAAAAGCATTTTTAATATTTGCACTTACTTCACTGGCAATAATCGGCATACTATCTTATGTTAATTGGAAATTTTCATTTCTCTTATTGATATTTATTCCATTAATTCTAATGGGATTATACGATATGTATCAATCGAAACATACCATTCGCAAAAACTTCCCATTGTTAGGAAGACTGCGCTATCTTCTAGAATCTCTTGGTCCCGAAATGCGCCAGTATTTTATCGAAACCGATCTAGAAGGCAAACCGTTCAATCGACTACAACGCAATTTGGTATACGAACGTAGCAAAAAAGCCGTCGATTCACAACCTTTCGGTACACAATTGAATGTCTACGATGAAGGTTACGAATGGATCAACCACAGCATTCGTGCGATTCCTTTTAATCAAGTTAATGAAAATCCACGTGTAAGAATTGGTTCATCTCAATGCGAAAAACCGTATGAGGCAAGCTTGTTTAATATCAGTGCCATGAGCTACGGTTCATTAAGCAAAAATGCAATTTTAGCATTGAATGCTGGAGCCAAGCAAGGTGGCTTTTATCACAATACCGGCGAAGGTGGTTTGTCTCAATATCATTTAACAGGCGGCGATGTCGTTTGGAATATCGGCACAGGTTACTTCAGTTGTAGAACTGATGACGGAAAATTTTCCTATGAAGCATACGTCAAACGAGCCACACTCGACAATGTCAAAATGATTGAAATCAAATTCTCTCAAGGCGCGAAACCCGGTCACGGCGGCATCCTTCCCAAAGAAAAAGTAACCGACGAAATCGCTGCAATACGTTTGGTTTCTAAAGGACACGACATCGTTTCACCACCAAGTCATTCGGCTTTTACCACGCCATTAGAATTAATGGATTTTGTAAAACTATTGCGAAAAGGTTCCGAAGGAAAACCCATTGGGATGAAAATCTGCATCGGCAATAAATCCGAATTTCTATCCATTTGCAAAGCGATGGTCGAAACGAAAACCTACCTCGATTTTATCACGGTTGATGGCGGAGAAGGCGGAACCGGTGCAGCACCACAAGAATATTCCGATCACGTAGGCATGCCTTTGCGCGACGCGTTGGCTTTTGTGTACGATGCTTTAAACGGCTTCGATCTAAAAGACCAAATCAAAATCATCTGCAGTGGCAAAGTCATTACGGGTTTTGACATTATCAGAAACCTATCGCTTGGTGCCGATTTATGCAATTCCGCCCGAGGCATGATGTTCGCACTCGGTTGCATTCAAGCGTTAGAATGTCACGCAAATACTTGCCCAACTGGCGTTGCCACACAAGATCCTGCATTAATGAAAGGTTTGGTTCCAGAAGAAAAAAGCATTCGTGTAGCACGCTATCAAAAAGAAACGGTTAAAAGTGCGATGGACTTAATGGCATCAGCCGGAATCAACCACCCCGATGATGTAGACAGAACCGCTGTGAGCACACGAGTCGACAGAACCAAAGTGCAGACGTTTTATGAAATATATCCCGAATTAGATAAAGGATGTTTGTTGTATGAAAGTACCGTTCCAAAGGAATTTTTGTACTTTTGGAAAAAGGCCTCCATAGAAAAATTTTAAGCCGAAATCGCCATGAAAAAATTACTGTTCATTCTGATTACAATCAATTGTTTTGCACAAGCACCGGCTGTCGAATGGCTAAAAACCTACGGCGGTAGTGAAGGCGATACTTCCTATTCGATCATCCAGACCAATGACGGTGGCTATATCAGCTGCGGCTATACCACTTCCTGCGATGGAGACATTGTAGGAAACCATAGCTGCGGTGAAGGCAACGCCGATTTGCTAGTATTTAAGATTGATGTGACGGGAAGCGTCCAGTGGACAAAAAGTATAGGTGGCACGGGAACCGATTTCGCCCGTTCTATTGTGCAGTTGAACGATGGGAATTATGTCATTGGTGGCACGGCATCATCAAACGATGGTGACATTACGAATAACGATGGGCATGGTGATTTCCTTGCGGTGAAAATTGACCAGACCGGAAATATTCTATGGCAGAAAACCTACGGGGGCAGCGGTGTTGAGGAGGCCGCCCATCTCGAAAAGACAACAGATAACGGCTTCATCATGTGCGGCTTAACTACATCAAGTAACAATGGTGACGTTTCAGGTGCTCATGGCGATTACGATTTCTGGGTCGCAAAAATAGATAACCAAGGTACGCTGCAATGGCAAAAAGCGTTGGGCGGAAGCAATGGCGACCAGGCCAAATGCGTGATACAGGATACGGACGGAGGCTATATTGTTGCCGGTTATACGACTTCTTCAGATGGCGACGTTACCTCGATGCAGGGTTGCTATGACGCTTGGATTGTAAAACTCACACCCACTGGACAAATTCAATGGCAGAAATCATTAGGCGATAACGGCTGCGAAATGATCCGGTCAATCCGCAAAACGCCCGACAACGGGTTTATCGCTTTTGGTCATAAAGGCTACAAAGCTTGGGTAGTGAAATTGACTGCCGATGCGAATATCGAATGGCAAAAAACCTATGGAGGCACGCAATTGCAAAATGCCGAAAGTATCAGCCTCACGCCAGACGGAGGTTATATCTTCTGCGGCAATACATTTTCCAGTAATGGTGATTTGTTGAACATACCCGGAAACGGCAAAGCCTGGATCGTAAAACTGGATGCCGCGGGAATAATCCAATGGCAAAAGAAAATCGGAGGCAGCGATGATGATTATTTCAACAGTATCATGCCTACTGCAGACGGTGGATATATTGTATCAGGCGAAGCCTTTTCGTCCGACGGCGATATTACGGCGAGTCACGGCTACATCGATTTTTTAATGGTGAAGCTGGCTCCTGATCCATTGTCGAATGCCACTTTCCAATATGAAAACCTGGTTGTTTTCCTCAACCCGACCACCAACTTACTCGATGTTAAAACGCCTAATAATGACATTATAGATCAGGTTCTTATCACAGATTTATCTGGAAAAACAATCATCAGGCAAACGCAGAACACTAATCTGATCAATACACAAAACCTTGCCTCTGGAATCTATTTCCTTCAAGCCACATCAAACCATAAAACTTATCAAACCAAATTCATCAAGCAATAATGAATCAACCCTTTATTAAAACCGAAAAAATCCGTTTCAAACACGTCGATTATGCTGGCATTGTTTTTTATCCTAGATTTCTCGAAATGCTTAATGATTTGGTAGAAGATTGGTTTGAAGAAGCACTCGACAGACCGTTTCACGAAATGCACGAAACCAACGGAATCCCAACGGTTGACCTCAAAGTGCAATTCAAAAACGCAGCACGATTGGGACAAGTATTGCAAAAGAAGTTATGGGTTAAAAACCTAGGTTTCGCTTCTGTTTTATGTGGCTTCGAGTTCATAGATGAAACAGGAAAAACTACTTTATCGGGTGAAGTCACATTAGTAAACGTAGCTTTCAACAAAGACCGAAATGACATTAAAGCCGAACCTTTTACTGAAGCAATGAAAGTGAAAATTATGAATTTTCAATTATGAAAATATATGCATTCCTTATAGTCATACTTTCTCTTGTAAGTTGTAGTGAAACTAATAATAAATACATTGAAGTTATAAAACAAAACAATGTTTTTTTACAAGATGAAATTGCTATTTATAATGCTCGATTTTATATGAAAAGTCAAGAACAACCGAGTTTATATGATTCAATAACTTTTAAAAAAATTAGTAATTTACTTCAAGATACTGGTTCATTAAAAAATTATTCAGATTATAAAGTCATTCAATCAAAAATGAAAAAAATCGTAATTGAGGAAAAATTAAATATGAAATTTG
>NZ_JANOBI010000034.1:0-36576 GCF_031411595.1 Flavobacterium sp. | reverse complement strand
CGATGAACATCATCACGCATTACCTGATTTTTTAGAGTTTATTTCGCAAATAAAAAGCAAGCTGACTGCATTAGAAGCTAAAAAATTAGAAGAATTATCATATGGCTTGAGTCGCATCAATCGCTGTGCAAAAAACGGTGTAGAATCGATGCGTGAGTTGTCTTTAAACCAAAGAAAAGTTACCAGAGAAACTTTACGACTTTACGAAGAGTTTGAATAAATTTAAAAAAAAATCCCGATTCACATCGGGATTTTTCATTTATACTCTAATCTTACTTTTAGTGGCTTTCGGAATACCTGCTTTATTGAGCAAAATCCCTGTAGATTTTAATTGTACGAACGCTTTGGTCACATACAAATAACCTTTATAATCATTGGTTTCTCCCCAAGAATTTTTCACTTTATAATATTCTTTTCCATTTTGATCTTTGGCCAAACCAACGATTTGCATCGCGTGATCATCGGTTGTTGTGAGTGTATACAAACCTTCCAAACGCAAATCTTCCGTTACTTCTTTCTCTTTAATCGGACCATCAAACAAGGTTTTCTTTTGCTCCGGTGTGATGTTGTAGATATCCAAATCAGGTACTTCAGCCACTCCATTTCTCCAGCTAAAATAAGGCTCGGAAACATCAGATGACCAAGCTACCGTGTAACCTTTCGTCAAGGCGAAGTCGATAATATCTGTCAATTCTTTCATTGGAACATTATACACTTGATCATAACTCCAATTATCAGGAACCGGCAAAACCATTTTTTGATAATATGGATTGTCTTTATAAGACGAGAATTCAACGTAATCATCAGGATTGATTCCAACTACTTCTTTGGCGAATGTTTTTGGTGTATAGGTTTTTCCTGCATAAGCAAAAGTTTCAGGCAATTTCCCTAATTTTTCATCCATATAGTTGTTGATTTCTTTCACCCAAGAAGCGCCTTTATTTGGGTCGGTATTCTTGATATAAGCATCCAATATCTCTTTAAATTTCGCTTGAAATTCATCTGATTTCACCACGCCTTTTCCATAATCTTCATAAGTGTATGCTTGCTGTGGCATCGCTCCGTATTTGCGCATCATATTCATAACATCGTGTGTTTCGCCGCCGTCGCCCAATCCTAAATTCCCATTAAAAAGAACGTAGTTTCTGGCTTTACCCATATAAACGTTGCGTGCAGAAAAGATTTCAGCCAAATCAACCGGTGCTTTTCCGTTTTTAATCATTTCAGATTCTATGAACGAATTTCCTGAATAACTCCAGCAAGTTCCCGCAGAACCTTGACTTTTAATCGATGTATTTTCAACATTAATAACCTCTTTAAATTCAAATTTTGAATTCACCGAAGCATTACCAATCACTTTTTTGATCAATTCATCTTGAGCAAACAAACTCAACGAACACAGTATTCCTAAGAATACGAAACTTTTTTTAATCATAATTATTATTTTTAATGGACGTAAATGTAATAAAATACTATAAAACAGCAATTTAATTAACACATGCAGTTAGCGCGTGAAAACCAAAGTATTATTTTTAGATAAATTGGCATCAAAGCGATAACCTTCATAATGAAATCCTTTCAAGTCTTCGATGGTTTCGGCGTTGGTATCGATGATATAGCGCACCATCAAGCCTCTCGCCTTCTTCGCGAAAAAACTAATCATCTTGAGTTTTCCATCTTTTGAATCGAGGAAATCTACTGTTAAAACGGGAACTTTGAGTGCTTTGAAATCGATGGCTGAAGCGTATTCATTGCTTGCCAGATTGATAAAAAGTTCACCTTTTTTAAGTTCTTTGTTTAAGGCAGCAGTGAGTTTTTGTTTCCAAAATTCGTATAAATTTTTATGCTCGCCAATGGGCAAATGCGTTCCCATTTCTAATCGATAGGCTTGGATTAAATCGAGTGGTTTGAGCAAACCATACAAACCCGAAAGAATTCTGAGTTTGTCTTGCAACGATTCTAATTTTTCTTCGGAAATCGAATAACTGTCAAGTCCAATATAAACATCACCGGCAAAAGCGTACATCGCAGGTCTTGCATTTTCATTAGTAAAAGGCGTTTTCCAAACTTTATTGCGTTGCCAATTCAAATCAGCCAACTTGTCTGAAATCGACATCAATTCCATCAATTCTTTTGGTTTCTTCTTTTTAATCTCCTTATGAACAGCTCGGCTATCCTTAAGAAATTTAGGTAAAGTATGCTTTTGAGTGGGTAAAGGCGATTCGAAATTGAGCGATTTTGCCGGAGAAATGATGATTTTCATGTTGAAAAATTATATTTTCAAAAATACAAATTCCAAATAAAAAACAACACTATAATTAAACCAATAAAGTCTCTTAAATTGGGTTCATGAACAAACCAACATTAATTATAGTGTTGTTAGAATACTACTGGGACACTATAGTAGGTAATTCGTGTCCAGATTCAGCAGTATAAAAGTTACTGTATTAAAACTATTAATAAAGTTTTATAAAAGTCATCAGATTTTAGCGAATAGTGTTATACAATTATGAAATTAAATAGTATAATTCTGTTAATAAAAACTTGCATAAATAACTAGACTTGTGATGCATCCAACTTATTGTTTGAAAATCTTTTGTGTAAAATCACCTTGATCTGATTGTATTTTCAGAATGTAAACCGCATTTTGTAAATTAGAAATATCGAGTGATTTTGATACTAATCTACCGGTTAAATCAAAAATTTGAAGTTTATAGTTTGTCAAATCATTGATGACAACATTATTGCCTGCAACAAAAGCATGAATTCCTAAAGCACCCACAGTATACAATTGACTTAAATTATTATAACCTTTAAGCGATTCCCAAACATTAGCATTAGCAAATTGAATGGAGTTTAACGGACTCGCTATTGCAGCATCAGGAACATTCAAAAACAATTGATAATTACCGGCCGGCAAAGTTTCATCAGCCATATTTTTAACGATTTGTGTCGAACTACCGGCCATCCATAATCTGGGATCTGTATTTAAGGCGGCGCTATATTCAACACCTGTATTGAAATTTCTAAAAACCAAATAAGCCGTTCTTTCATTAAATAGATTGGCAAATCCTACATTTTTGAGGTTGATCGTTAATACACTATTACTAATAGATGTTGAAATCAATTCATACCGATACCCTAATCTTCTTTGAATTTCGTTGTAACAGCCATTCATTTGCCATAGCGATAGTACCGCCGGAAAATAACCCGAATTAAGGTAGTTGTAATGGAATCGAGCTAAACTATACAATGCATTGGTGCAATTGGAGTAAGTTTCATCCAAATCATTTGATTCTCCACCACTATATGTATAACGACTTTGTGCTTCTAAATAAGGATAGTCTGTTGCGGTATTCGTGTAAGTTCCATAATCGGAATCGCTAGATAAAAAAGCATCATTGTGCAACGCAACTCTCGATGCAGTGCTGCCGTTATAGGCATTAGCTGTAACTATTGGCGTATTCCCTGCAATGCTTCTTTGAATGAAAGGCGTTCTAAAAGCGACCATTCTATTGGGTGCCATTTCCATAATTTTGAGTCCAATTTCTTTTCTATCCGCTAAGTTTTGTGCTGAAAGATTTGATGTTCCAAAATTGACACTGCTATACCACTCGCCATACTGACCAATAAAACCCGCAGACATCGATGAAATAACATCCTCATTGGCCATGGTAATCACTTTCAACTGATTGATATGCGCGATGATTTGAGCTTTTGTTGCATCTTGTCCATCGGCATCTGTATATCGGAATCTTATAACACATTTCACTCCTGAACTTCTCATAATAGTAAAGTCATTTTCAATTTTATTTAGAAAATCATCTGAAATTGGAGTCGTTTTGAAAGCATCCAAAGAATACATCCGCAAAATCAAAGTAATTTTATCATTGTTACGATAACCCATCAAATCCGATTCGACCAAAGGTGAAAAAGTGCCCAAACTTCTTCCGATGGTATACTTATAAAATCCTCTTTCAGGATTACAAAAATTGACGGTACTGGCCGTATAATTAACCGTCTGAGATTGCATTGTTGCTACAATGAAAAACATTAAGAGTACTACTTTTTTCATGATTGTGTTTTTAAAGAGTTAATACTATAGCCGTTTGACTATTAGTGTTTTACAACCCTATAAAGTTCATGATACTCTTAAAAAAACTGTTGTGATATTCTTTGTATAACTTGTGAAATTTACTTTATCCCAACCAACCTTCCCGATCCAAACTTCGATACTGAATCGCCTCTGCAATGTGCGACGCACCAACCAAATCGGAACCTTCCAAATCTGCAATTGTTCTGGAAACTTTTAAAATCCTGTCATAAGCACGCGCTGATAAGTTCAATCGTTCCATCGCGGTTTTTAATAATTGCAAAGACGTTTCATCCAAAGCACAAAATTCGCGAATCAATTTCGTACTCATCTGTGCATTATAATTGACGGTTGGTATATTTTCAAATCGAACAGATTGAAGTTCACGCGCTTTAGTAACACGCTCGCGAATCACATGACTGCTTTCTGCTTTTCGATTGTCTGATAGTTTTTCAAAAGGTACCGGCGTGACTTCAATATGAATGTCGATGCGGTCTAACAACGGCCCGGAAATCTTACTCAAATACCGTTGCATTTCATTGGGTGAAGAAGTTGCAGGCGCAGACGGATCATTAAAAAACCCACTTGGACTAGGATTCATACTCGCCACCAACATAAAAGAAGACGGATAAGTTACGGTGAATTTAGCCCGCGAAATCGTCACTTCGCGATCTTCCAAAGGTTGTCGCATGACTTCTAAAACTTCTCGTTTGAATTCCGGCAGTTCATCCAAAAACAAAACACCATTATGCGCCATCGATATTTCTCCGGGTTGCGGATAACTGCCACCGCCGACAAGTGCCACATTAGAAATCGTATGATGTGGACTCCGAAACGGCCGCTGGTTCATCAATCCAATTTCTTTTAATTTTCCGGCAACACTGTGAATTTTTGTAGTTTCTAATGATTCCCGCAGCGTCATCGGTGGCAAAATACTCGGCAATCGTTTGGCCAACATCGTTTTTCCTGAACCTGGCGGACCAATCAAAATGATATTATGACCACCAGCCGCAGCGATTTCCATACAACGTTTGATACTTTCCTGACCTTTGACATCGCTGAAATCATGCTCCGGAAAATCGAGACACTTTTGAAATTCTTCTTGCGTATTAATTTGCGTTGGTTGTATTGTGCCATTACCTTCAAAAAAATCAATGACTTCTTGAAGATTTTCAACACCATAAACATCAAGTCCCGAAACAATAGCTGCTTCTTTGACATTTTGTTTCGGCAGAAAAAATCCTTTGAAACCTTCTTCTTTGGCTTTAATAGCGATAGACAGTGCTCCTCTTATAGGCTGCAAACTACCATCAAGCGACAATTCGCCCATGATGAGATATTGTGCGCTTTCTTCAGCTTGAATCTGCCCTGAAGCGATCAATATTCCAATCGCCAAAGTCAGGTCGTAAGCAGAACCTTCTTTGCGTAAATCGGCCGGCGCCATGTTGATTGTGATTTTCTTTCCGGGCAAGGAATACCCGTTATTTTTGAGTGCGGCAGCAATGCGGTAACTGCTTTCTTTAATGGCGTTATCGGGCAACCCTACGAGATGGTATCCGATACCTTTATCAATATTGACTTCAATGGTAATGGTCGTGGCTTCGACCCCAAAAACGGCGCTTCCAAATACTTTAACTAACATGGCGTATACTTTATATGACGTTAAAATTAGTCAAATTATATTCACACAGAAATTAATTTGAAGTATTTTTGGCATTCAAAAAAACAAAAAAACACCATTATGGGAATATTCAACGCCATTTTAGGCAATGCTTCTGAAGTTGATTTAGACAACGTAGCCAAAGAATTTGAACCAATTTTAATTGATGGAGAAAACATCGAGAAAGCGTTCAAAATGATCAAAGACATGTTTATCTTCACCAACAAACGTTTGATTTTAGTAGAGAAACAACTTGTCGGAAGCAAAGTAGATTATCTTTCGATTCCGTATTCGAATGTGATTAAATTCTCTAAAGAAAGTGCCGGAATTTTAGATTTAGATGCCGAATTAAAAATCTGGATTAAAGATGAAGCGATGCCCATCAGCAAACAATTCGGAAAAGGTGGAAATAACATCAATGAAGTGTACAAAATTTTGAGCACACATATTTTGAAGTAAAATTTTAAAAAGCTACTCGAACAAACACATTCGGCGTAATACCAAGCGAATAATAATCCTGCACTTTATAGGTCGCACGAATCGTACTGCCAATGGTGGCATATTGTCTTTCGTATTCTTTACTGATTAAGGAACGCTGATTGTAGGCATTGTAAATCGAAAAACCGACTTTTCCTGACCACGCTTTTTGCTCGTGAAAATGATACATTCCCGATATATCCAAACGATGATACGCTGGTAAACGTTCGGTGTTGAACGATTCTACCTGATTCGTTGCATCGAGCAAACTATAAGGTTTTCCTGTATGCCAAAACCAACCGGTTGACAATGAATAATGATTCCATTTTTTATAAAACGATATGTTGAAAGCGTGTTTGATATCAGCATTAATAGCGAAATAATGGTTATCATTCAAATCTTCAAACCTATTTTGGGAATCCTGAAAAGTATATGTCATCCAAGTGCGCCAAGTCGGTGCATTTTTCTGAATCAAAACATCCAAACCTTTCGTAAAGCCTTTGCCTTGGTGCATCGTGGAATCAAATTGATTTAAAAATCCGAAAGTCAATGAAGTGATGCCTTTCGTCATTTTATAATATGCATCCACATCAAACACCCAAGATTGCGTTTTATAAATCAATCCCAGGGTATATTGATTGGCTTTTTGAATCGGATAATTTTCGTTGTCGGACAAAATCCACAAGTAATTTTCTAAGCTTAAATCATTCACAACACTTTCGCGAACTTGACTCATAATTTGACTTTTCCGCTCATAAGACGTTTGAAAAATCAAAGCATTCGTAATGTTTTTTTGAATGAAAAGTCGCGGTTCAAAACTATTCGATTTTAAAGAACTAAAATAATTATATCGTGCACCGGCTTGAAAATTCCAAGTTTCTAATTTGTATTTTAGAAAGGAATAACCCGAATGTGTAATGCTATACAACTGCTTTTGGTCTAAAATAATACTCAAATCCTGGCTTTCACTGGTAAACGAATGTGAAACAGCATTTCCTGAAAGTTGATAACCCAATTCAACATTGAGTTTGCTATTGACTTTATAATCAAAACTACTTTCAACACCGGAATCTGTAACTCGATTTAGTTTTTGAAAAAGCTCAAAAGTATCAGCTGTTTTGTTTTTGTTTTTTTTGTAATCAAAAGTGTAAGCAGAATAATATAGTAGTGTTTTTTGATTCCATTTTGAGCCGTATTGTTGATTCCAATTCAAGCTGAAACCTTGATTTTCAATCATCATTTTTTGATTGTGAATGCCATCCGTTTCGGTTTCTGTTGTGAAATTTAAATTGTTGTCAATCCAAATACTGGTGAATGACAAATCGGTTTTTTCATTAGGTTTGTAATTGAGTTTTGCTGAATAATCTTCAAATTGAAATTTATTTCGATCATCAAAATTTTTGAAATTGGTATTCTGAAACACTTTCTCTGCCAGTGAGTTAAAGGTTGCAGTTTGAAGCCATTCGGTAAAAGATTTTCTGCCCGAAAGTTGCAAGCCCAATGTCTTTTTAAGCAACGGTGCTTTGATATAAACATCGGCATTCAAAGCATTGATGCCGGCATCAACTTTCAATGTATCTTCAATTTTATCGGTCGATTGAATTTCAATCACACTCGAAATACGTTCGCCGAATTTAGGATGCGTTCCCTTATTTTGATAGTGAACCGTTTGCGATACATTTGGATTAAAACCAGAAATCATCCCAAACAAATGCCCTGGATGATACATTCGAATGCCATCCCACAAAATCAGATTCTGATCGGAAGTTCCACCGCGAACATACAATCCACTAGCGGTTTCGTTGGGGCTTTTAACGCCAGGCAATTGCTGTAATGAAAGCAAAACATCAGCATCAGTAACGCCTGGAAGTGCTTCGATTTTTTGCGGTGACAAAATGACTTTTTGATTGCTTTTATTAATTCCTTTTGATAAAAAACCTTCGACGAGAATTTCTTGCAGTTGCTCTTCACCAATGGGTTCTTCATCGCTTTGCGAAACCGAATAATAACGTGCGTCGATTGGCGTTATTTTTAATGAAGTTTGACTTTCAATTTCCGCATTGATTTCTGTTAAAGTGTATTTTTTGTGAACTACTGAAATCACTTTTGGAGCAACAATACTATCGACATAAGAATATTTGACATCAAATTGTGTTTCGATTGTTGAAAGCGCTTGACTTAGTTTTGTTGAAGTAAAATCAAAATAATGCTGCTGAACTTTTTGAGACCAGGAAATGGGTGTCAATAATAAGAAAATCAACAGCGTTACAATGGGTTTCATTCTGAAATTCGAATTGTTTCGGAATCGGTTTTAGAATAGTTAAGATGCATCGGCAAACAAATCGATTGCAAAGCCGTATTGAAATCATGATGCGTAAAACTTCCTGTAAAACGGACTGTTGACAACGTTTTTGGAAATTCCACTTGATAATGATATTGGTTTTGAAATTGCGCAATCACGGTTTGCAATGGTGCATTGCTGAAGGATGATTCTCCGTTAATCCATGTTGGTTTTTGATGGGTTTCGTCATCCCAAGTTTCTGCATTATTCCTGTAGATTCTAACCGATTTCCCATGCGTTAAAATATGCGTCGTTGTTGGCGTAGTGACTTTTACTTTGCCTTCAAAACAATGGACTTCAAAGCAATCTTGACTAACATTCACATTAAATTGAGTACCTAAAACCTGCACTTTTCCTTGAGCTGTTTCTACTGTAAATGTGCTGCCTTTGGCGACTTTAAAATAAGCTTCACCTTCTAACTTTAAAGTTCTGTTGTATTGAAAAAGCGACGGAAACCTCATTTTTGATTTTGCATTTAAGGTTACTTCCGAATGATCACTCAAAACAAGTGTGGCACTTTTACCATAATCCGTTTGGAATGTATTCGAAAATGCTAGTAAATGATACAATCCAAAAAACAAAACCAGTGACGCGGCAATGGCTGCATAAGCGAAAATCGGGCGAACTTTTGATTTTTTTCGATGCTGTTTGATGGCGATTTTTTCTTGAATGGCCGCAAAGTTTTTCTGCATGTCAGCTTCAGAAACTTGAATAGCTTGCAATGAAAATTTGAGCTTTTGATAAGCTTTAAAATCGAATTCAGAAACCATGGTCTTCAATTGATCATCGGTAATTTTACCGGCAATCCAATCGGATAAGAACCTTTCATTTGCGTTATTTTCTGATGTAGTTTTCATTTTTATTTTCTAAAATGTTATACATTTTTAATTACTTTTCTTAATGATATCAAGGCCAGATGCATTCTTTTTTCAACCGCTTTTACGGACAAATCCAATAGCGCCGCAATCTCGACGTAAGTATGATTCTCAAATCGATTCATCAAAAAAACGGTGCGCTGCTTTTCGGGCAAATCGTTGATGGCTTTTTCGAGTTGTTTTTTGAGTTCATTTTCAACCAATAAAAACTCCGGCGATTCGTTGTGCGTGGCTTTTGGTTTTGATTGCAATTCGAAATTTAAAACCACTTTATCGTGCTTGATACTATTGAGTGAAAGTCGAATGGCGGTCGTAAACAAAAAGCTTTTGGCTTGTTCGGGTTTTAAAATACCGCAGTTTTCCCATAAAATCACGAAGGCATTTTGTGCTGTATCTTCGGCTCGTTCTACATCTCGAAATTTGTAAATTAGAAAGTTCCGCAGCAATTTAAAATGCGATTCAAAAACCGATTTAAACACCGCTTCTGAACACAAACAAGAATTCGATTTTGTATCGGTTTGACTCATGTTTTATAAAATTCATTACCACATATCCTACTGAAAGAATATGTGGTAACAAAAAATTAATTAACGCTTCTTTTTCAATTATTTCATTTAAACAATATTCTTATGGGCAAGAAATATTAATCTGATTTTGGAATGCTTGCTGATTGGCAAATGTGTAAGTCATATTTGTATTCAGAAAAGTCACGGTAATCGGATAAATCATGACCGGCATAGGTGATGAAACTAACGGATTCCAGTATTGCAATAATTCGACATCATTGTGTGCGGTAACTATGGCACCAAGATGTTGCACATTCACCGGATACATTATTTGAAAACAAGTTCCTAATAATTGTCCGAAAGTATGCGTAGTTACAGGATTGCAATTTACAAAGTCATTTGGTGTAAAACCGTCACATGCTGCTAGGCAAGGGTTTGCATAATGAGTAATCCCAGCACTCGTTTGAACACAAACCGGATTGTCTTCTGGCGGGCAAGTACAAACACCATTGCAAATTGGTATGTTGAATTGTTGTGTAGCTGAACATTGCTCATTATTTTCATTAATTACCACTTTCACAATAGCGAAAGGAATTCCTAATATTGATGGTGGATAATTAGGTATTGTTACCGGAAGTGAAGCAATTGGATACACGCCAAGTACACTGTTATCGTTGGCCCAAACTTCAAAATGAGTGGCTGTTGTATTGCCCGCGTTGAAATTGATGGTTAGCGCATAACTTCCTCCAATAGGATTACAATCACCCGGAACTGCAGTCAGATCCGTAATCAAACATTCCGTTACCGGACCACATGCCACAATATCATTTTGAGTGTAACCTGCACAAAGTGCATAACACAGATTACCAAATTCTAAATAGCCACCATTAGGCGTATGAACACATACCGGAGCATATTCTTGTGTACAAATGCATGTACTTGAATTGCAATTATTCACCATATCATAAAACTCATATACGCTGTGAATAACTGTAATTTGATTTTGATACGTTACCGAAATTGGAAAAATAATATCCGCTTCTGAACCACTATTTGGATTGTTGAGATAAGCATTCAAATCTGTTTGTGAACCTATAGTAACAAGTTGTCCACCTGAACCAACGTGAATTGGAAAAACAATATCAAAACAATAAGTATGTTGCAAATCATCATTAAAAGTTGGAAGACCACATTGTATAATCAATGCAATTAAATCAGCTTCATTAGTAATGGTTTGGACAGCACCGCCGCTTTGCACTTGAAACGGAAACACCACACCTTCAAGATAAAGCGTTGAAGATTCATTGTTTAAAATGTCTAACAAACCGTCTAAACTCGTTGCTGTTATAGCAGTTCCGTTGTTGTAAGAAAATGTAATCGGATACACAAATTCGAAACAAAGCATCGGATTAGCAGGCGTTGCACTTATAATAGCACCTCTGTTTGGAGCAGCGTTCTCAGCTTTTAATTTATTCAAAACCGTTCTCAGTGCAATACTTTTTTGAGATACTGTTTCGTTTTTGATGGAATTTTCATCGGAACACGAATAAAACGTCACCGTTGAAAAAGCTACTAAGAGCAATAAAATTTTAATGGTTTTCATAGTCATTGGATTTTTTAAGTTCATAGCTTAGACAACTATAAATAGATGCACCCTACTTCAATAAAAAAGTTTAGCCACGAATGCACTAATTTATCAAATTAATTGATTGTTGTTAGTGTATTCGTAGCTAAAATATTTTTAACCAAATGTTTTTCGAATAATTTATTTCTTAAAATTGGCAATACCAGTTTTGAGCCAAGTTTCATATTCAATAACACTCACATAACTAATCGTTGGCGTTTCAGTATTAAGGCTATTGCCTTCCAAATCCGTTAAGACATATAAAGGTTGCGTATTGGTTTTGTAGCGTGTGATCATAAAATCGGTCCACTTATCGCCCACTGTTTCAATTTCAGCACCTGTAGTTTTGGAAGTGAATTGTTCGTTTTTCGGCAAATCTCTTTTATCATCAACATACAACGAAATCAAAACCACCTCATTTTTCAATATTGACAAAACAGGTTCTTCCGACCAAACATTGTTTTCCATTTTGCGGCAATTCACACAGGCATAACCAGTAAAGTCGAGCATAATGGGTTTGTTGATTGATTTCGCATAAGCAAATCCTTTGTCGTAATCATCAAAAACGACGATGCCGTGTGGACCGATTTTAGCACCGTTAGGTAAAGCAGTTGCAGTTGATGCATTCGCACTTGAACTTCCAACACCAAATGGACTTTCACTATACTCCATCGGTGGTGGAAAAGCGTTAATTAATTTTAATGGTGCGCCCCAAAGTCCCGGAATCATATACACTGTAAACGATAAAACCAATAATCCTGTTAACAATCTTCCAACAGAAATATGCAAAACCGGACTATCATGTGGTGTTGAGATTTTGCCGAAAAGATATAATGCTAAAGTTCCGAAAATGGCAATCCAAATCGACAGAAAAACTTCGCGTTCGAGGAAATGCAATTGCAACACCAAGTCGGCATTCGATAAAAATTTAAACGCCAATGCCAATTCTAAAAACCCTAAAAACACTTTCACAGTGTTGAGCCAACCACCGGATTTAGGCAACGATTGCAACCAACCCGGAAACATCGCGAACAACATAAACGGCAATGCTAAGGCTAATGAAAACCCCAACATACCTATGATTGGTCCGATGCCACCGCGAGAAGCTGCTTCAAATAACAATGTTCCTACGATGGGTCCAGTGCATGAAAATGAAACGATTGCTAAAGCTAACGCCATAAACAATATGCCTATGATTCCGCCTCTATCGGCTTGTCTGTCGACTTTATTTGCCCATGAGTTTGGCAGCATAATTTCAAAAGCTCCTAAAAAGGACGCGGCAAAGAACACCAATAAAAGGAAGAAAATGATATTAAACCAAACGTTTGTTGCCAACGCATTCAATGCATCTGCGCCAAAAATTGCGGTTACTAACGAACCCAAAACCACATAAATCACAATAATCGATATCCCATAAATCAAAGCATTTTTGATTCCGGCGGCTTTCGTTTTGCTTTGTTTTGTAAAGAAACTCACGGTCATTGGAATCAGCGGAAACACACAAGGTGTGAGCAATGCTGCAAATCCGGATAGAAAAGCGATGAAGAAAATCGACCACAATCCGCGTTTAGATTTTACTGGTTTTTGAATCACTGTTGGTGCTGATTTTACCATTGGTGCTTTTACTTCAGCAACCATAGTTGTAGTATCAACAACTTCGGTGTCGATTGCAATTGGAGCGGTTTCTTTCGTTTCTGCGATTTCAGGAATTACAAATTTGAATTTCTCAACCAAATTCACACAAGAGGCTTTACACGCTTGATAATCAACTGCGGCATCAACATTTTTGAGTTTGAGGTTGGTGATTTTAATTTCTTGTTCGAAATGAATTTTATTTTCAAAGAAAGTTTCATTCACACCAAACACATCATTAAAGCCTGTTTTTGTACCTCTTTCTTTGGTTTTTCCTACTAAAGTAAAATTCCCTTTTTGGTTTTTAAACGTCAATTCTAAAGGCAACGAACCGCCGTCATCTGTAAACTGCGAATAGACATGCCAATCTTTTTCGATGGTGGCGTCAAAAACCAAAACGTAATTGGTTTCGGATTTTTTTTCTGTTTTGTGTGTCCATTTTACGGGTTCTAAAATCTGAGCGTTACTCGAAATCGCTATAAAAGCTAAAAGAATACAAACGATGTTTTTCATGGTGTTACTGCAATTTTTAATATCTTTTTAGTGGTGTGTTCTGTTTTAAACCGTTCATCTTGGCGATACCCTACAATCCAAACAATTTGATTCTCGGAACATAAAAGCCATGTGTTTTCTTTGGCAATCAAAGACAATTTTTCGTCTTTAAAAAATTTGCTAAGCTTTTTCAATTGGCCTTGCATTCCGAAAGGTTGAAAAACATCGCCGGTTTTCCATTTTCTTAGCGTTAATGGAAACTGCAATTTTTCTTCATCGACAAATATAACCGAATTAGAAACGTGAGTAGTGTCGGCTACTTTACAAAACGAAAGTTTTATGGGAAAATTAACTTCTTTTTGGCTTTTATCAATGGTGAATTCTTGCGTTTCATTTTCAATATTGATTGGTACCACAATCAAAAAATCGCGGTCTTTGAGCAAACGAAATTGCGATGAAAAAACTTGTTTCCCAGATTGACTATTGGTTAATTCATAAATATCATCCCAAGCAGAAAAGCCAAATTCTTTGAGCCATTGGTATAAATATGACGTATAATTGGGTAATTGTTTTAGCTTTTTTATATCGAAGTGAATTTCATTTTCATGTTCACTCGCAACCTGCTGATAAACCATTATCGCAGCATCATCGGCCATAACTTTTGATTCATGCAAATACGATTGTGTTTTTTGAAATGAACTCAAGAAATTTGGATTCAATGCTTTGAATAACGGCACCAAATCGTGGCGGATTTTATTGCGCAAATACTTATCGGAAGCATTACTGCTGTCTTCACGCCAAGTGATTTTATTACTGATTGCGTATTGTTCAATTTCTGTTCTATTAAAAATTAAAAGTGGACGAATGACTTGATCGTTTTGTGATGGAATTCCCGTTAATCCATCCAATCCTGTGCCTCTACTTAAATTAATGAGAAACGTTTCAAGATTGTCATCGGCATGATGTGCGGTTAGAATGTAATCGTATTTTTCGGTTTCAAGCAATTCATAAAACCAATGATAACGCAACTCGCGAGCCGCCACTTGAATTGATAATTGATAATCATCGGCAAAAGTTTGGGTGTCGAATTTTGTAGTATGAATAGAAATTTTATTCGAATCCGCATAAGTAACAACGTAGTTTTCATCGTCAAAACTTTCGATGCCTCGCAGTTGAAAATTGCAGTGTGCAATAGCGATTTTACTTTGTGATTTTTGAAATAAATGCACCATCACCATACTGTCAATACCGCCACTGACAGCCAACAGCAGTTTCTTATCCTTTAAAAAAGGAAACGTATGTGCAAGATGGTCCTGAAATTTTTCGAACATGTCCAAAAGTAACAAATTCATTTGAAACCTACGTGCTCCAGCTTATCAAAAAAACTTGAGAAAAGGACGGCTCTGTTCGGGCAAAATAGTATATTTTTGTCATTATCTATTGGCGGTATGCGAAGAATTTTCCTGATATCAATGGTGCTTTTATTCCACATTCCTTTTTCATATTCACAGAAAAATGATGATGGCAACGTGCTTTTGAAAAGGGCGAATGAAGTCTTGTATTCCGATCCTGAACAGGCTTTGAAAATCAGCGACCATTTACTCCACAATGTTACCGATAGTAAGCAGACCATGCAGGCTAGATTACTGTTGACCAAAACCCATTTGATGATTGGGAATTATTCGGAAGCCATTTCCAATATACAAGCTGCTTTGAAAGAATTGAAATCGATTGATGATTCAGATGTTCGATTTGATACTTTTCTTTTGGCCGCCGAAATTTACTCCTATTTGGAACTTTTTGAAATTTCAAACCAATATCGCTCAAAAGCTAAAAAACTCGCAGTAGGGAATTCAATTTTTCAAAAGAAATTAGATGTTTTTGAATTTCCAGACAAAAAAAGCGAAGCGGTATTGCAAAAAATTTCGTCAAAAGAAACACTGGCATTTTCATTCATCACCAAAGGAATGCCGCAACAACGGATTGCGAATCAATTGCTTCAAAAATCGCAATTGGATTCGGCGTTCGTTTATTTTCAAAAAAGTCGGGAAAATGCTTCCGGTACTTATTGGAAAATGACCGAATCTCTCGATTTCAGTAATTATTTCTTTCAAAAGAAAAATTATTCACAAGCAATAACATTACTTTATGAATCTTTAGAAAAATGTAAAAAGATTAAAAACAATCATTTTCTAATGTTGATTAATGACAAACTTTCTAGCTGTTATCTGGCTTTAAACGATAAAACCAGGTTTCGAGAGTACAAACAAAAAGCCAGCATTGCCGCAAATGAAGATGAAACGAGAACGACATTGGCCCGAAATTATGCTTTTGAAGTTTTACAAAATGACGTCGAGGAACAAGTAAAAGCAACACAAACCGCACAACAAAACTGGTACTGGATTTTAGGAATTATAGGATTTTCATTACTAATCGGATGGCTGTTTCTCCGATGGCTGTTCGGCACCAGAATCAAGCACGAATCCGACATCATCAGTTATTTGAAACTCATCAAAAAATCTGAAAACATTGATACTACAAAACAAAGCTATGGCATTGTTGAAAAAACGATAGCCAAAAATCTGTCGATTCCAAAAGAAACAGAAGATTTGTTGTTAGCTAAGCTCGAGAAATTTGAAGCCGGTAAAAAGTACCTGAGTAAAGACATTTCACTCGCGCAAATGGCATCACAATTTGAAACCAACACGAAGTATCTTTCGGAAGTCATCAACAAATACAAACAGAAAAACATCAATCTTTACATCAACGAATTGCGGATTAATTATATAGTCACAAAGCTCAAAGACGATCCGAAATACCTACATTATAAAGTCAGTTATCTTGCTGAAGAATGTGGATTTTCATCACACAGCAGTTTTTCATCAGTGTTTAAAAACATTACGGGAATTACACCGAATGTTTTCATTCAATTTTTATCGAGAGATGTAGAACAAATGCATAAAACCAAAATGACTGAAGCGTGAAAATAGTAAGCTACATATTGTTTTTCATCGCTACAATTTCTAATGGTTTTGCCCAAAAGGAAATCGACAGTTTATTGAAAAAAGCCAATTTTGAAGTCTACGACAATCCCAAAAGCGCGATTCAAATTGGCCATCAAATCTTAAACTCAAAATCCGCGAAAGCGGAAACCAAGATTGAAGCATTACTCGTAATATCAACTGGTTATTCATCGCAAAGAAACTATGTCAAAGCTTTAGATTATGCTGTAAAAGCGGCGAAATTACTGCCTTCAATAAACAACGATGCTTTTAAATTCATCATCTACAGCAGGCTCGGCGTGCAATACCAGCAACTTAAAATTTATGACAAGGCTCACTCTTATCTCGACAAAGCGATATTGGTTTCTAAAAATTCGAAAGCGCATTATAATTTCCATAAATTATTGGGATTCAATTATGCGATTCGCGGTATGATTTATAAGGAGCAGATGAGTTGTGAACTTGCGCAAAATTATTTCAACAAGTCGCTTTATCATTACAGTCAATGCCCGAAAGAGGAAATCAATGATGCGAATGTCAGCGTGATCATTTACAACAAAGGAAATTGTTTCATCGCGCTCAACGAGATTGATTCTGCCAAAATAGCATTCAAAAAATCTTTTGAGCACGCTGATAAAATCAATGCCAATAGTCTGAAAGCCTTTGCAAATAAAGGATTGGCCGAAGTTAATACGCTCGAAGGTAAATACGATGTCGCCATCCGTTTGCTTTTGGATGCTTCAAAAATGTCGGATGATGTAGGCGATTTGGTATTGAATCAAGGTATTTATAAAGGGCTTGCCGATAATTATTTTGTAAAAAATGACATGCAACAACAGCAGTTTTACAATCGAAAATACGAAGCAATCACAGCGCGCATTAAACAGAATGAAACCAAAACCGTCAACCAATTCGTTTTGCAAATCAATGACGAAAGCCATAAAGAAATTGAGCAGCTAAAATCGGATGCGTTGTACTATAAAATTCCATTAATCCTTTTCATCTTCATGATGATTTTGGTGTTGCTATTTGAGATTTCGAGATACCAAAAGAAATCAAAAGCATTGAAAATGCAACGAAAAAAGCTTGAAAACACCCTTTAAAATTATTAATGATAAAATAGCTTGTTTTAAATTTAAAACGCTAATTTTCAAACATTTAAAACACGTTTATAGCTATCAAATTTCGTGAATTTAAAAAGACTACCTTATAAATGGTATAATACAACGCCATACTTTAGCATCAAATTAAAATCATTCATTCATGAAAAAAATTACATTTCTTACGCTCTTGATTGGTGCTTTTGTAAGCCACAATCTTTCAGCCCAGTTTTTGGTGAAACCGACTTTCTTTGAAACCACCGGAGTTTCAAACGATGGACTTGTGTCCGGATATGAAGCACAAGCTGGACCGTATTCAATATGGAATCCCGACACCAACGATTTCGATAGCATTGGTGGCGCAGCTCCGGGACAAGGAGTTGGTGGCGCCGCTAAATTTTCTGCCGACGGAAAATACCTTTCTGGATCAAATTACATTGTACAAAACATTTCTACAGATTGGACGCGTCGTGTCTTATCCGATTATGATTATATTTTCAAAGCCATTGAATTCCCTGAAAACCAAGACACTTGGGGTTATGCTGCCGGACAATCATTGACCAACGAAGGTAATGGAATTCTGTTAAGAACGCTCGATGCCGGTGTGCATTGGACCGAAAAATGGGTAGACACTCAAAACCGTGGCATCGAAGCGATGAGTTTTCCAACAATCAATACAGGTTATGTTGGCGGTTGGAATCACTACATTGCTAAAACTACTGACGCAGGAAATAACTGGACCGAATTAACTCCGGCTGGGCTTGATGATGTATACATTTATAAAACAATCAATTTTAAAGATGAATTGAACGGTGTAATCACGGCACAACTCCAAGACAATGTTGCCGTATATATCACTGCCGATGGTGGTGAAACTTGGACAACCGGAAGTGGTTTGTCAGGTGTGCCTCAAAAAACTTGTTATGTTGAAGGCGACACTTATTTTTTGGTCACCAATGGCGGCGACATTCAAAAATCAGATGATAATGGATTGACCTGGACGACTGTCTACTCGAGTGGCGGTATTCTTACCGGAATTAGCTTTCACGATGCCTACATTGGTATTGCTACTGGCGAAAGATACATCTACAAAACTACTGATGGCGGGCAGACATGGATTACACAGGATATTATGGAAGGTGCGTTGTTGCGAGATGTTAAATGGATCGACGACCTTAATATAGTTTTAGTTGGAACGCCTGATGTGATTTTCGGTTCCGTTGATTCAGGCGATACGTGGACGTGGGATAACCAAACGCTTTTCAACGGCAATCCTGCGTTATACAGTGTTGCGGTTACCGGTCAGAATATTCACGTTTGTGGATCTCAAGGCAATTTTTATAAGAAATCATTAATCTCAAGTATCGTTGTCGCCGAAATGTCGAGATATGATACGACCCTTGGTAATTGGACATCTTTAGGGAGTTTAGGACAAACGGTGGATGCAGTTACCAGCGGAGGTTTCAGTATTTCTGGAGATGGAAATACAGTAGTTGGAAATGCATGGGCCGATCCTTCGAATGGCAATGGATATACCGTTTATGCACATGGTTTCGCATGGAATCAAACCGAAGGCACCATCGATTTAGGAAGCCTTTATGCCAATCAAAATAGAAGCTCAAGAGCCAATGCCGTCAGCAATGATGGGAATGTAATTGTAGGTTATCAAGATTTGAATGGTCCATGGAAATCTGCCGTATGGAGAAAAAACCCTGAGGGTGGTTATTTCCCAAATGAATTTTTACTAGTTGATCCAAATGGCAGTGCGACTGATGATTTCAACCAATTGGGTGAATGCAGCGCAGTTTCAGGTGACGGCAATTGGATTGGTGGTGAAGGAAGCTATTCTAACCAAAACGAACCTTGGATTTGGAGTCAAGCTACCGGACTCATCAATTTGGGCAACCTCCTTGCCGAAGGTGGTATTGGATATGGAAGAGTTTCAGGCATCAGCCCCGACGGAAGCATTGTGATCGGTTGGTTTGAACAAGAATGGGGAATGCCAACAATTCCATTCATCTGGACCGCCGCAACCGGCATACAGAACCTGACTGATTTCTTAACTACAATAGGAATTTCAACGGGCGACAACCAAATCTGGATTCCAAATAATATGTCACTTAATGGTAAGTATATTACGGGTTGGGGCTTCAATCCTACAACTAGTGAGTTCGGAGATCTTTTTACTTTCCGCATAGAATTGCCTGATACATTAGCGGCAGCTTCTTTTACGAAAGAAAATGTTACGGTTTATCCAAACCCAGTGCATAACATTTTAAATATCAATACAACAAGCAAAATCAACAACATTGAAGTTTATAATATGAATGGCCAATTATTGATGAATGAACACTCACAAAACGCCATGACCAAAATCGATTTGTCAGCGTTAGAAGCCGGAGTGTATTTCGTAAAAACCAATGGCAATAACGAATCAAAAACATTTAAAGTGGTTAAGCAATAAACGCTACTTTTTATAAATGGGGTGAATGAATAAAAATCCTGAAGTTAACGCTTCGGGATTTTTTATTGTGATTAACGCAATACTTCCAACATCGCCTTAGCTTTGAGCAAGCATTCCTCATATTCATTTTCAGGAATCGATTGGGAAGTTATCGCGCTTCCAACCGAAAATGAAACATATTGTTCTTCCTGATTGTATAGAATACTGCGAATCACAACATTAAAATCGAAATCATTATCGGGTGTAAAATAACCCACGGCTCCGCTATACAATCCGCGTTTGGTTTCTTCTAAATTTTCGATGATTTGCATCGCGGAAATCTTAGGCGCTCCCGTCATACTTCCCATTGGGAATGTGGTTTTTAAAACATCGATGGCGGAATATTCATCTTTGAGTTTAGACGTAATCGTGGAAATCATTTGATGCACTTGCAAAAAAGAATAAATACCACACAATTCCTCAACTTGCACAGAACCTTTTTGCGCGGTTCTCGATAAATCATTGCGCACTAAATCGGTTATCATGATATTTTCGGCGCGTTCTTTCGGGTCGTTGGCAAGATTGTTTTTGGAAGTTTCATCTTCATCAACATTAGCAAAACGCTTGGATGTTCCTTTGATAGGTTGTGAAATAATACGTTCGCCATCTTTTTTGATGTAACGTTCCGGAGAAGCCGACAATAAATAATGCTGGTGATTCTTCAAAAAAACAGAAAATGGTGCTTGCGAAATTTCGTTGAGTTTTAGAAATTTTTCTAATGGATTGATGGTGGCATTTTCAGCGTAGAATTCCATGCAAAAATTGGCTTCGTAGATGTCGCCGTGGTGAATGTGTTCGAGCATTTTTTTTACTTTCTGAACGTATGCTTCTTTGGAAATGCGTTGTTGGATGTTGATGTTGTCGGTTGTAGTTTGCAGGTTGTAGGTTGTAAGTTGTATGTCCGAAAAATCAGATTCAACTTCATCATCGCACATAGTGAGATAATGAATTTCTAAATCATTTCCCTTTAATAAAAATAATTTTTTGGGTTGAAAGAAAAACAAATCCGGAAACTGCAATCCGTCGTGGTTGGCGGAATACAACATTTCGACATCATTTTTTAAGTCGTACGACAAATAACCAAAAAGCCAATCATTGGTGGTTTGTTGGTATTGTTTTAAATCTTCAAAAGCATTGAAATAATCAGTTTTCATCGAGGTGAATGCATCAACCGCAAGCACACAATCGTATTGAGAATAAGCATCTTGATGCTGGTTGCTTTCGAGAAAAACGACTTCTCGAAAATCCTGCGACCATGTTAAAAGTTGCTGTTTGAACGCTTGTGGATTGGCAATCTGCTTGTGAAAATTTGTTCTCAAAAATTAGGTTTTAGGAGTTTCAAAATTACAATAAAAAGCGGATAAAATTTGTGGCACGTTTTTTATTAGCAAACCAAAAATTCACCATCATAAAATTGAAAGCTTATTGATAGAAAATTACTTATTCGGTTTTAGCGCAACAACCCAATTACAATTCAAGTAATTTTTTTATTCATCTTTTAAATTCAATTTTATGAAAACAATCCCACGCATTAGTTTGATCATTTTAGGCATTTTTATGCTCATCATTTCTTGTAAACAAGCAGAAGATACATCGGAAGAATCAGCAGTTTCTACTGAAAAAATGGTATTATCCACAGACTCTATTGGCACTTCAAAACCCAAAGCCATTCAACTTCCACAACGCAAATTTATTCGAACCGCTGATTTTCAATTTAAAGTTAAAAACGTTTCTAAATCGACCAACATCATCGAAAACACAACTCGAAGATACGGTGGATTTGTAGCGGCTTCTCATTTGGAAAGTACCATCAATCAAGAACTATCGACCAAAATCAGCCAAGACAGCACGCTTGAAACTACGAAGTATACGGTTGAAAATAACATTACGTTGCGCGTGCCCAACACCCAATTTGATACAGTCGTCAAAAACATAGAAAAAGAAATTGCTTTTCTCAACAGCCGAAATATCAAACAGGATGATGTTGCGCTGCAATTGTTATCGAATGAAATGGCGCAGCGTCGCAACAACACGCATCAAAAACGACTCGAAAATGCCATCGACACCAAAGGCAAAAAATTGAATCAAATTATAAATTCCGAAGATAAAGTTGATGAAACCAACGCAGAACATGACGCGAAGAAAATTGAAAATTTAGCGTTGCAAGATCAAGTCAATTTCAGTACAATCACACTAAAAATCTACCAACGAGAAACCATAAAACAAGAAGTGGTTGCCAATGAAAAAGACGCACATGCCTACCAACCACAACTCGGAATCCAGCTTTTGGATTCGATCAAATCAGGTTGGTATATTCTTGAAAGCTTATTGGTATTTGTAGCGCAAATCTGGAGTTTGATTTTGCTCGGAGTGTTGGTGTTTTTACTCTTTAAAAAATACTCCAAAAAGTAAAACAACTGTTTTAAAATCGAAAGAAAATATTGATTATTTTTTGAACACCAACCATTAATCAATAAAAACTTATGAAAATTGCAACCTTGATTATCAGAACATTAATCGGATTATTATTGTTATTTGCTTCTATCAGTTTCTTTTTGAAGCTGATTCCAGAGCCTGTTCTAACAGGTAATTTAAAAGCATTTCAGGAAGGATTAACCGCTTCAACTTATTTGATGCCTTTAGCAAAAGCAGTCGAGTTAATATGCGGAATTGCGTATGTCAGCAATAAATTTGTGACGCTAGCCAACATTATTCTTTTGCAGATAACCTTGAATATTTTGCTGATCAATATCTTTTTGTCGCCCGAAAATATTCCGATTGGATTGTTTATTTTCCTTGGAAATCTGTTTATGATTTACAGACATTGGGACAATTACAGACCGTTGTTTAGAGCGTAGAATTTTAAGACTGTAAGACTGTAAGATAAAAAAAGCCGTTCAAATTGAACGGCTTTTTTCTATCTGAAAATCTAATGATCTTAAAATCTTACAGTCTTAAAATCTTACAATCTAAATTAAACATGCAATGCCCGATTATCCGTAGCCGCCAACGCCGCTTCTTTTATCGCTTCCGCAAACGTAGGATGTGCGTGACTCATTCTTGAAATATCTTCGGCGGATGCTTTAAACTCCATTGCGGTTACGGCTTCTGCAATTAAGTCTGCTGTTCTGGCTCCAATCATGTGGATCCCTAAAACTTCATCGGTTTTGGCATCGGCAAGGATTTTTACAAAACCATCCAAATCACCACTAGCTCTGGCACGGCCCAATGCTTTGAATGGAAAACTACCAGATTTAAATGCAACTCCAGAAGCTTTCAATTGCTCTTCTGTTTGCCCAACTGCAGCCACTTCAGGCCAAGTATAAACAACGCCCGGAATTAAATTATAATCGATATGTGGTTTTTGTCCGGCTAAAATTTCTGCAACCATGGCGCCTTCTTCTTCGGCTTTGTGTGCTAACATAGCACCGCGAACGACATCGCCAATCGCGTAGATATTCGAAACGTTGGTTTGCAAATGATCATTAACTTCCACCATACCTCTATCGGTAAGTTTTACGCCTGCTTTGTCAGCATTCAATCCGTCAGTATATGGACGACGACCAACCGCTACCAAAGCATAATCGCCTTCTAGTGAAATGGTTTCTCCTTTTGACGTTTCGGCTTGCACGGTTACTGTTTTTCCTTTTCTTTCTACCGATTTTACTTTGTGCGACACGTAGAATTTCATGCCTTGTTTTTTCAAGACTTTCGTTAATTCTTTGGATAAAGAACTGTCCATTCCTGGAATGATTCTGTCCATAAATTCTACTACGGAAACCTGTGCGCCCAAACGAAGATACACTTGACCCAATTCGATTCCGATGACACCACCACCAATAATGATAAGGTGTTTTGGAACTTCTTTGAGTTTCAACGCTTCCGTCGATGTGATGATTCTTTCTTTATCAAGCTTGATAAATGGCAAGTTTGATGGTTTAGAACCTGTTGCAATAATGATATTTTTTCCTTCGATGGTTTCTGAACTTCCGTCAGCTTTTGCAATCGCAACGTGAGTCGCATCTACAAAAGAACCTAAACCTTCGAAAACGGTGATTTTATTTTTATCCATAAGGAATTTTACGCCACCCGAAGTTTGATCTACGACTGCTTGTTTGCGCGCAATCATTTTCTCCAAATTGATTTTGACATTGCCAGACACTTCAATCCCGTGATCGGCAAAATGCTGCAATTCTTCATAATGGTGCGAAGAAGCTAATAATGCTTTCGATGGAATGCAACCTACATTGAGGCAAGTGCCTCCAAGTGTGCTGTATTTTTCGATAATCGCTGTTTTGAAACCCAACTGGGCACAACGAATGGCTGATACGTATCCGCCCGGGCCGGAACCTATAATGACTACGTCAAATGAACTCATAGTGTTTGATTTTTTTGTGTCACAAAATTACATTTTTTTGTTGAATGTTGTATGTTGTGGGTTGTAAGTTTTTGGGCGTTCCCCTGCGGGTCGGGCTTTACGAAGTACACGGTACTTCTTCCAATCCCTAACGCGGTCGCAGGTACGATGATGCCCTAGCCCCGATAGTAGCGGTTATCCTTTTGTGCCGGCGTTCGGCGCAAAAGATAGGAGCGGATAGCGGGACCCGAGCTCCTAAAGAGCGAACTGACGAAGTAAATAGCTCCTGATTTTAAGACATTAACTGTGAACTCACAACCTACAACATACAACTTACAACCATTTCATTTACCTTTGTCGCTTAATTCAAAAACATGATTCCACAAGACACTATTGTTGCGCTTGCTACACCTTCGGGTGCCGGTGCCATTGCGATTATTCGGATTTCGGGTGAAGACGCAATTGCCATTGCTGGTAGTGTTTTTCAATCGGTTCGAGGGAAAGATATCACAAAACAGAAATCGCATACGCTGCATTTGGGGCATATTGTGGATGGTAATAAAACACTCGATGAAGTTTTGGTATCGATTTTTAAAGGTCCGAATTCGTATACCGGCGAGAATACGATTGAGATTTCGTGTCATGGTTCGACTTATATTCAGCAGCAAATTATTCAGTTATTATTGCGCAAAGGTTGCCGAATGGCCAATGCGGGTGAATTTACGTTGCGCGCTTTTTTGAATGGCAAACTCGATTTGTCGCAAGCCGAAGCCGTGGCGGATTTGATTTCGTCAGACAATGAAGCGTCACACCAAATTGCGATGCAGCAGATGCGCGGCGGGTTTTCGAATAAGATTGCAAATTTGAGGATTGAGTTGTTGAATTTCGCGTCACTAATTGAACTCGAATTGGATTTTGCCGAGGAAGATGTGGAGTTTGCTGATCGTTCACAATTCAATGAGTTGATTCAACGTATCGAATTGGTTTTAAAACGTTTAATAGATTCTTTCGCCGTTGGAAATGTGATTAAAAATGGTATTCCCGTAGCGATTGTTGGCGAACCGAATGTCGGGAAATCAACATTGCTCAATGCGCTGTTGAATGAAGAACGCGCGATTGTTTCTGAAATTGCCGGAACAACACGTGATACGATTGAAGATGAATTGGTGATTGCCGGTATTGGTTTTCGATTTATTGATACAGCTGGAATTCGCGAGACCAAAGATGTGGTCGAAAGCATTGGAATTCAGCGTACGTTTGAGAAGATTGAACAGGCACAAGTGGTGCTTTTTTTGGTTGACGGTTATAGGTTGTATGTAGACGGTTCGATTAATTCTTTAGTTGTCGAATTCGGTAAAATACAAAATCAATTTCCTTTGAAGCCTCTAGTGGTAGTTCTTAATAAAATCGATCAATTGGATGAAGAGCAATCAAAATCACTACTTACACAACTTACAACCTACAACATACAACCTACAACCCTTTCAGCAAAACAAAAAATCGGTATCGATGAACTCAAAAACCAACTGCTTTCGTTTGTTAATACAGGCGCATTGCGCAACAACGAAACCATTGTAACCAATACGCGTCATTATGATTCGCTACTCAAAGCGCTCGAAGAAATTCAGAAGGTGAAATACGGTTTGCAAACGAATTTATCTTCCGATTTAATGGCGATTGATATCAAAGAAGCGTTATATCATTTCGGGATGATTACCGGACAAGTGACTAATGATGAATTGTTGGGTAATATTTTTGCGAATTTCTGTATCGGAAAGTAAAATACCTTCTTTTGTTTAAGCTTGTAAAGCTACTATTGGAATTTTAGTATGGAAAATCAGTTTTTTAGACAAACTCACTTCAAAAAGACTTTCGAAAAAATTTCTATGGTGTGTGGTCACTGCGAGCATATCGGTATGATGTAATTCGATAAAGTCTAAAATAGTACCTTCAAAATCGTCACTGCCTATGTTGTGAAAAGTAGCTACTTTGGTTGGAAACATTTTTTTCCAATGCTCAATAATACTGTCATCAACATCCTCATTTTTAGGTCGAACATAAAGACAATCTACGTGGGCGTGAAATACCTTAGCCAAAGCCAATACGTTCTTCAAAATTTCGATTTCCTCCGTTTGGTATGAAGTCGTAAACAAAATTCGATTGGTGGGTTGATAACTGCAGTTTTCAGGTATGGCAATCACTGCAACATGACTCGCATTCATCACTTTTTGGGTAACCGATCCTAAAAAAGTAGCCGCTAATCCCGTGGCGCCTTTGGTACCCATCACAATATAATCGATGTTTTCTTTTTTGGTAAGTTCGTGAATGGCGCTAATCAAATCGCCGTTTTCCAAAACATTGCTGATTTTTATATCCTCCAATTGATGCGCTTCGGCGATGGCTCGCAATACCGGCACGTGTCCTTTATAATTCTCGAAATTATTCAAGTCGGTTACTTCATAAATTTCGGGTAAATATACCGGAACATCCATATAATTCATTTGTGGATAATCATAAACATGCAAAGTAATAATTTCAGCATGTATTTTCTTGGCCAAGTGCAATGCAAATAAAAAGGCATTCTTAGAGATATCGGAAAAATCGGTTGGGAACAATATTTTTTTCATGACTTTATATTTAAAGTAGTTTAGTTTTCTACTTTAAAGGTAAGTCGCTAATGGTCAAATTCATATGATATTTGTCAGTTTGTTTTTTATTTAACCTTTAACTAACATTGTTTTATATGTATTGTTACCATCGATAAGTATTATCAGCGACAAATAAAAAAAGCCTTTTACATCATATAAAAAGGCTTTCAAAATATGGGAATGAATGCTTATCGTACCATCAATTTCTTTACTATTGAATTGTTATCCGAAGTAATTTTCATCATATAAATACCACTGGCTAAATCTAGTGGAATTCTTGTATCATTATTAAAAGCAGCGTTGTATAATTTCGCTCCGGACATAGAATAAATTTCAACCATACCAGTATTCAAACCAGAAATCAATACATAATCTTGCGCTGGATTTGGATAAACTGTTACTTCTCTCCCATTCCACTGCTGCTGCGTTACAGACAAAGTCCCGCCCGCCTGCGCATACAAATAAGCAAAAGCTTGATAGTATTGGTTCGCGATATTCGCATTGTGCACGATTAGTGTATTCTCATCATTTTTGGTTTCGGCAGCGGTGCTCCAATTGTGTGAACCTACCACAACTTGCGGATCGGAAGCACTATTGAAATTATCGACGACCATAAACTTATGATGCATAATGCCACCACTTGAATATTCCACTGCATGATTTGCAGGCAATCCGGCTTGTAGGTTCGCGATTTGGTTTCCTGTAACAACCTCTTGATCAACGACAACATTCACATTCGTTACACCACTATTGTAACGCGATATTATGGCGTTGCTGAGACTGCTTCGGGTAATCAACATAGTAGCAATATCGATATCGGTGTTGGCACTATAGATTGCTGTGACGATTTTGGCATTAGTACCATCACTCGGGCTGAAATAATTGTTGACTATTTTTCCACCAAGATTATAAGTATGTGGTGTATTATCGGTCTTGTAAGGACCGAATCTTGAAAGTGTTGCATTAGGTGTCATCGTGTTCGAACCCCACATTTCTTCAAATTCGATCGTATATCCTAAAGCCAACGCTTGATCTTGAAGCAGTATAACGCTGTTTCGGTCGGGTCCATCAATTTGTGAAGTCGTCCAATTCGTGGAGCCGGTCCAAACGTATGGGCGATTCGCATCAGCATCGTGAGCATCAAAAATGACAAACTTGTTGTGCATGATACCATATTCAACTGCAGTTGGGCTAGCCAATCTTGGTATGTTGACATTCAATAATGATATCATAATACTGCTCGTGCTGCCATCATAAATTACACGTACTTGCACACCTCGATTATAAGCTGCGTTGATAGCACCCGCAATACCTGAAGCTACACTTGAAGAATAGGAATTGTAAATTGCAATGTCGAGCGTGCTTTGGCAAGCATTGATGTATGTAATAAGCTTGTCATCGAGCGTATTCGATAAGTTGACGGCATTTTGAGTTTGAGCAAAACTCACATCAACCGGATGGTTAAAATAAACATCAATCGTGCCGCTCGATAAAGAAGGTGCCGCTACATAACTTGTATGCACATTATGGTCTGAATTGTATTTGTATTCAAGCCTTATGATTTCAGCCGGATGTGTATTGATGCTAAATGCATTTGGTTTTGATGTTGATGCTACGGCAATTTCAGAAGCATCCGTATTATTGAATGCTTTGAGAGTAACTGCGCTGTCGAATTGCAATTCAAGAGCATTGGATTGGTATGTCAGCGTATAGTCTTGCTCCTTTACCGATTGGCTAAAAGAAAAAGTGGTGACAAGTAATAGGGCACACCATAGTGCGAAAGGTTTTGTATTTTTCAACATATTTTTTGGTATTTGGACTTGTAGTAAAGTTTCCTATTTAAAAACTGGAAACGCTTAATGGCTTGTAGGTTGTTAGTTTTATTTTACAATCAATTTTTTGATGGTTGCATTGTTGTCTGAAGTGATTTTCATCATATAAATACCACTGGCTAAATCCAACGGAATTCTTGTGTCGTTATTAAAATCAGCATCGTATAATTTCGCGCCTGACATCGAATAAATTTCAACTGTACCTTTATTCAATCCCGAAATCAATACATAATCCTTTGCAGGATTCGGATACAAAACTACTTGATTTTCAGAGAATTGTTGCGTCGATAATGCAAAATGCCATTGTTCACCGGCGTGCGCGCCCCAAATATAATCGGCCAACAACGGATAATCAATAAATGGATTTCGGTTGACTTGCCATGTATAAATATAATTGTTACGATTCATTTCAAAATCATCACGCGGATCCGTATGATTCCATGTTAGTAATGTTGCTAAGTCTCCAATCTGCCCTATCGTTCCATCGGTAGGATTTCCATTAACAACATTCAAACCGTTGTAACGCACCGCCATATAAAACAAAGCACGCGACACATCGCCTTTCCAAGTGGAAGTCCCTGCGGCTGGACCGTTATAATCAACACCGTAATTTCTATTATTTCTGGAAGAATTTTCTTGTCCGTCAACTGCTCTCAAATGATGTGCATCAGAAAGTCCGGCACCAATATCGTCTGGCCCAGTTGATGACCATACATTAATTCCGTCAGGATTTGTATTGTATAAATCGCCATAATTCCCTCTCGATTGGCAATAAATATGCTCTCGATTCCATTTTCCAATAATGCTGCTTCCGGTTTGATAATCGATTTTCGAACGTGGTTGTTCTGTATAAATCAACCATACTTGGTTGCTGTTTTGAGGATTCTGATCGGCTGTTTTCAATATATTGATAATATCACCATAACTGTGCGCATGCACTGCCGATGGATTGGCAATTATATCCTGGATTGCTTGTTTCAATGCCGCTCCCGAAAGACCTTCTAAGGTGTTATAATAACCCGCAGGTGCTGTACTTGCTATATTGCCATACGTTGGATTGGCCGGTGTACCGAAAGGCAACACTGCAAAATTGATGTCATTCACCCTAACAATAACGTTGTTGTTATAAAGGCTATAATTTACCGGTATACCGCTGGCTGAAATTTCCAATTCTTCATCACCTTCATTGGTTCCGTCATTGACAATCTGAATGGTTCTTGTTCCGGTTACAGCACCAACAGGTATTGTAACGCTGGTAGTTCCTGTATAATCATTGGTGTGAAAACTACCATTGGTTAAAGTAAAATTGATTACCAAATTCGTTCCTGTAATAGGCTGCGTGGAAGTGAATGTAATATTGAAAGTTTCTCCTTCTGTCACAGTAGTTGTGCTGGTGGTTAAACTCAAATAAGTCAATGGTATTCCCGAACCGTCATTATTCATGCCCGCAGTTGGTGCTTTTACTTCATAAGTTCCGTCTGTTTTTCTTTGGATGGATTCTGTAGCCGCGTTTGAATTGGCATTTTCATTGACGCAAGTCGAAAGTCCAAAAACGGTCATTAATGCAGTGGGTTGAACAGTTCCGCTATTCGAATAAGCAACCGCATCAATCAATGCAGTATTGGTTGCGGCAGTATTATTAGGGAAATCCGTTGCATTGGCTTGGTATAAAGCTACCGCATCTGGCCCATTTTGTAGCACAGCATTGGTCATAATAATAGCCGGAGTCGGTGAAACCAAAGAGTTTCCAAAATGAATAATTCCATTCACATCCGTGATATAACTATCCAAATCGATGGCTAAATAACTGGCTACTCCGGTGCCTGCAGTAGTACCGTTATAAAAAACCAACACATAACCATCGAGAGAAAAGTTAGGTGTGGCGGATTTGAGTTCAATAAATTCTTGGGTGTCACTACTAGGTGTATCAGCATCAATTTCATTAATCACAACCTGACTGTATGAAGCGAATGTATATAGCAATGCGATTGTAAAAAATATTCTTTTCATGATGCAATTTTAAATTTAACCCGACAAATATAGGCATAAATTGATGTTGTCATCTTTCGATTCCGTTAAAGTGTTGCAGATATCACAATAAAGAAACATTAATGCTTTGAACTCCTATTAAAAGATGTACTTTTGCAAAAAAATTGAAAACGCTTGGTTTCCGTCGAATGGAATGCTGAAGCAATATAAATCAATACGTTAGATTCGTTTATGAAAAAAATTGTAGAATACAGAAAGCTTTTAAATGTTGAAAAAACAGTAACTTTAAAAGAACTCAAAACCATTTACCGCAATGCTATGAAAGAAAGTCATCCTGATAAATTTCAAGGTGATGATGCAGGTTTAAAAATGGCTGAAGAGAATAGTAAAGAGATTATTGAGGCCTATCATTTTCTGGTAAGCATCAATGCGGAAACCATTCAACAAGGATTGCCGGAATATCAGGAAACCATTGCCAACGCTACGATTGTCGATTATAAATATGAAAATATCAGATTGACTGTTAATTTTTCAAACGGCAGTGTTTACGAATATATCAGCGTTCCAAAAGCGACTTATATCAAAATGGTAAACGCCGATTCGCCGGGAAGGTTCGCCAAAAGACACGTGTTGAGTGCTTTTCCTTATCGAAAAGTAAGCAATCAGGAATAATGCATTAAAAAAAGGGTTTATCGAAATGATAAACCCTTTTTTTTTACAACTGACTGAAGTAACTGCCAAATTTGTCTTTAAACTGATAACCGCTTACAACGCGGTCTTTGCTCAGTTTGTCATATTCTACTAGGCTCCACAATATGAATTCTTTCATAAAATAACGGTCTTCTTTTGACAATTCGGGTTGGTATTTTTTGATTAAAATTTCTAATGGAATAATCGAATCCAAGGTTTTTTGATAGACTGCATCAGTAGCATCATCTAGCAATTCAAAACCCGATTCATTAAAGAACCAATCGATGATATCACTGTACGGTGTTTTCTCATCAGACTTTTCTAGCTTCTCGATTTTTGGAAAATACGCCGGTAAAAAAGTATGAATCGCATCGCCTATTAAATGTTGTGCCACTTCAGTTGCTCCTTCCTGTTCGCCTTCATATACAAGTTCAACTTTTCCTGTAATCGCCGGAATAATTCCCATAAAATCAGACAAACGAACGGTCGTCTTATCTTCACGATTTTTGAGCGCTCGGCGTTCTGCGGTGCTTAATAAATTTTCATAAGCTGTGATACTCATACGCGCACTCACGCCACTTTTATTGTCTATGAATTCACTTTCTCTGGCTTCAAAACTAATTTGCTCTAATAAATCTTTAGCCAAAGCAGGCACATGAACCATTTCACTCTGAAAAGTGTCAAGTCTTGCTTCTTGCTCGGTAATTGTTCTAGCAATCGCAATGGTTTCAGGATAATGCGTCAAAATCTGCGAGCCGATTCGATCTTTGAGCGGCGTTACAATGCTGCCACGATTGGTATAATCTTCAGGATTGGCAGTAAAAACAAACTGCATATCTAATGGCAACCGCAATTTGAATCCGCGAATTTGAATGTCACCTTCCTGCAAAATATTAAACAAAGCTACTTGAATTCGCGCCTGCAAATCGGGTAATTCATTGATCACGAAAATACAACGATTGGCCCGTGGAATCATTCCAAAGTGTATCACTCGGTCATCGGCATACGATAATTTTAAGTTAGCGGCTTTGATCGGATCAACATCGCCTATTAAATCCGCAACAGTTACATCGGGAGTTGCGAGCTTTTCAAAGAAACGATCAGAACGGTGCAACCATGCAATTGGAGTAGCATCACCAAGTTCGGCAATCAGGTCTTTTGCAAAACGCGACATCGGTTTTAATGGGTCATCATTAATCTCTGAACCCGCAACAAAAGGAATGTATTCGTCGAGCAATTCAATCATTTTGCGGGCCAATCTGGTTTTGGCTTGACCTCGAAGACCGAGTAGGTTGATGTTGTGACGAGATAAAATAGCGCGCTCGAGTTCTGGAATTACAGAATTCTCAAATCCGTGAACCCCTTGAAACACAGGATTTCCTGATTGGATTTTCTGCCGGAGATTGAACCGCAGTTCATCCTTAATCGATTTACTCTGGTATCCAGATTTTATTAATGCACCTAAAGTATTAATGTTTTCTATTTTCATTTTATAATTTTTCTATTGAATCTTTTTCTTGCGGTTGGTTTCGTAATCCTCGAAAATCATTTCACCCAATCCTTTTATTCCGGTGTAAAAGGCTTTTCCTTGATTGGCTTCGGTAAAATGATTTACAAAGCGTTGCAGGTAAGGATCTTGAGCAATCATAAATGTCGTTATCGGAATGTGCAGTTTTCGCGCTTGCTGTGCTTGGCTGTAGCATTTATCAACGATGTATTCATCGAGTCCGTTGCTATTCATATAATAAGAACCATCGCGCTCTCGGACACAACTTGGTTTTCCGTCGGTAATCATAAAAATCTGCTTGTTGGTGTTTCGCTTGCGACGAAGTAAATCCATAGCCAGTTGTAAACCCGCAACAGTGTTCGTATGATAAGGTCCAACTTTAAGATAAGGCAAATCGCGGATGGCTATGGTCCAAGCATCGTTACCAAATACTAAAATATCCAAGGTGTCTTTTGGATAGCGTGTGGTAATCAATTCAGCCAAAGCCATGGCCACTTTTTTAGCGGGTGTAATGCGGTCTTCTCCATATAAAATCATACTGTGACTGATGTCGATCATCAATACGGTGCTCATCTGTGCCTTGAATTGGGTTTCCTCAACCACCAAATCGTTTTCGGTCAGCATAAAATTTTCCGCACCATTATTGATCTGAGCATTGCGTAAACTTTCCGTCAGAGCGATGCGTTCTAAACCGTCACCAAAATGAAACTCCCGAAACTCACCCGTATGTTCATCACCATTTCCGGCATGCTTGGTTTTGTGGTTGCCTTGACCCGAACGTTTGAGATTACCAAAAATATGGTCGAGTGCTTGTTGGCGAATGGCGCGTTCGGTTTTTGCTGTAATTCCGGTGCCCGTTGAGCCATCATCTTGAATTTCTTCTCGGATGTAACCTTTCTTTTTAAGGTCTTCCACGAAGTCCTCTAAAGTGTAACTAGCATCGGTTAGTTTGTATTCTTTGTCTAGTTCACGCAACCAATCCATAGCCTCATCAAAATCGCCCGAAGTATGTGTAATCAATTCTTTGAAGATTTCAAACAATTTATCAAAAGGCGATTGGAATGGAGCCTCATACGACTTGAAGTGAAATCCTTTTCTATCCGTTCTTTCCATAGCGCATAAATTTACTCTATTGAAAACGCTCAGACAAAAAACATCTACTAATTTTTAGTTAAAAGAATTTGGATATCGCTCGTATCAAGTTTCATTCGTTTTGCTTTATCTTTACACGGCTGCAATAAATGCAATATGGAATATTTTGGTTATTTAGCTTCTATTTTAATTGGAATTACGTTAGGCTTAATCGGCGGCGGCGGAAGCATTTTAACCGTTCCGATATTGGTGTATCTTTTTAATATTCAACCCGAAAGCGCTACGAGTTATTCATTATTTATTGTTGGTATCACGGCTATGGTTGGTGCTTATCGACATTATACTTTAGGCAATTTAAAAATAAAATCGGCTTTGTATTTTGCGTTGCCTTCGATAGTTTCTCTACTTATAATTCGTAAAATCCTATTGCCAAAAATTCCGGCTTCTTTATTTTACATCCATGATTTTGAAGTGACGAAAGATTTGCTAATTATGGTTGTTTTCGCTTTGTTGATGGTGGCCGCATCAATATCGATGATTCGAAAATCAAAAGAAAATACAACCTCCGAAATCAACTTTCCGCGTTTGGCATTGATTGGTTTATTGGTTGGATTTATCACGGGATTTCTAGGTGCTGGCGGTGGTTTTTTAATCATTCCTGCCCTATTGTTCTTTGCGAATTTACCTATGAAACAAGCCGTTGGCACTTCCTTATTCATCATCTTCATCAATTCACTAATTGGATTTACAGGCGATATGATTGGCGGCATTGCTATCGATTATAAACTGCTTTTCGCCATTACCATCATTGCTATTGTAGGTATGATAATAGGTACTCAATTGTCGAAAAAAATCGACGGTGCAAAACTAAAACCGGCTTTCGGTTGGTTTGTGTTGGTGATGGGCATTTATATTATTGTGAAAGAGATTTTGTTGTAGGTTGTAAGTTCTAGGTAGTAAGTTACGTTCTGATGTAACGAGTTGCCCTAGCCCCGATAGAAGGGAAAATCCTTGGCATTGGGAGATTGCCGCGCAAGCTCGCAATGACAAGATTGGAATGATAGCGGGAAACAGCTCCTAATCTTGAAACCTACAACAAATAAATTCATGTTAAATAAAAAACATCTCTTAAAATAATTTCTACATTTGATTTCAATTTTAATCAAAAAACAAATCCAAAATGAAAAAAGTAGTTTCGATGATGGCACTTGTAGCTTTCTTAGTTTCCATGAATGTTAACGCACAGGAAAAACCAAAAGAAGCAGCCAAAAAAGAATGCTCGATGAAAGACAAAAAATCGTGCAGCAAAGACAAAAAAGGCGGTTGTTGTGCAGCCAAAAAAGCAGAGAAAAAAGCGTAAGTATTAAGGACGTATTTTTAAAAAGTGTTTGAATTTTTCAAGCACTTTTTTTATATATTGCATTGGAAGTTTGCTTAATTTTGCAATCTAAATTATCCCACATGAAAATTGAACAAATCTATACCGGATGTATTGCCCAAGCGGCTTACTATCTTGAAAGCAATGGCGAAGCTGCTATTTTTGATCCACTGCGTGAAGTGCAACCTTACTTAGACCGCGCTACAAAAGACAATGCGAAAATTAAATATATTTTCGAAACGCATTTTCATGCTGATTTTGTTTCCGGACATTTAGACTTAGCTAAAAAATCTAGCGGAAAAATCGTTTACGGACCAACCGCTAAACCAGCGTTTGAAGCGATTATTGCCGAAGACAATCAAGAATTTAAAGTTGGACATTATACCATCAAAGCCATTCATACACCAGGACATACTTTAGAAAGTACTTGTTATTTATTGATTGATGAAAACGGAAAACAACACGGCATCATCACCGGAGATACTTTATTTATAGGCGATGTCGGTCGTCCTGATTTGGCGCAAGCCTTCACCGAAGACCTGACACAGGAAAAATTAGCGGGTTATCTTTTTGATTCGCTACGCAATAAAATCATGCCTTTACCCGATGATTTGATCGTATATCCTAGCCATGGCGCCGGGAGTGCCTGTGGTAAAAACATGAGTAAGGAAACCACCGATACTTTGGGCAACCAGAAAAAAACGAATTATGCGTTGCGTGCCGATATGACCAAAGAAGAGTTTACCAAAGAATTGCTCGATGGTTTGGGAGCGCCTCC
>NZ_JANOBI010000033.1:0-68554 GCF_031411595.1 Flavobacterium sp. | reverse complement strand
AGCGTAACCATCGAAGAATTTGCGAAAATTGTTCAAGATGAAATCGACAAAACATTAAAAGTTTTTACCGTTTAACTTAAAATAATAAAGTCATAGCAATACGAAGTAACAAGGGTTATCAACCCAGAGTAGAGAAAAAGGATGCGCACCGAATCAATAATTTAATTCGTGGTGTTGCAGAAGTAAGACTTGTTGGGGACAATGTTGAGCCAGGAGTTTTCAAACTATCCGACGCTTTACGTCTCGCCGATGAATTTGAATTGGATTTGGTGGAGATTTCACCCAACGCCGATCCGCCGGTTTGCAAAATCATCGATTATAAGAAGTTCGTTTACATGCAGAAAAAGCGTGAGAAGGAACTCAAAGCGAAATCTACTCAAATCACTGTCAAAGAAATCCGTTTCGGACCACAGACTGATGAGCATGACTACGAATTTAAAAGAAAAAACGCGGAGAAATTCCTAAAAGAAGGTTCTAAATTGAAAGCATTCGTTTTCTTTAAAGGACGTTCAATCATCTATAAAGACCAAGGTCAAATTCTTTTATTAAGACTGGCTACGGATTTAGAAGAGCATGGAAAAGTTGAAGCAATGCCGGTACTCGAAGGAAAGCGAATGATTATGTTTATCGCGCCGAAGAAGAAGAAATAGGGCCGAGCGTTAAGAAAATGTCCCGTGGACATTTTTAGCGAAGGAGCCAGCAGGCGCGTTGGAGTTATTACCCTTTTTTTCTAGAAAAAAGATAGGAAGGAAAGCCGGATCAGCTTCTAAGAAAATAAAATAAAATGCAGGTGGTGAAGAAACAGATTGCTTCGTGCCTCGCAATGACAGATAAAGAGTGACAAACTCGTAAAGATAGTAAGTAAGAATAAATCAAAAACAACTAGGAAAAATGCCTAAAATGAAAACCAAATCTAGCGCCAAGAAACGATTCAAAGTTACTGGTTCTGGAAAGATCAAAAGAAAGCATGCTTTCAAAAGTCACATCTTGACTAAAAAATCTAAGAAACGTAAATTAGCTTTGACACACTCAGCGCTAGTACATTCTACAGATATGAAAAGCATCAAACAACAATTAAGAATCATCTAATTAATTATTAGTGTTTCTTTAGGTTAAAAATTATTTAAATAACCTTGGAGTACGGCCTTAAGTTCCTTGATTCAATTCGGACGCCTGCTACAAAAAAACAGAAAAATTATGCCAAGATCAGTCAATTCAGTTGCTAAAAGAGCAAGAAGAAAAAAAATCATGAAGCAAGCCAAAGGTTTCTTTGGTCGTCGTAAAAACGTTTGGACAGTTGCTAAAAACGCAGTAGAGAAAGCCATGTGCTATGCTTACCGCGATAGAAAGCAAAACAAGAGAAACTTCCGCGCTTTATGGATTCAACGTATCAACGCTGGAGCCCGTTTAGAAGGAATGAGTTACTCACAATTTATGGGAAAAGTGAAAGCCAACGGTATCGAATTGAACCGTAAAGTTTTAGCCGATTTAGCAATGAATCACCCAGAAGCTTTCAAAGCTGTACTTAATAAAGTAAAATAAACGTTTTATCAACAAGATTTAGAATTACTTACTATAGAGAAACCCGTTCGAAAGAGCGGGTTTTTTGTTTTCTATTAAGGTACTAAGGAACTGAGGTGCTAAGATTCTGAGGTTTTGGGCGTGCCCACAAGGGTCAGGCTATCCACTCCCAATCTTTTGTGGCGAACACCGCCACAAAAGGATTTCCGCTGCTATCCTTCACGCACCCCACACAAAATATACGAAGTTTATCGTATTTCAACTTCCAAAGCCATTGCCGAATTTTACAATATCCTAAAATGGCATTCACATGAAAAAAATTATTTTGTTATTAGTCGTATCAGTTGCCGCAAACGCACAAGTCCTAGTTAAAGACATCAATCCGCTCGCACCCGATTCCGGTGTTACACAAATTACAAACATCGGCGATATCGTATACTTTTATGCCGACGACAGCGTACACGGATTCGAACTTTGGAAATCCGACGGCACCGATTCCGGCACTGTCATGGTCAAAGACATCAATCCTTCAGGCGATGCGGCGGTATTCGGCCTGATGGCTTTCGGAAACACGCTTTACTTCCGTGCTACTGATGGTACGAATGGCGTCGAGCTATGGAAATCCGACGGCAGCGAATCAGGAACAGTGATGGTTAAAGATCTCAATCCCGGAACCGAAGGTTCATTTCCAGTAAGTTTTACACCTATGAATGGCGTCCTTTATTTTCAGGCAATAACCGCCAACGAAGGCCGAGAACTTTGGAAAACCGACGGCACATCGCTAGGAACAGTCATGATTAGTGACATCAATGGTGGGATCAATGATGGCAATCCGGCCAACTTCACCGTGGTTGGATCCACATTGTTTTTTACCGCATACAATAACAGCGGCGGCGAGCTATGGAAAACAGATGGCTCAACGGTTGGAACGGTAATGGTCAAAGACATTCGTCCTGGCTCAGCCAATTCGCAAGCATTCAACCTGATCGAATTCAACGGCAGCCTTTACTTTTCTGCCAATGACGGCACAAACGGTTACGAATTCTGGAAATCCGATGGGACAACCACAGGAACGATTCTTTTCAAAGACATCAATCCCGGTGCAGGCAGTTCTTATCCGTCGCAAAGCATCAAGCACAATAGCAGCTTATATTTTACCGCAGATAATGGCATTAACGGTGTCGAGCTCTGGAAATCCGACGGTACTGCTAGTGGTACCATTTTAATCAAAGACATCAATCTAGGAACCGAAACAAGCGATATCGGAAACCTCGCTGAGATTGGGACATCAGTATATTTCCACGCGACCAACGGCACCAGTGGTAAAGAACTATGGACAACCGATGGTACAGATGCTGGGACTTCCCTGATTAAAGATATCAATCCTGGCCTCGGAAATGCTATTGCTTACCCAAAAAGCTTTACCGATGTAAACGGTGTATTATATTTTGTAGCTGACAATGGCTCAAACGGCTTTGAGCTTTGGACATCCAACGGTACAACAGCCGGAACAACAATGGTCATGGATATTTTTAGCGGGGCAACAGGTGCAGTGCCTTCCTTCTTAGTCAATGCAAACGGAACATTATATTTTTCCGCTGCAGATGGTATTTACGGAAGAGAATTGTGGAAATTAGCGCCCAACTTATCTACTTCTCATTTCGATGGAAGTCAAACAGCCATCTACCCGAATCCAGCGTCAGATTACGTAACTATTGAAAGCGCCGTAGATTTTGATTCTTTAATTATCTATGATCAGTCGGGGAGACAAATCAGAATCGAAAATTTTTCTCCTGAAAAAAACCATTCCATAACCAACCTTAAGTTTCAAAAAGGCATTTACTTAATCAATACTTACAATCGCAAACAACTCACAAGCTCGAAAAAAATAGTAATTGAATAACAAAACATATCATTCTAGAGAAACCTGGTCATTAGATCGGGTTTTTTTTCTGGGAGTTACTGAGTTGCTGAGTTCTTTTGGGGTACGAGGAAATTCTTCTTTCAGTTCATATTCGTTGTTCTGAGTAAATGGTTTCCGGAGTTTTTTCAGTTACTCAGCAACTCAGGCACTCAGCAACTTTTTTAGAGGGCGTGCCCACAAGGGTCAGGCTATACACTCCCAATCTTTGCAGCCGAACAACGGCAACAAAGGATTTCCGCTGCTATCCTTCACGCGGCATTTCATACTGTTGAAATTCCCTTTTAAAAAGCTGCTCCATCTTTAGTTTTCATAAAAATCATGCGGTTCAAAACCAAATGTTAGTTCCTTCCGTAGATAAGACAATACTAATACATCAAACAATTATAATTATGAAAAAAACAATCCACTTCATTTGCTGTCTGGGCGCAGCATTAATGGTATCAACTTTCACAAGTTGCAGTAACGACAGTAACGACGACACTAACCCAACTGTTGTAAAACCAAATCTCGAATTCTACGGACTTACTTCCACCAATGCACTCGTAAAATACAATGCGAACAATTCAACAACAGCAATCAGCAACACTCCCATAACAGGTTTACAAGTTGGGGAAAACCTACTAGCAATTGATTTCCGACCGGGAACAGGCCAACTCTATGGACTTGGTAGCACAAGCCGATTGTATATTATCAACAAAAACACTGGAACAGCAACCGCTTTAGGTACTGCCCCTTTCACACCAGCTGTGACGGGTACTCTAACAGGTTTCGATTTTAATCCAACCGTTGACCGTATTCGCGTAGTAACTTCAAGCGGGCAAAACCTCAGATTGCATCCAGAAACCGGCCTTGTGGCAGCAACTGATGGCAATCTAAATCCAGGAACGCCTAATATAGGTTCAGCTGCTTACTCAAACAACACTTCTGGTGCGTCTGCTACCGACCTTTTCGTCATCGATTATACTTCAAGTATGCTCTACAAACAAAATCCGCCTAACGCAGGTACACTAACTTCAGTAGGAAGCCTTGGCCTTTCAGGAACTATAACTGGAGATGGTGGTTTTGACATCGATGCTAAAGATGGTATTGCTCTGGCCAACATAACCACTGATGGCATGGATCATTTATACCAAATCAATCTTACCGACGGTAAAGCAACCGATTTGGGCATGCTAGCCACTTCAATTCGAGGATTGGCTATTCCAACAGCTCCCGTTGCTTATGCAGCTGACGGTTCGAACAACTTGCACATTTTCAATTTCATGAACTCAGGAACCCCAATAACCAAAGCCATCACAAATCTTCAAGCTTCTGAAACCATTCTCGGAATCGATATGCGTCCAGCAACAGGACAACTCTATGCGCTTGGCAGCACAGGAAGAATTTATGTATTAAATACTGCAACTGGAGCTGCTACTATGATAGGAACAGCACCAGCAGCGACACTTGATGGAACTGATTTCGGTTTCGATTTCAATCCGGTACCCGATCGTATTCGTATCGTGAGCAACACCGGACAAAACTTACGCGTAAATCCTAACGATGGCTTGCTTGCAGCAACTGATACAGCTTTAAACCCGGGAACACCAAACGTAACGGCTGTGGCTTACACAAACAGTTTTCCGGGCACCACTACTACTTCACTTTTCGATATCGATTCGACAACCGACATGCTATACCTTCAAAATCCGCCAAACAACGGAACATTAACAGCCGTTGGACCATTAGGAATAGATGTAACAGCAAGTAACGGTTTTGATATCGGAGGTACTTCAAACATGGGGTATGCCCTTTTAACCGTAGGTGGAACCAACGGAATCTATTCAATCAATACTACCACAGGAGGTGCAACATTGCTTATGACTTTTCCAACAGCTTCAATAAAAGGTTTCGCAGTGGGTCTTGGTTTTTAATCCTAAATACAACTATATCTTAAAAAACCCGGAATTGTTTCCGGGTTTTTTATTTTTATAGCTTTTGGGCGTGCCCACAAGGGTCAGGCACCCGAGGCTGAAAGCCGAACTGGCGCAGCAATCCACTCCCAATCTTTTGCAGCGAACAACGCCACAAAAGGATTTCCGTTGCTATCCTTCACGCGAAATCGCATTTCAATTCACATTTTTGTGGATACCAAAATCTTATTCCCCATTAACCACTTTAAAAATCTTTTTATACGCCTGACTTTTAAGTGTTACAATATAATTCCCAGCAGAAAAAGAAAACGGAACCGTAGTAACGCCCGATTGAATATTTATCTTTTTATTTTCCACTACTTTTCCATCCATAGTAGTGATAATCAATTCAAATTCTCCTGTAAAAGTGCCATCAGAAATCACTTCAAGTTGCTTCAATTGAATAGGGTTTATGATTTTAAAATAAGCAACAGGAGCCGAACCTACAGCATCCAATCCTAAAGTTTGTTGCAGCGCAGCATAAGCATTCACTCTCCCATAACCCATATATTGATCGAATCCAGCGGTATCTTCAGTCGGATTTCCAACTTGATCTTGGGCAGTATTCTGGATAATTTCGCGCACTTGTGTTGGACTCAAATTCGGGTTATGAGCCAACATCAACGAAGCAATTGAAGCCACTAACGGTGTAGCCTGAGAAGTGCCACCCCAATAAGCTGAAGAACTGGTATTGCTAGTATGACTCAAACCATAAATATAATTTCCAGGCGCCACAACATTGATGTGGGTTCCATAACTACTACCACTGGTAGCACTCCAGAAAAAAGGTGCCGTTCTTTGATCGTTCGGATTGGTGGATCCAACAGCAATAATGTTCGGATAACTCAATGAGTAACCCGCTGGATAATAGGTTTGATTGGTGTTAAAATTCATCATACAAACCGTAAAAACCACATTATGAGTATTCATATACGCCATAGCATCCGAAAGCAATGTTGAAGATCCAGATCCTCCAATCGACATACTGATGACTTTCGCACCATTATCGACTGCGTAAAAAATAGCATTGGCCATCGCAGCATAGGTGCCCGAATTGGTGGCATCCAACACTTTCAATGGCATAATTTTACTGTTCCAATTAGCACCTGTAAATAATGAGTTGTTGTTGGCAATAGCACCAATAATTCCCGCAACATTACTACCATGACCGTGATCATCCGTAGGATTGTTATCAGCATTTACCCAATCCCAACCATTGATATCATCAATATATCCGTTGTTATCATCATCAATCCCATTGACAATTTCGTTAGGATTGGTCCAAATTCTCGAGGCAATATCAGGATGATTCATTTTTAGTCCAGAATCAGGAACAGCAATAATCATATTGGGATCACCCGTTTCGATGTCCCACGCCAATTCCATATCGACATCGGCATCAGCGGTAACGGTTCCAATTCCGGTTTGTGTTCCATTATTTAGTAGTCCCCATTGCTTGCCAAAATGGGTGTCATTTGGAATTGTTTCAGCAGCATTAGTTTCTATTTGTTCTCCTCCACCCATTGCGATATAATTGGGTTCAGCATAAGCTACAGATGCAATGCTTTTACATTGTTGTACCAAAGTAGGAATGTCTTTTTCTGTTTTAAATACAACCAAAAACGTCTTTGTAATTTGTGGTTGCCCTATAGGTTCTATAGCCACAACATCCCAATTAGAAAGAAACTGATCCAATTTTACATCACCCGTTTTCAATCGATTTAAATCCAATCGTTGCTGGTTAAAATAATATTCTTTGAGTTTAACAACTAAATTAGCGGCAGAACTCTTGGCTTGATTCTGTGCAATAACAACCGAGCAACAACAAAGAACAAGAAAGGTATAAAGTGTTTTCATGAGGCAAGAATTTAGTAATTTCGACTACCAATTTAACAAAAAAAAATACTCAATAGAGTACTTTTTATATTTATATCATTAATTATCAACTGAATACTTCTAAATGTTTCCCATCAAAACTCGCAAAAACCATACTTGGATGCGAATCTTGGTGAAACACATTTCCGTCACAATCAATGGCAATCGCTCCAGCAAATCCGTCGTAAGGTAAAAGTTCATCGAAGGTTTTGGCAAACGCATCTTTCAAAGGAAATCCATCGGTAACACGCGTTACGATTTTAGCCGCCGTAGCATTGCTGACGATATCTTCACCAACACCGGTTAAACTCACACCACAAATACTATTGGCGTAGTTCCCGGCCACCGTTGCAGAATCTGAAATGCGCCCCGGGATTTCGAAACCCTTACCACCGGTTGAAGTTGCCGCTGCTAGTTTTCCATTATTATCCAAAGCCACACAACCCACAGTTCCCAAACCAGCCGACTCTAATTTCGCTTCATATTCACTACGTCGTTGTGGAATCTCAGTAGAGAATTTTTCAAAACCATGCTGTCTTGCATAATTCGTAGCGCCACTTCCTCCCAAAACGCGATCCTCTTCTTGCATCAAAACTTCCGCCACTTGAATCGGGTTTTTGACTTCCTCAATATTAATCACGCCACTCATCTTCTGCGTTTCGCCATCCATCAAAGCAGCGCTCATCCGAATTTTTCCATCGCCTTGAATCTGAGAACCAATCCCTGCATTAAACAACGCATCGTCCTCCAAAAGCGACACCGCATACACCACCGTTTCAACAGCAGTATGCGTTTTCAAAAAAGCATATGATTCTTTTACAATACGTTCCAAAGCATTTTGCTTCGCGACTTTCGTTTCGTGATTGGTAGAAGATTCTGAGAAAAAACCGCCGTGGATGATGAGTTTCATTTAGATTGTAAGATTGTAAGATTTTAAGACCGCAAGATTTTAAAACGGTCGTATCTTACAGTCTTAAAATCTTACAATCTTATAATCCATTAAACATATTGCGACGACTTAATCGTCATCTTAAAAGTAGTCAAATCAAAAGTATCATGCATGCTGAGCACATGCGTTACCAAATGATTGATCGATATCGGTTGGCCTAATTCCACTTGCGTCAAATTGGTGTCTTTTATTTCTCGTCCATCGACTAAAATCACCAAACCTGAACCAATGGCTTCCATCTTGTGATTGTGCGTAATCAGCAAACCGGTGTCTTCTCCAAGTCCGATTCCTAAAACTTTTGGGTTGCCGACAACCGCTTGAAACAAACGTCCGATCCTACCGCGTTGCACAAAATGTGTATCGATAATCACGCCGTCTATGAGTCCCAAACCGCTCGTAATTTTTACTTCCCCTTTGAGCAAAGCCTCACTACTGCTGCCTTGATAAATCATATTGTTCGAAGCGGCAGCTGCTCCCGCAGAAGTTCCTGCATAAATAAACTCTTCGTTTTGGTATTTATCCAATAAAATATCATGAAAAGTGGTTCCTCCCAAAATCGATGTCAACCGCAACTGATCGCCACCCGTAAACATCACCACATCAGCAGAACGCAAACGGTCTAAAACATCAGCTTCAACAGCCTCTTCTCGTTTTTCTATATGCAAAACATCCACATTGTCAGCACCCAAATAATGCAGCGCTTTCACGTATTCCGGACCAATTTCTCTAGGGATTTTTGAAGCCGTCGTGATTACCTCAATGCGTGATTTTTCCTTATGTTTCGATTCTTCAATGATTCGCTTCAAAATTCCGGCCTCAAAAAAGTTCAAATTCTTAGCTGCATTCTTATCGATATCGGTTTCCGTAAAACTTCCTTTGTCAACGGCACCGCCTATTATGATTAATTTTCCTCGTATGTTCATCTGGTAAAAATAACCAAAAATTGAAATCCACCAAACCTATTTATAGTTTTTGAAGCAAATGTTTTCACGGTCTTATCAACATTTTTTAGGAGCTATTTACTTCGTCTGTTCGCTTTTTTAGGAGCTCGGGTCCCGCTATCCATTCCCAAACTTTGCCACCGAACAACGGTGTCAAAGGTTTTCCACTACTATCGGGGCTAGGGCTATCAGGCTCTAAAGAACTAGATTATAAGACTATAAGACTGTAAGATTTTAAGACGTTCATATCTTACAGTCTTAAAATCTTATAATCTTACAATCTAAAAAAAATAAATTTTGACAAACCAACCAAAAAATCTATTTTAGTAAACCAAATCTTCTTACATTTAACAAATTCATTAGCAAAAAGCAAATAAACTACGACTAAACTCTTCTCATGAAAATATTAAAAGTACAAGCGCTGCGAGGCCCGAACATCTGGAGCGTACAACGCAAAAAACTCATCCAAATGCGTTTGGACTTAGAGGAAATGGAGCAATATCCAACCAACAAAATCGACGGTTTCCGAGAACGCATCGAAGCGATGTTCCCCACCATGATCGAACACCGTTGCTCTGAAGGTGTCCGTGGCGGATTCTTTTCCCGCATAGAGCGCGGCACTTGGATGGGCCATGTCATCGAACACATCGCACTAGAAATACAAACATTAGCTGGTATGGAAACCGGTTTCGGACGCACCCGAGAAACCAAAACACCCGGAATATACAACGTCGTTTTTAGCTATACCGAAGAAAATGTCGGCATGTTCGCAGCCGAAAGTTCCGTCAATATTGCCGATGCTTTAATCAAAGGAGTCGAATACGATTTGGAAGCCGACATCAAAAAAATGCGTGAAATTCGAGAACGCGTTCGCCTTGGTCCAAGTACAGGAAGCATCGTAGAAGAAGCCGTAGCCAGAGACATTCCATGGATTCGTCTCGGAACAAATTCACTAGTTCAACTTGGCTATGGCATCAATCAAATGCGTTTTCAAGCGACGATTACCTGCAAAACCAGTAGCATTGCCGTAGACATTGCCTGCAATAAAGAACAAACCAAAAAAATGCTAGACGACGCCTCTATTCCAGTGGCCAGCGGTGGCATTTGTGTGGATGAAGAAGATTTGGAAGCGGTAGTTCGTAAAATTGGATATCCTATCGTACTAAAACCTTTGGATGGCAATCACGGAAAAGGGGCATCCATCAATGTAAAAACTTGGGAAGATGCCGTTGCGGGATTAGCCTATGCCAAAAAATACAGCCATCGCATCATCGTAGAGAAATTCATCACAGGTTTCGATTTTAGAGTTTTAATTATCGATAACAAACTTGTAGCCGCAGCTAAAAGAGTTCCAGCTAACGTGGTTGGAAACGGAAAAAATACGCTCCAAGAATTAATTGATCAAACCAATCTCGATCCAAGACGCGGTTACGGACACGAAAATGTGCTAACTCAAATTGATGTTGATAGAGATACTACCGATTTGCTAGAAAAATTAAATTATACTTTAGACACCGTGCCAAAAAGTGGCGAAACAGTCTATCTAAAATCAACCGCGAATCTCAGTACCGGCGGAACTTCCGTGGATGTTACCGATATGATGCATCCTGAAAACGTATTCCTTTGCGAACGTATTTCTCGTGTAATTGGTCTCGATATTTGCGGTGTTGATATTATGGCAGAAAACCTAACACAACCTTTAAAAGAAAATGGTGGTTGTATTCTTGAAGTCAATGCTGCTCCGGGATTCCGTATGCACTTGGCACCTTCAGAAGGTTTGCCGAGAAACGTGGCTTCACCAGTAATCGACATGTTGTATCCACCGGGAAAACCAAGTCGAATTCCAATCATCGCTGTAACCGGAACCAACGGGAAAACGACAACAACAAGATTGCTCGCACACATCGTCAAAAACAATGGTTATAAAGTGGGCTTTACAACTTCGGATGGAATTTACATTCAAAATCACATGTTAGAAAAAGGCGACACCACTGGGCCGGTTTCAGCAGAATATATTTTGAAAGATCCAACGGTTGAATTCGCTGTATTGGAAACTGCTCGCGGCGGAATTCTGCGTTCAGGTTTGGGTTTCAGTCGATGTGATATCGCTGTCATTACCAATATTCAGGAAGATCATTTGGGCTTGAGCGACATTCATACTTTAGAAGACTTAGCGCGTGTGAAAAGCACCGTTGTGAAAAGTGTCAAAAAAGATGGTTGGGCAATTTTGAATGCCGAAGACGAACAGTGCGTCAAAATCGGACAAGAATTGAGCTGCAACGTGGCTTATTTCAGCATGGATGAGGAAAATGAACTCATCAAAAAATTATGCAAAGAAGGTAAAATTGTTTGCGTCTATGAAAATGGTTTCATCACTGTTAAAAAAGGCGAATGGAAAATCCGTATTGAACGCGCAACACACGTGCCATTGACTATGGGCGGTAAAGCTAAATTCATGATTGCTAATGTACTCGCGGCTACTTTAGCGAGTTATCTACAAGGATTTAAAACCGAAGATATCAGTTTGTCATTGCAGACATTCATTCCGAGTGCAGCGCAAACTCCTGGTCGTATGAATATTTTTGATTTCAAGAAATTCAAAGTACTTATTGATTTTGCGCACAATCCATCGGGATATTTGGGTGTTGAAGATTTCTTAAGCAGTGTTGTTGCCAACAAAAAAATCGGAATTATTGCCGGTGTTGGAGATCGTCGTGATGAAGACATTAAAGAATGTGCAAAAATCGCAGGACGAATGTTCGACCATATCATCATCCGTCAGGAGAAACATTTGCGCGGCAGAACCGAAGAAGAAATCATCAATTTGATTCTCGATGGTATTGCAGAATCCGGAAGAAATGTGACGCACGAAATCATCACCAAAGAAGTCGAAGCCATCAAGCATGCCATTAACAGTGCCGAAGAAGGTACTTTTATTACGGCTTTGAGTGATGTGGTTACGAATGCCATAGAAATTGTTCAAGAATATTTGGATAAAGAAAATGAGCAAGATTTGAAATAAAAACTTTGCGTCTTTGCGCCTTTGCGTCTTTGCGAGCGAATTATTTTATCTCGCAAAGACGCAAAGGCGCAAAGAAAATTACTTTAATATAAACTGTAACAAAGGATACTGTTATTAGACCAACAAAAGTCTGTGACATTATCCTTTTTTTATACATTTGTTTCACACGTTAAAAACTACCATATGAATAAAATTTCCTTACTCATTCTAAGTTGCTTCATTTCTTTTGCCTCGTTTGGTCAAGCCAAAAAACTCACTTTAGAGGATGGTGTCTTACAACAAAATCGTCAGTTTCGCGCTGATAAATTGTTAGGTTTCCAATGGATTCCGAATACCAACAAGTATATCTTTTTTGCGGAAGGCGGAAAAAAACTAATGACCGCAAACACTGCTGATGCTAAAGCGACAGAGCTGATCACATTGGCGGATTTGAACAAAAATTTAGGAACTGATTTGAAATCATTCATCGGAATCGAATGGAAAGATGCCAATACAATGACTATTGCCAACGGCGCTAAATTTTTCGAATATAATGTCGCAACGCAAGCCAGTAAATTAGCAGGGACTTTTTCTGAAACTGCCGAAAATCAGACTTACGATAATGCTAAAGAAAACATTGCTTTCACGGAAAAAAATAACTTGTATTATTCGAACAGCAAAAACGAAAAAATCACGATTACTAGTGAGACCAACGAAGCCATTGTTTCAGGACAGTTTTTTGCACGTAATGAATTCGGAATTTCAAAAGGAATTTTCTGGTCACCCAAAAACACTAACATTGCTTTCTATCAAAAAGACCAAAGCGAAGTAGCCGATTATCCCATTTTGGATATCAACGAAACGCCTGGAAAATTAGAAAACATCAAATACCCAATGATTGGTCAGAAAAGCGAAAAACCTCGCGTTGGAATTTATAATTTAGCTACTAAAACAACGGTTTTCATTAAACCAAGAGGAAATGCAGACGATTATTTAACCAATCTTTCATGGACACCTGATGAGAAATTCGTGTTGATTGCGGAACTCAATCGCGGGCAAAACGACATGTCGTTGAATGTTTATGATGTGCAAACCGGCGCTTATGTAAGAACCATCACGAATGAAAAAAACAGCAATTGGGTGGAGCCGGAACATGAAGCATTTTTCCCCAATTCGAAATCGAACAACTTTGTTTGGTTTAGCGAAAAAGACGGTTTTCAAAATTTATACTACTACTCAATCGACGGAAAACTAATCCAACAATTGACCAACAATAAATTCCCAGCAAGAGAAATTCTGGGTGCCAATCCAACAGGAACAGAGATTTATTTCTCAGCTACAGGTGAAAATCCGACGAATATGCTGGCTTATAAAGTGACTTTGAAAGGCAAACAAACATTGATTACTAAAGATCAAGGCGTGCATACTGTTGTAGCAAGCACCGATTGGAATTGGTTTTTTGATGAATATTCAAACCACACTACGCCTTCAAAATCGTTGCTGTATGACAAAAATTTGAAACCTCAAACGATTCTTCAAAGCAAGAACAAATATGAGGGTTACGAAATGGGAACGGCTGAAATCAAAACGATCAAAGCGGCTGACGGAACTACCGATTTATACACGCGCTTAATCAAACCAAGCAACTTTGATGCTACTAAAAAGTATCCGGTTCTTGTGTATGTTTACGGTGGACCGCATGCGCAAATGATTACCAATTCTTATTTAGATGGCGCGAATTTGTGGATGTATTGGATGGCCGAACAAGGTTATTTGGTGTTTACGGTTGACAATCGCGGTTCTGACAATCGTGGATTTGCTTTCGAAAGTGTTATTCACGGACGATTGGGTGTCAATGAAATGGAAGACCAAATGAAAGGGGTTGATTATCTCAAATCATTGCCTTATGTCGACGGCAATCGCTTGGCGGTGCACGGTTGGAGTTTTGGTGGATTCATGACGACTTCGATGATGTTGCGCAAACCTGATGTATTTAAAGTAGGTGTTGCGGGTGGACCCGTTACCGATTGGAAATATTATGAAGTAATGTACGGCGAGCGTTATATGGACACGCCAACAGAAAACCAAAAAGGATTTGATGAAGCTAGCACTTTAAATTATGTCAAAGATCTCAAAGGCAAATTGCTTTTGATTCACGGCACTTCTGACGATGTGGTGGTGATGCAAAACAATTTCGCATTGATCAAAAAATTCGTGGAAGCCGACAAACAAGTCGATTTTTTCGCTTATCCGATGCACAAGCACAACGTTATTGGTAAAGACCGTGTGCATTTGATGCGCAAAGTGTTGAACTACGTTATGGATAATAATAAGTAGTTTCAGGAGCTATTTCCTGCTGTCCACTGTATCTTTTGCGCCGAACGCCGGCACAAAAGGATGCCGTTGCCATCAGGGCTAAAAATCCGAATCCAATTGTACATTAAGTTCAATTGGATTCGGATTTTTATTTTCAATTGTTAATTATAAACTATGTTTTCTGAGGTTTTTTCCTAGCTGCAGGAAACAATACATTATTCAAAATCAAGCGAAAACCCGGAGAGTTGGGATGCAAATCTAAAACCGTTGGTTCGTCGCCCACACGGTGTTGGTAATCTTCAGGATCATGACCACCATAAAACGTAAAGAATCCTTTTCCTTTTTGCCCGTGAATGTATCGCGCTTCATCGTTGAGTTCACATTTTCCTAAAGTCAACACATTCGATTTGACCAAAGCCGGATCAAACGAAGTACTTTGACCCATAAATCCTTTAATCAGTTGCGTGTGATTTTGGCATAACATCGTTGGAATCACATCCCATTTGGCGGAGAAATCCATCAACGTAAAGTAATCTTTTTCAAATGGAATTTTGCGTTTTTCGGTCATGTCAATATCTGAGAACTCGTAATGCTCAGGCTTTCGATCTAAGATAAAATCCTTAAAAGCAAAGGTTTTACTGTAATCAATTTTAGATTGGTAATTCGGATCACTCGCATCGCCGTCGAACATGGGTTCACAAATATCAACGCCTTCCGCAGACAAAGCAATATCAAAACTATCGGTTGCCGAGCACATCGCAAACATAAATCCACCACCAATCACGAAGTCGCGAATCTTTTTAGCCACGGCTAATTTTTCTTGAGAAACTTTGGCATAACCCAATTTGGTAGCCAAGGCTTCAGCTTCTTTTTTCTGATCGATATACCAAGGCGCATTGCGATAAGCACCAAAAAATTTTCCGTATTGTCCCGTAAAATCTTCGTGATGCAAGTGCAACCAGTCATACAACAACAATTGATCGCCTAGTACTTCTTCGTCATAAATCGGCGTAAACGGAATCTCGGCATACGTCAAAACCATAGTCACAGCGTCGTCCCAAGGTTGTTTTCCTTTGGGTGTGTAGACTGCAATTTTAGGTGCTTTCTCGAGTACAACGGTTTCCATGTTTTGCGATGGACTTGATATATCTTCTAAAATTTGGTTGGCTTCGCTGTCGGATAACACTTCAAAACTAACCCCTCGAATCTGACATTCTTTTCTGATTTCAGGTGCATCCGGCAATAGAAAAGAACCGCCGCGATAATTTAATAACCAACTGGCCTTGTATTTTTTATCGAGGCACCAATAGGTAATTCCGTAAGCTTTCAAGTGATTTTTTTGCGTGGTTTCGTCCATTGGCAATAGGATGAAATTCGCCTTAATCGAAAAAGAAATAAGAAGTATGATGGTGGTTAAAAGATGCTTCACGGACATTGATTTCACTGCTATAATGCGTTTGGTTGTGTCAAAGATAACAGAATTTCTGTGAAGAAAAGCATAATTTATTGGATGCGCTAACGCTTTGGATTGTTGGACACGCCTTCGGCTTTGGACATATCTCGTTAACAATAAACTGCTTGCTCTAAAGCGAAGCGTGTCCAAAACGAAGTGTGTCTAAAGGCGTAGCCGTGTCTAAAGCGCAGCGAGTCTAAAACGGAACATCGCTATCGTCATCCGGTGTATTCAAATTACTACCAAAAGCTTCATTCGCAGAAGGCAAACTTTTCGTATTAAACGGATTGTCTTCATGATTCATTTTGGAAGGTAAATCGTCGTAAGCGCCACCATATTCGTCGAGGTTGTCGAACTTTCCTAAGTTGCCGATAAATTTCAAACGCACATTTTCTAGCGAACCATTTCTGTGTTTGGCAATGATAAATTCGGCTTGGCCTTGTGTTGGCGATTGTTCTTCGTCATCCCATTCGTCGATTTTGTAGTATTCGGGACGGTATATGAATGATACAATATCAGCATCTTGCTCAATCGCTCCAGATTCACGAAGGTCGGAAAGCAATGGTCTTTTGCTCGAGCCACGCGTTTCAACGGCACGTGATAATTGCGATAATGCGATTACAGGGACACTCAATTCTTTGGCTAAAGCTTTTAGGTTTCTTGAAATGGTTGAGATTTCTTGCTCTCTATTGCCCATGCCTTTTCCGTTATTGCCGCCGGCAGTCATCAACTGAAGATAATCGACGATGATGAGTTTGATGCCGTGTTGCGATGCCAATCGACGTGATTTTGCTCTCAAATCGAAAATCGAAAGTGATGGCGTATCATCAATAAACAAAGGTGCTTTTTCTAAATTTTTAACTTTAATCGACAATTGTTCCCACTCGTGTTTTTCTAATTTTCCGGTTCTTAATTTCTCGGAAGACAAACCGGTTTCGGAAGAAATCAAACGTGTGATCAACTGAACGGAAGACATCTCTAAAGAAAATAATGCCACCGGATGACCATAATCAATCGCAATATTTCTCGCCATTGATAATACGAATGCGGTTTTACCCATACCCGGACGTGCTGCAATAATCACCAAATCGGAAGGTTGCCAACCTGAAGTAACTTTATCGAGTTTATCAAAACCGGTTGCGATACCGCTTAATCCTTCTTTTCCCGCAATTTCTTCGATGCGTTTTTTGGCTTGAATAACTAAACTTTGCGCAGTTTCTGAACTTCGTTTGATGTTGCCTTGGGTGACTTCGTATAATTTCGATTCGGCTTTGTCTAACAAATCGAATACATCGGTGGTTTCGTCATACGATTCTTCGATAATTTCCGAAGATATTTTGATAAGACTTCGTTGGATGTATTTCTGTAGTATAATTCTCGAGTGAAATTCGATGTGCGCCGAAGACGATATTTTTTGGGTGAGTTGAATTAAATAAAAATCACCACCGGCCAAATCGAGTTTGGCGTTCTTTTTAAGCTGCGCCGAAACGGTTAATAAATCGATGGGTTGTGTATCGGTGAATAACTGTACAATCGCTTCGAAAATGTGTTTGTGTGCGTCTTTGTAAAATGCGTCAGGTTGGAGAATATCGATGACCTCATCAACACCTTTTTTATCAATCATCATGGCACCTAGAACTGCTTCTTCGAGTTCTAAAACTTGTGGTGGTAGTTTCCCTTTTTCGAGATTGATGATGGTCGTTTTATCGACACGAACGGGGTTGATATTTCTGAAATTTTCCATGTTGCGAATGTAAACTAAAAATAAAAATTTTGTAGTTTGAGTTATTCCTAATAACTGTTGATAAATACTTTTATTTTGTTTATAACGATAAAAAAATCCGAAACCATTGGGCTTCGGATTCTATATCGTAATTGTAGGATTTTACGCTTTACTCTTTATACTCGCCCATTTTGCTGTATTTATCCATCCTTTGCGCGACCAATTCGGCTGTTGATAAATCTTTGAGTTCGTTGTAAGCTTTCATAATATACTGCTCTACTGTTTTGAAAGTAGTTTCTTTATCGTAATGCGCTCCTCCAAGTGGTTCCGGAATAATATCGTCTACGAGTTTTTGTCTTTTCATATCGGCAGAAGTCAATTTTAGGGCTTCGGCTGCTTGTTCTTTATATTCCCAACTTTTCCATAAAATTGAGGAGCAAGATTCCGGTGAAATTACCGAATACCAAGTGTTTTCCATCATCAGTACGCGATCGCCAACACCGATTCCTAGTGCACCTCCTGAGGCGCCTTCTCCTACAATGATACATATGATCGGCACTTTGAGGCGTGACATTTCAAAGATATTTCTAGCAATCGCTTCGCCTTGTCCGCGTTCTTCTGCTTCCAGGCCCGGATAAGCGCCCGGAGTGTCAATAAATGTAACAACAGGAATTCCGAATTTTTCAGCCATTTTCATGAGTCGCAATGCTTTTCTGTAGCCTTCAGGATTGGCCATACCGAAATTACGAAGTTGACGCATTTTGGTATTGATTCCTTTCTGTTGGCCGATAAGCATGAATGATTGTCCTTGTATTTTTCCCAAACCTCCAACCATGGCTTTATCGTCCTTGAAATTCCGATCACCAAACAATTCGAGGAACGTTCCTTTGGTAAGGGTTGTAATATGCTCGAGCGTATACGGGCGGTTCGGGTGACGTGAAAGTTGCACGCGTTGCCAAGCCGTAAGGTTCTTGTATATTTTGCGTTTGGTTTCTTCTAGTTTTTTTTCGATTTGTTTGCAGGTAGCCGTGACATCGACGTTGGATTCGGCACCAATAATTTGACATTTGTCTAATTGGTCTTCTAGTTCTTTTATAGGAAGCTCAAAATCTAAATATTCCATAGGATTTGTGCGTTTTTATATTTTGTTTGGTCGACAAAGATAAAATATAAAATTAGTAAGAAAAGAAATTTTTGCTTTTTAGTTGTAAACTTCCTTATATAACAATTGCCCTAGCCCCGATTACCTCACTGAGTTAATGTTTTATGAAATATGTGTTCGGTGAATGCTGCGCATTTGTAGCGGAAATCCTTTTGTGCCATTGTTTGGCGCAAAAGATTGGGAGTGGATAGCGGGACCCGAGCTCCTAAAAGAGCGAACAGACGAAGTAAACAGCTCCTAAAAACTAATCCTTTGATTTGGCATATTTTACAATGCCATTGAGAATGACTGTTGATAGAATAATCAACGCGCCGATGTAGAATTGCGGGCTCATCTTTTCTTTTTCTTGGAAGACGATCACGGCGAGAATAATACCGTAGATGGGTTCGAGATTGATGGTCAGCATGACGGTGTATGGACTTAAGAACTTCATGACTTTGACCGATGCGATGAAGGCGTATGCGGTGCAGAATGAACTTAAAATAGCGAGATACATCCAATCTTTTGCGCTGATTTTGAAAAAGGCTGCGTTGAAACTTTGGGTGGCCAATAATAGGATGGTGAAGAATAAAACACCGCCCAAAATTTCGTAGAATGAGATGACTGTTGGGTTGTATTGTTTGGCGAATTTGCTGTTAATCACGGAGAATAAGGCCGATAGAAAGGCGCAACTTAAAGCGAGCAAGATGCCTTCGATGTATTGGCTTTCGACTCTGAATATGATGCTGAGTCCGATAACGACAATCACGCCGAAGAAAACTTCGTACCAGATGATTTTTCTGCCGAGCCAAATGGGTTCTAAGAATGACGTGAAAAAAGCACCGGTGGACAAGCACGCTAAAGTGACCGATACGTTCGAAACTTTGATGGCTCTAAAAAATGTAAACCAATGCAAAGCGATGATGATTCCTGCGAAAAGTAGTTGTAATAATACTTTTTTGGGTAGTTGGATTGGGATTTTTTTATACCAAATGTAGCCTGCAATAAACACGACTGCTAGTCCCATTCTGTACCAAACCAGCGGCATGGCATCTAACGAAATTAAAGCACCGAGCACAGCCGTAAAGCCCCAAACGAAAACGATGAGATGCAGGTGCAGATAGCTTTTAACGTTATCGCTTAGCACGGCGCAAAAGATAAATGGCGAGCGCTCCGAAAACGATGTTGGGAATCCACACGGCAATGAGTGGCGGTATCGAGGACTTTTCGGCTAAGACTCCAAATATTTTATCGAAGAATACGAAGGTGAATGCGAGTAGGATTCCGAGTGCGAGATTCATTCCCATACCACCGCGACGCTTCATCGAAGAAACCGCTACAGCGATAATCGTTAGGATGAATGCTGAAGCCGGAATGCTGTATTTTTTGTATAAAACGACGAGATACGTATTGATATTGGCGGAACCTTTTGCTCGTTCTTTTTCTATAAACGAGTTCAATTCTAATAACGACAATGTTTCTGCCACATAAACGGTTGGTGTTAAATCCTCGAGACTGAAAGTGTAAATGGCATTAGACACCTCTTTGCTTTCGATAACATCATCGAGTTCACCCACAGTTCGTTTGGAATAACCATACAGCGTATAATATTCATTTTTAGCATCCCATTGGATGCGGTTGGCGGTAATTTTATATTCTAATTGATCGCCTTTAAATTTTTCGAGAACAAAATTAAAAGCCGTTTGCGTTTGGGGATTGAAGTTACTCACATAAATAAATTCATTGTCACTAATTTGTCGATATACATCGGTATTGTCGCGCATTTCTTCACGTCCATTTCCGATAAGATACGTGTATCTGAAATTTTTAAAACCTTCGCTGGCTTTGGGCACCAGAAAAAATCCCATTAATAATGCTGTTAAAGAAACGATAGTCGCTCCAATAATATAAGGTCTTAAAAAACGCGTAAACGAAATTCCGGAACTTAATATCGCAATGATTTCGGTGTTGTTCGCGAGTTTCGACGTAAACCAAATCACCGATAAAAACAAAAATATCGGGAATAATAAATTCGCGAAATAAATGATGAAGTCTAAATAATACCAAGCGATTTCTACCAATGGCACTTTGTTCTCGATCATGCGGTTGACTTTCTCTGAAACATCAATCACGATTCCGATGGGAACAAACAACAGCAACATCACCGAGAACGTGGCGAGGTATCTTTTGAGGATGTATTTGTCTATTATTGTCAGCATTTTTTGAGTTATGAGTTGTGAGTTATGAGTTATAAGTGATGACAATTCATAACTCACAACTCATAATTCATAACTATTTACAATCGTTGGCTCATCTGTTTCACCATCGTGTCTTTCCAAGTTCTAAAATCTCCGGCTAAGATATGTTTTCTTGCCTCACGAACCAACCACATATAGAAACCTAAATTGTGAATCGTAGCGATTTGTTTTCCGAGATATTCATTGGCGGCAAAAAGATGTCGCAAATAAGCTTTGGTGTATTCTGTATCAACGAAAGTGTGGCCCATTTCGTCTAGTGGCGAAAAGTCATCTTCCCATTTTTTGTTTTTGATGTTGATGGTGCCATTGGATGTGAATAACATGCCGTTTCTCGCATTACGTGTTGGCATCACACAATCGAACATATCCACTCCTAACGCAATATTTTCGAGAATATTGATAGGTGTTCCGACGCCCATTAAATAACGAGGTTTGTCTTCGGGTAAAATATCGCAGACGATTTCTGTCATGGCGTACATTTCTTCTGCAGGTTCACCAACCGATAATCCACCGATGGCGTTGCCTTGTTGTCCTGCGTTGGCAATATATTCTGCCGATTGCATGCGCAAATCTTTATAGGTGCTTCCTTGAACGATTGGGAAGAACGTTTGTTCGAATCCATATTTAAAAGGTAGTTTTTCCAAATGCGTAATGCAACGATTGAGCCAACGGTGTGTCATGTGCATCGAACGTTGAGCATAGCGATAATCGCAAGGATACGGTGTACATTCATCAAAAGCCATAATGATATCAGCACCAATTGTACGCTGGATTTCCATCACATTTTCGGGAGTGAACACATGGTAAGAACCGTCGATATGCGATTTGAATTTTACGCCTTCTTCTTTAATCTTACGATTGGCGGATAACGAATACACTTGATAACCGCCTGAATCCGTCAGAATATTTCGGTCCCAATTCATGAATTTATGCAAACCACCAGCTTTTTCTAAAATATCCGTTCCCGGACGCAAGTATAAGTGATACGTATTTCCTAGGATAATATCGGGATTGATTTCTTCTTTGAGTTCACGTTGGTGAACCCCTTTCACCGAAGCGACAGTTCCAACAGGCATGAATATCGGAGTTTCAATGACTCCATGATCGGTGGTTATTGTTCCAGCTCGGGCTTTAGATTGTGGGTCTTTTTGTAATAAATCAAATTTCATATGGCATTTTTCAGTCGGCAAAGATAGACGATTTAGGATTTTAGTTTTAGGAATTGGGAATTTATTTAGATTATAAGATTGCAAGATTACAAGACTGTAAGACTAAGCCTATTGAATAGACGAAACAATCTTAAAATCTTAAAATCTTACAGTCTTAAAGTCTTACAATCCAAATGATGGCGTGACCAAAGGGCCGGGCTAACAGGTTACACAACAATCGCGTGAAGGATGGAGCAATTGTCTGAGCTCTTTTTTTGCTGCGCTTCAGCGTAGCAAAAAAAAGCGAGTGCGAGAGCCTGACCCGCAGGGGCACGCCCAGAGTTTTATAAAAAAACTAAAATTTATTACATTTCAATTTAATTATTATATTTGAAACTATGGGCTACGACTTCAATATGTACAACAGCATTATCCTCACCGGAATTGTTCAGGGTTTGGTTTTTGGCATTGTCGTGTTTTCTTCAGAGAAATACCGCCGCGCCTCGAGCACCTTGCTGCTTGGGATATTGATTGTGGTTTTTTCGCTGACCAATCTGCAATATTATTTGGGTGACACCGCCATTATTACCACGCGGCAGTTGTTTGGCATCGTTTGGTTTCCGGGACAATTGTTGTCCGGACCGCTGTTGCTTTTTTACGGATTGAAATTATTGTATCCTGAAAAACCTATTGCCCGGCGCACCAAAGTACTGATTCTGCTTCCGTTTATTATCGCATTCATGGCCATTACCTATATCAAAATAACGATGGCCGGTGTGGATAAGAAAACATACATGCAGGCAATACAGCCGATTGAAGGTATCGTAGAATTTTCGAGCCTCATTTTAGATACCTGCATTGTGGTTTGGCTATTTTTAGGTATCCGCAAAGTAGATCGGGCTTCGAAAAATTTCAAATTGGCTCAAGTGCGTCCCGAATTGAAATGGTTCCGCAACCTGCTGGTTATTTTATTTAGCTTGTGTTTTGTATGGCTTTATGTCGCCGTATTAATGTTCAACGGTTTGGCAGCGGAAAACCTTTGGTATATTATGTGGATTGCGCTTTCGATCATCATCTATTGGATTGGGCATGTTGGGATTTACAAATATGGCGTACAGGAAGAGCGCAGGAAAATCCGAAATCATACCTTCGACCGCAGTACTATTGTTGTGATGGCTGACAAGCAGAGAAGTGACCATCTGACTTTATTCGAGAATTTACTGATTGATAAAAAATATTTCCTTGATCCTGAACTCACGCTTGACAAAATTGCTGATGAACTCAACCTCAGCAAAAGCCATCTTTCGCGTCTTATCAATAAAGAATTGCAAACGAGTTTCCCTGATTATATCAACCAGCTGCGGATTAAAGAAGCGCAGTATTATCTGAAACATCCTGATTTTTCAAACTACACTTTGGTGGCGATTGGTCTAGAAGCCGGATTTGCATCGAAAACCACTTTCAACAATACCTTCAAGAAAGTGACCGGCATGACGCCATCGGAATATAAAAACGACACTTCAATTCCTGTTGAAGACATGGTCATCCCGTCTTAAAATTTTTCCATTCTTATTTGTTTAATCGTGGAATCGTTTAATCGTTTAACAGAGCTCACGATTAAACGATTCCACAATTCCAGAATTCAATATCTGTTTCAATACGTTCGGATTTACTGCAAAAAGCAATTTTTGGAACGCCTGTTATTGGGTCAAAAGTAATTTTAATGCATCAAGTTAAAACTATTCAAAAACTCAATTAAAATTTTTATCATGAAACAACTATTCTTTTTTATTGCGAGTTGTGTTTCGCTGATGGTTTCGGCGCAGACCAACACTTTTAACGGTGCGATCAGCAACAATTGGAACGTCGCTGCAAACTGGACATTAAACACTGTTCCAACAGCACTCCATGATGTCGTCATTCCTACCGGCAAATCGGTCGAGATCTACAATGCAGCTACCACCAAATCTTTACAATTGCAAGGCACAGCCACTTTGTTTTTGTCGAGCAACCTGTCGATTCTGCAAACTTCGAGCATTGCTGCCAACGCCACTTTCAATTGGTCGGGTGGTGTACTTTCTGGCGGTGGAACACTCAACAATTTGGGCGCATTGAATTTTGTTCCTGCCGGTGGGAAATACCTCACCGAAGCCACCATAATCAACAATTCAGGAACAATGACCTTCACAACCGATTGGAACTTATCAATCAATGATGGCACAGTCAACAACCTGTCTTCAGGGATCATGGATTTTCAATCTCCACTACAAATCGGATACAGCGGCACGGGTTCGCACTTACTCAACAATCAGGGATTGATTAAAAAAACCGGAGTATCTAGTGTCAGTAGCATCAATACTGATTTCAACAATACCGGAACACTTTCCGTAGAATCTGGTTATCTCGACCTCAATGGTGGTACTATAAATCTCAATGGAGGCATTTATAATGCAAGTGCAGGAGCTCAGCTTCGCTGGTACAATTCCGTAAATTGCTCAGGTACGCTTACCGGGAATCTCGTGGGTGATTTGGTCTGGGCCGGTGATGTAAAAGTGTCGGGTTCGGCAGCTTTCAATTTTGCGAATCATTTTTACTGGAGTTCCGGAACCCTGAGTGGCGGTGGATCGCTTACCAATCTTGGTTTGCTTACGATTGCACCTGCGAGTGGAAAAAGCATTATTGAGCAAACCACGCTCAACAATCCCGGTCTCATCAATATCAATACAGATTGGAATATGAAAATTGTTGACGGTACACTCAACAACACCGCTTCAGGCATTATCGATTTTCAAGCTACAGGCTCTAATATTGAAAGTGGTTCAGTCGGAAATCTTCATGCTTTCAACAATGCGGGTTTGATAAAAAAAACCGGTCCGGGTAGCTCAAGAATTTCTGCGGATCTTTTGAATACAGGAACCATTTCCGTTGAAAATGGAACGTTGGAACTCAATGATGACAATATCATCCTCAATAATGGGATTTACAATGTTATGTCCGGCACCGATTTTCGCTTCCTTCAAACCGTAACGCTATCGGGAACGCTCACAGGAAATCTCGACGGTGCATTATTGTGGTTTGAAACAGTGAATGTACCTACTTTGGCTGTGCTTCAATTTTTGCCCAATAGTAATTTCAATTGGGTTTCGGGAACCTTAACCGGCGGCGGAACTTTGAGAAATGACAGTACTTTTTACTACTCAAGCGTAGGAACGAAATATCTGGATGGCGCGGCAACATTAACCAATGCTTCTCGAATGAATTTTACAACGGATTGGCCATTACAGGTCATGAACGGTACGATTAATAATCTTGCTGCAGGGATTATCGACTTGCAGGTTGCCGCTAATATTAACCGGAACGGTAGCGGTTTACATGCATTCAACAATATCGGGCTTATCAAAAAAACGGGCAGCACCGGAGCCGCTCTATTGTATCTAGATCTCGTTAATATCGGAACCATCGAATCCTCGATTGGAACTATCGCTTTTGATAATCTCTTGAATACGCCCACGGGAATCGTAAGCGGCATTGGCAATATACAGCTCGCCGCGGCTTCAGGAAGTATGACCAATAACGGTATATTTTCTCCAGGTGGCTCGCCTGGTGTTATGGGTTTTTACGGTAATTATACTTCAACTGCCAGCACTAGATTTGCAGTAGAACTTAATGGTTTGACACAAGGAACGCAACATGATTATATGTTTATTGTCGGAGATGCTGTAATGAATGGTAGTGTTGTAGTGACTTTAGGTTTCGATCCCGCGATTAATGATGAATTTATTATCGCCACCACTTCCGGGCTCATCACATTTGGAATGACAACAACGACAGTGGTGAATTTCGGCGGAATGACTTATACTTTCGATGTCTTTACGTCTGACGACAACAAACTCAAACTCAAATTAACCAACAAAGTTTTGGGTACCGAAACGATGACTGAAATCGACAGGAAAATTATATTGGCGCCGAATCCTGCGAAAAATTTCACGATGCTTATCAATCAAAGCGGACAACAACTTGATAACGTTGCAATCTTTGATAGTAGCGGTCGAAAAATCAAAACGATTCCTCTTACAGGCACGATTGACCATAACGAAATCCGTCTCGACGGCTTGGCATCAGGGCAATACTTCTTAAAAATCGACGCCGGAAAAAGCAATATCATCAAACGATTTATAGTGGAATAGTTTTTTCTTTATATTTTTTTTGAGTCGAAAGCCCTGCATCTGTGGGGCTTTTTTTAATGAATCAAATTTCATATGCCCTTTTTACTCCTAAAGTTTCGGGACGGAAAAGATAGAAATTAGATTGTAAGATTGTAGGATTTTAAGATTTTGAAATCAATCTAAAATTGCGTATCCGTTTCTTAAAATCTTACCGTCTTAAAGTCTTACAATCCAAATCATGGCGTGCCCTAAAGGTCAGGCTATGCGCTAAATCTTTTGCGCCACCCGAGCCTTTTGGCGAACTGACGAAGTAAACAATGGCACAAAAGGATACCGCTGCTATCCTTCACGCGTTGCGGTGACGAGTTGAAAACCCAATCTCAAATGTCAAATCCAATACCAAAACTTCAGGACTATAATCCTTAATAACTATTCAAAAAATCATTTGCCTTACGCAGAAATAAGATTTACTTTTGGAGGAAATTAATTTATACCTCTTATAATGGCTAACATCCAACAACTAAACGATTTAACAACACAAGTCAGAAGAGACATTCTTCGCATGGTGCATGCTGTCAATTCGGGACATCCAGGTGGTTCTCTGGGTTGTACTGAATTCTTCGTAGTACTGTATCAAAACATCATGAACCGCAAACCCGGTTTCGACATGGACGGTATTGGAGAAGATTTATTTTTCCTTTCGAATGGTCATATTTCTCCGGTTTTTTACAGCGTTTTGGCGCGTTCGGGTTATTTTCCGGTTTCGGAATTGGCCACTTTTCGTTTGATCAATTCGCGTTTGCAGGGACATCCAACAACACACGAAGGATTGCCTGGCGTTCGCGTAGCTTCGGGTTCCTTAGGACAAGGAATGTCTGTAGCGATTGGCGCAGCTCAAGCTAAAAAACTCAACAAAGACAACAATTTGGTATTCAGCCTTCATGGCGATGGTGAATTGCAGGAAGGTCAAAATTGGGAAGCGATTATGTATGCTTCAGCCAAGAAAGTCGACAATCTGATTGCCACCATTGACCTCAACGGAAAACAAATCGACGGAACGACAGATCAGGTTTTACCGATGGGAAGTATCCGCGCCAAATTTGAAGCTTTCGATTGGGATGTTCTCGAAATTAAAAACGGAAACAACATTGAGGAAATCATTGCTGGACTAACCGATGCCAAATCGAGAACCGGAAAAGGAAAACCAGTTTGTATTTTATTGCATACCGAAATGGGCAACGGTGTCGATTTTATGATGCACACCCACGCATGGCATGGTAAAGCGCCAAATGATGCACAATTAGAAAGTGCTTTGTCTCAGAACTATTGTGAAACCGAAAGCGACTATTAAAATTATGAAAAAATACGAAAATACAGGAAGTAAAGATACACGCTCAGGTTTCGGAGCAGGCATGACCGAATTGGGTCAGAAGAATGAAAAAGTAGTGGCACTTTGTGCGGATTTAATTGGTTCATTAAAGTTGGATGAATTCATTAAAAATCATCCCGAACGTTTCTTTCAAATCGGAATCGCGGAAGCCAATATGATTGGAATCGCGGCGGGTTTGACCATTGGAGGAAAAATTCCGTTTACGGGAACATTTGCTAATTTTTCTACCGGAAGAGTTTATGATCAGATTAGACAATCCGTAGCTTACTCGGATAAAAACGTAAAAATTTGTGCCTCGCATGCGGGATTGACTTTGGGTGAAGATGGTGCGACACATCAGATTTTAGAAGACATCGGACTCATGAAAATGTTGCCCGGAATGACGGTCATCAATACTTGTGATTACAACCAAACTAAAGCGGCTACATTGGCTATTGCGGATCATCACGGGCCGGTTTATTTGAGGTTTGGAAGACCGGTTGTTCCGAATTTTACGCCTGAAAACGGAAGATTTGAAATTGGAAAAGCCGTACTATTAAGTGAAGGAAGTGATGTAACGATTGTAGCCACCGGACATTTAGTATGGGAAGCATTGATTGCCGCAGAAGCGCTAGAAGCAAAAGGAATTTCAGCAGAAGTCATCAACATTCATACGATAAAACCATTGGATGAAGAAGCGATTTTGAAATCATTAGCCAAAACCAAATGTATCGTAACCGCTGAGGAACATAATATTATTGGTGGTTTGGGAGAAAGTATCGCCAGAGTTTTAGCGTTAAACAATCCGATGCCACAAGAGTTCGTTGCAGTGCAGGATAGTTTCGGAGAATCAGGTACGCCGGAACAATTGATGGAAAAATATAAATTAAACCATCAAGCAATTGAAGCGGCTGCAGAACGCGTGATGAAAAGAAAGTAATTGTATTTTCTATAAATAAAAAATCCCTTCATATAATGTGAAGGGATTTTTTTTATAAATCAAATTTTATTAGTGATTATCCACATCCAGATAATTGGGTATTCCATCACCATCAGTGTCTTCGAATATGATAGAACCGTCAGCGTTTTTATGAATTTCATTTTTAGTATAATAGCCATCGCCGTCATCATCAGTATCATACATATTGATAAATCCATCGCCGTCAGTATCATCATGATCTTTATCAAACAAGTCATCACCATTTAAATCTTCATCATTAGAAAGAATACCATCTTCATCTTGATCAGCCGCTTCTGCTTTATACAATTTAAAACTAAATACCAGCGGTGAGTATGATGGTAATAGAACACCACTCAATGGAGAGGTTCTTCCTTGATTAAAATAAGCAAAGCCCGAAGGAATGAATACAACACCTGCACCAAAATCGGAATAAGTCGTTGGCTGGCCAACTACATCCGGATCTTTAGTACCGGCTTTAAAAAAAGGAAAAATCTCAGCCCAACCTCTTATGGATCTATCTAATGTTTGCATTGCAGTAGGGAATGGTGTGTATTCGAATGGTGTGGCATTTAATGTTGTCACCGAAACCGTGTTTACCGTTTCCGTTGTATAACTCAAATAGGCTCCTTTGTAGGACGTTAAAACGGCATCAACTCTTGAAGGTGCGATACCCGTTTCAAGATTTGCTCTTAATTTGAGATAATAAATATTATAGGTAGTGTCGTCAATTACGACAGGTTTTTTTAATAATTGTGGATACGTAGCATTAGTATCTTCCGCATCACGCAACCACGTCCATATTGATGGTTGTCCAGCATCAATCTTTTTAATAGTCACATCTTGATTTGGATCAAAGTCAACAGGAATATAATATGTTTTTAGGTAGTCTTCAATGATAGCATTATCATCTTGATACTGCACATCAAAATCTCGAATTGGCACTTCACTGATGCTATCGGCTTTGTTGCAAGAAAATAAAATGATGACCGAACAGAAAAGAAAAAAATAAAACTTAAATTTGTTCATTATAGCTGAAATTAAGGAGCGCAAGATACAATATTGATTTATTTTTGTAAATAATTTAACGCCTATTTTAGAAAAAAAATATGAGAGTCGATAAATATCTATGGTGCGTCCGCTATTATAAGACCCGAAACATGGTCACGGAAGCTTGCAAAAAAAATCATATCACCGTGAATGGCCAAGTAGCCAAACCATCGAAAGAAGTTTTCGCGACCGATCAGATTACTTTTAGAAAAGATCAAATTACCCAAACCATTACTGTTTTAGATATTCCGCCCAATCGTGTTGGTGCCAAGTTGGTTGACATCTATCGAAAAGATGAAACACCAATCGAAGTATTTCAGCATTTAGAATTGTTGAAATTATCGAAAGAGCACTATCGCAAAACGGGCGATGGCAGACCAACAAAAAAAGACCGAAGAGATTTGATTGATTTTGAAAATGAAGCCGATGACGAATAAACAATTGACACCTAATAATCATACCTAAAAATGCAAAACAGAATTCTAAACCATGCCGAAATCGAGCATAAAATCAAACGCATTGCCTATCAGATTTATGAAACTTTTGTAGACGAAGACACTATTGTACTTGCCGGAATTTCAAGCAATGGTTATGTTTTAGCGGAAAAAATTGCAGTCGTTTTGCAATACATTTCACCTTTAAAAGTTTTATTGTGTGAAGTGCATATTGACAAACAAAATCCGAATGCTCCGATTACCACTTCGTTAGATAAAGAAGTTTATAAAAATCAAGGATTGGTTTTGGTGGATGATGTTTTAAATTCAGGAACTACTTTGGTTTATGGCGTTAAACATTTTTTAGAAGTGCCGCTTTCTAAATTTAAAACGGCTGTTTTAGTGGATAGGAATCATAAAAAATATCCTGTAAAAGCAGATTTCAAAGGCATTTCATTGAGTACCTCATTACAAGAACATGTTCAAGTGGTGTTTGATCAAACCGGAGATTATGCTTATTTAAATTAATACCGATTCAATTTCAGCAACGATTTCTTCGGGCGATTTTTCACCTACATCTAATGTATGTGATGCTTTGTGGTAGTAATAGCTTCTTTCGAAAAGGTGTTGTGCGATGAAATTTTTTAGTTCTAGAGTATCTTTATTCGCAATCAATGGTCGTGTGGTTTTTTCATTGATCAATCTTTTAGAAAGTACTTCAATAGGCACTTTGAGATAAAAGGAAACTATCGACTCGCCATTTAAGAATTCGTGGTTATTAGCATAACATGGCGTTCCTCCACCCAAACTTAGCACAAACGATTCTTGCGATGACATCAGTTGTTTAAAAATTAGATGTTCTGCTTTCCTAAAATAAATTTCTCCTTTATTTTCAAAAATCGAATTGATGGTCATTTGTTGATCATTCTCGATGTTTTCATCCAAATCTTGAAAAGGAATCTGAAGTTTTTGCGCCAATAATCTTGCAATTGTAGACTTCCCTGAACCCATATAACCGAGCAAAATTATTTTCATGGCAGTAATAAAACCTTATATATTAAGGCGTTAAAAGTAAATATTAAAAAAACCCAAATTTAAAATAAAATTGCTTTGAAAAATAAATAATAAGGCCTTATATTTGCACCCGCGTTAGAGAAATGACTTTTGACTTGGTAGCTCAGTTGGTAGAGCACATCACTTTTAATGATGGGGTCCTGGGTTCGAGCCCCAGCCAGGTCACAAATTTCAAAACTTATCTCTAACTCAGACTTGGTAGCTCAGTTGGTAGAGCACATCACTTTTAATGATGGGGTCCTGGGTTCGAGCCCCAGCCAGGTCACAAAAGTCGTTCATCACTGAATGGCTTTTTTTTATTTCGGCCACGTGGAGAAATTGGTAGACTTGCCAGCTTGAGGGGCTGGTGTTCGTAAGGACGTGTGGGTTCGAATCCCATCGTGGTCACTAGAATGTTTTAAAAATTAACCCCAACAGACAAACGTTTGTTGGGGTTTTTTGTTTAAAAAAACTTTACTTTTAAAAATACCTTTTTTATAATATTTCAGATCTTGATCTCTTTACTCTAGAGCAGATTATACGTCCTCCTAATTAGTTTTAGTTTCAAAAATTAATTTTTAAAACATCCTTAGATTATCAAAAGTAAAATCTAAAGAAGATGTAATCTTTTATGTTAATTTTTTTATTGCATATGTTAAAAAAAAATCATAATCTTGTTAAAATTAACATTATTACACTCTAAATAGAAGTCAAGACAATTTATATTAAACACAAACAAACAAATCATGAAAACATTTATTTTATTAACCCAGAATACACAAAAATTAAAACATGAGGATAAAATTAGTCATAAGGTTAAAATCTCATTTAACAGCTAATTTTAAAATCACAACGATGAAAAAAAATACATTATACTTTATTGCGCTAATAATTATAAATTTTTCAACAACAGCACAAAATGTCGAGAATACAGCGCCAAAATACCGCCGAGGTTCCTTATACACTTTAATGATTAATGATGACACGAGACCATATGCCAACGTAATCCGGGAGTCATTTGAAAAAGGGCCAATTCCAGATAAGTTTGACGATCACAGATTAGTCAATCGTGTTATTCCAGCTACCAATTCACCTGATGAAAAAGACAACGTTACTCAATTTTTACAAAACAATCACGTAGCAAAAGAATTAGTTGCCAAATGGTTTAATCGTTCAGAATGGGGTGGCTTTAATATGAATCTCATCCAAACACGAGGTAAATATGATGCCAATGCATTAGACATTGCGAAATCGAAATCAACCGAAAGAGGTGTTAATTCGTTAGCTGATGCCGGTGAGGAATTGATAAAGAATACTTTTGTTCTAGTCAATGATTATCGATACACTTCCAAAGAAGAAGTAGCCAAAAAAACCAACAAAGGTTTAGGATTTGCTTCAGGTTTGATGCGTGCTGCCGGTATGGGAAATATTGCCAATATTGCTGATGTGGCTTCTGTCGGAGTCAAAGTCATGGGAAAAGGCTACATTGTAAAAAGCACCGCCTACTTATACCGTTTGGTTTGGGATGAGGAAACTGCAGCCAAATTCTATAATACCTTATGGGCAGAAGACAATACCATAACTACTGAGAAATTAAAAGCATGGGAAGACACGGACATGTTTAGATTAGAATTTGTAGGTTCTGATAATTCATGGGCTGACGTACAATCTACCGTTTTTACAAAAAAAACAGAGGAAGAACTAATTGAGAAAGCTACCATCAAGGCTGTCGATGCGGTTATTGTAAAACTTCAGAAAAACCACGATGAATTTAAAACAAAAACACCTTTGTATAGCGGAGAGCCTATTACAGCAAAAATCGGTCTTAAAGAAGGATTGTCTAATGAATCTAAGTTTGATGTTCTGGAACAAGTTCAAGATGAAAGCGGCAAAACAAAATACGTTTCAGTTGGTGTTATAAAAGTTGACACCAGTCAGCCTATCTGGGATAATCGATATGGTGCAGATGAAGAAAATCCTAACAGTGTAACTGACAAGACCTACTTCAAAAAAGTAAGTGGTAAAGATTTGTATCCTGGAATGCTAATCGTTCAAAAGAAAGGAAAATAATCATTTATTGCTTTCAAATTATCGCCGTAACTATATAGGCAAATAGTGCAAATCGCCTTGTTTTAACCAACCCGATTGATGATTATAGGATTCCACTTTAAGCCATAATCCATAAGAATTGACTATTTTAATTTGATAACCTTCGTCCCATTGATAGGTCAATTTGGCTTGATGGCTTGGCCCATTATAAAGTGATGTTTTATGCCTCAAAATTCCATACGTTTGGATATTTTCTACTCTATGAATGCCATATACCAACAGTAACATCAAAATAGAAAATAAGGCTGTCGCTTTGCAATGCTTCTGAACGACAGCCTTATTTTTATTTCTGGAAGTTAAAAAATAGCAAATCAAACTACCCATTAAAATAACAGTGAAAACAATATTTAGGTTTTCTATAATTTTGATGCCCAAAATCTCTTGTTCATAAAAATTAGAATTGTTAACGATTACCTCAGCATTACAAAGGTTTAAAGTTTTCTTTCTGTTGGCGAGTAACCTTGAGTTAAGTGGAGACAATGCCAATCCTTTTTCAAAATATAAAATAGCGAGACTTGATTTTTTAAAGCCATAATAAAGTTCCCCTATATCAGCGTAATTATTGGCTGTCAAATTGCCCTTTTTCTCTTCATTTTTATAAAATGTAAGTCTTTCCTGAGCAGTGTGTTTTTTTGACATTACTGTACGATCATCGTGCATCGAACAAGCATAAGCCGCCAGAATCACTAGCAATAAAATTGACGCGGAAATAATAAATTTAAGTTTATTCATAGCGATCTAATCTTCTTAATAATATTTCTAATGCTCTGAGTAGCTCTTTTGGTTCACAGATTGGTTTAGCTATCCCAAAGCGATTTTGCTCGGTATGTTGCCACCATAATTCAAGTTCATTTTGAATTTCAATCGACCAATAAGCAGTGTGTTTTTTAAAATTAGAACGAACCAAAACACCTACAAAATCACCTCCTTTTTTCTGATGAATATATTCCAAGAGAATCACATTCATATTTTTTAAAAAAGCATCTTTAGATAATGAGTCCGCAAATTTTAATTGTTGCTTACATGCCGACAAAGCTACCTTCAAGGCCTTTCTATGAATCAGATATTGCTGAAAAAACTTCCTTTGCTCAAGAATATAAGATTCAAAATAAACATAGCATAGCAACAAAAATCCCAATCCTAAAAGCGCATAAAAAAGAATCGAATACGAGTAAAGATTCCCGGAGTTAGGTTCCCCATTTTCTTGAGCAGTAATCATATCCGATTGGGCTGTTGCTTCTGGAGAAGCTAAAATTCCTTGTGTCACTTTCCATTCGTATGAACCTGCAGTAAATTTTTGATAAGCATTGGTATTCGGATTAAAAACAGTAAACCCAAAATCAGGAATTGCGTGAGTGCCTTTATAATTGGTGGCGACTTGAAAAGAATATAGTACGCTGGTTTTTAAACCCGTCGATTCGAGCGTATCGTGATTGGTGGTCTTTACATTATAAATCTCCCACAAACGATTCGATTTTGGTATCGGAAAGCTACAATTTTTGGTATTACCCGTTCCTTCTATGGTTAAATTGAACTCCAATAAATTAGGTGTTTTAGCCGAAGGAGTATAAGCACCTTTGATCCTAAAATTACCCACAGCATGAGAAAACAAATCACTTCCTTCTGACAAAGGCAAAGGCTTCACCATAACAGATTCGGGATTCGATACCACGATTTGCGTAACCGATTTTTCCTGTCCAAAAAAATCATTTGCATCGATTACACTACGCTGTATGGTTTTCTTCAATGGTGGAATTTCGAGTTTTCCTGAAACATTCGCAATGACTAAGTACTGTTGCAATACTTTAACACGGTAAAGCATTCCATCAATTCGCTCTTGTTTTTCTATTGCGTTTAAAGGATATCGTTCCTGATAACTATGCTCGAAGACTATGGTGCTTTCTTTTTGAGGATCGATAATAGCCACCGCTGTATACATGGAATAGGTAACCGTAAAAACTTCTCCTACATACACCGAAGATTTGGAAACTGATGTTTTTATAAAAACCTCTTTCTTTTTGGCTAATGCAATAGAATCCTGAGGCACTTGATTGGTGCTACTCATTGCCCTTAGATTCAATAATGAAAAGGAAACAACCAATATAATATGGCGTATTTTGATAGGCATACTGATGAGACTAATAATCCAATGGGTTGGTTATGGAATGATTTTTTTTCGATTTTGTTCCCTGAGGCACTCGTACTTTATCTTTGGTTTGTCGGAGCATATCATTCATTTCCTTATCCGAAAAGTGATAGACGCCAGGTTGCATTTTCTTATTGTCTTTTTCTCCATCCTTATTATCGGATGCTTCTTCTTTTTTCTCGTCTCCTTTTTTGGCAGCTTCTTTCTGTTTTTCTGAAGGCGTTTGCTTTAGTTTTTGCTTTCTCAGAAGGTTGGCAATGAATAAAAAATTTTGCCGCACAACAACATTCGAATCATCCAAAAGCAAGGCTTTTTTATAAAATTCGTAGCTTTTTTCAAGAGCACCTAACTTATAATAAGTACGGCCTAAATTCATCCATGTGGTCAAACGAGACTTGTTGGTTTTATCATCACTTAAATTAAGGTATACTGCTAAAGCTTCTGAATATCTACCTTGCTGATAGTAAGCATTACCTAAATTAAACAAAACGTTATTAGAATCAGGCAAAGTCTCTAAAGCTTTTTTATATTGAATCTCTGCATCACCCCATTGTGCTTTTCGATATTGCATATTTCCTTGAAATATCGATACAGCGTTATAGGTTATCGTCTTAACATTAAAAATATTTTTGTAAAATAGAAGCAGTAAACAACCAACCATAAAAAGACCTAAGCCATACCATCGGTAAGACTTAGATTTTATCTGGAGTATTGATGTGCTATTACTCATTGTTGTTTATTTGATGTTAAACCGATTGATGGAACAAGCGTTTCTAGTATTAAAAAAACCAACGCCAGTATTAAAAAATAATTCCAAATAGGCTTTCGGGAACGCACTATTTGGGTGCGCTCTTTTTCATGTATTTTTTGAAACAACCAATTCACCGAAGCGGTATTATTAGTAACACGCTGATATAGTTTATGATTGCCTACAATTCGTTTCATAGTATTTTCGTGCAAAAAAGAATGAATGGGTTTCCCAGCATTATCCCGCTTCATTAAATTTGAATTTCCTTCACCATCAAGAGGAACTTCTCCTCCACCCGACGTTCCGAAACCCAATGCTAACAAAGTAGTTCCAGATTTTATGATGGAATCTGATACAGCAAACGAACGCACATCATGAAACTCACCGTCTGAAAGCAAAACAATAAACTTATTTCTGTGCGCTTTAGTATCAAATAATAATTGTGCTATTTTTAAAGATTCCCGCAACAAAGTGCCTTGCTCCATTAAATCACTGCTGATATTTGGAATCGAATTATTGATATAATCATAATCATTGGTTAAAGGTACATAAGCTCCTGCTTTACCCGCAAACAAAACAACGCCAACCTGTTCCTCAGTGAAACGCATCATGGCTTTTTGCATTAAATTTCGAACTTGGCTTATCCGATCGGGGGGCACGTCCTTTACATTCATGCTTTGCGATACATCAACAACGAAGACAACATCAGTGGCACTTGCATTATGGGTTGTAGTTGTGTTATTATCAATGTAAGGCTTGCATAAAATCAACAATAAACTTAAAAAAGCCAATAGCAGCAATAGCCATTTTATCACTTGCAAATAAAGTGATGAACTACTAATCAGTTGCTGTATTAAATGGTAATCTCCAATGGAATGCATTACTTTTTGCTGATACCATCTATTGATTATCCAACATACCAACAACAATGGCAATAGCGCCAAAAGATAAAAATATTGATGGTTTTCAAAATGCATCATGATGGCCAGGTTCTTAAAACAGTCATTTTCAAAATAGTCTCCGTGAGCAAAAGCAATAGCGCAATACATACCAACATCAATCTGTAGGATTCATAACGATTGTGATAGACCCATCGTTGTTGCTGCTGTTCCATTCGATTGATTTGATTATAAACAGTACGCAGTGTGCCTACATCGGTTGCTTTAAAATAAGTTCCTCCCGTAATCTGAGCGATTCTTTTTAAAACAGTTTCGTTGATGGTGCAGTATACTTTTTGATAGTAAGTTTTTCCGTTAAGGTCTTTCAATGGCATCGGAGCAAACCCGGTGCGTCCGATACTGATTGTGTAAATTTTAATATGCAATCGTTGCGCAAATTGAGCGGCTAAAAGTGGATCTATGATGCCTGCGTTATTTTCTCCGTCAGTAAGCAAGACGATTACTTTATTTTTAACCTTACTGTTTTGAAGTGCTTTGATAGCAGTAACTATTCCTGAACCAATAGCAGTACCATCATTTAGTTCGTTATGCTGCATCGAATTTATGGATTTCAATAACTGCTTGCTGTTTTTAGTTAAAGGACACCAGTTGATACTTTCTCCTGCGTACAATACCATACCAATTCGATCTTCCATGCGCAACGCCACAAAACGGTTTAACACAGCCTTGAGTGCTTCGCTGCGATTGGGTTTTAAATCTTCTATAAGCATACTTTTCGAAGCATCTAATGCAAAAACGATATCGCTGGTACTAAATGGAGAACGTATTTTCTGACGGTATTTCAATTCCGGATTTGCCATGGCCAGAATAATAATTACAATGGCCATCATTCTGATAAGAAACAAATAATCTAATGGTGAAAATGGAGAAAACACCGATTTAGGATTTACTGAAGTCCCATTAATAAACATCAAAGGACTGCGCTTTCTGACATACCAAATATAGACCAGTATGAGTATTGGCAGTCCTAAAAACAACAACAACCATAATGGATTTGAAAAAGTGATGTATAGCATTTGTCGCATTAGGATAAGCGTTGCGATGCATGAACACATCGTTTGATTTCATTAAAAAAATCGGGATAATATATTTTAGCAATAGCGTCGGGCAAAAACAAAAGCTTTGCTGCTTGTTCGTCAATATTTTCGGGTGGAATGACAAGTCCTACTCTTTTGTATTGCTGCACCAATTCGCTAACTTTTCTTACCAAAGAAGCAGTAGAAATATTTTCAAAATTAGCCGATAATTCTAAAGCAAAAAGTTGATTTAAAATCCGCTCTCTTTCTTTCAAATCTTTTCTTTTTTGATACCAAAGCTTAAACTTTCCTTGGCTAACAATAAAAATAATCCCAATAAAAAACAATATTCCCAAAACATAAAACCAAGCAAGAAGCAACCCATTCGTTTCAACAGAAGTCATAGGCATAAAGTCATTCAATTGAAGCGGCAAGGCACTCGTTTTAATATCGAGATCAAAAGAAGGCGTTAAAACTGTTTCTCCATCAACGATAACTGGCAAGCCTTTCACAACAAGGTGTTGGGGCTGTATTACTGTAAAATCGATTTGATGAATAAAGCGCTTACCTGATGTGATTTGAGAGGTTGTTTTTAATAAAGTCAATTGATCGGATTGACCAAACAGAAAGTCGGATGCTTTCCATGAAACCTTGGTTTTTGAATTTCCTTGCAGACTCCATTTGATATGAATCACCTCGCCCGTTTTTGCTTTCGAGGCCGAGATTGTCTGGTGTATAATACTAGTCGATTTTGCCCACAAACTACCTATTGGAAACACCAAACTCAGGCAAATTATTATGGTGCTACAGATTTTCATATTAATACAGTAACAATGCTAATTTCTCAACCACTTCATCATCGGTTCGGATTGTAACATTCGAAACGCCATACTTAGACAAAAAGTGGTTGTAGTAATTTTGATATTCCAAATGCTGTTGGTCATACGATTTTTGAAAATTCTCAGAAGTGGTATTTACCCATTTTTGTTTTCCACTTTCAATGTCTTTAAGCTGAATCCAACCCAATTTCGGGAAGTTAGTCTCTAAAACATCTTGCACTTGAATCGTAAAAAAATCATTGTGAAGTGCTAAAATTTTGGCTGATTCTTCATAGCCTGTAGCTTTAAAATCAGACAATAAAAAAACAAGGCTATGCGAGCAATTTTCATTGAGCAGGAATTTTAATGAACTCTCCATATCCGTTTTACCTGTTAAAGGCTTGCAATCTACTAATGCTTTTGCAATATGCCAGAAACCGCTCATACCGCGTAGTGGCATAATGACTTTTTTCGTAGTATCACCAAAAAAAACAACACCAACAGCATCATTATGTCGAATCGCACTATAGGCTAATGTTGCGGCGATTTCTATTTCTAAATCGAGTTTAATTCTTCTTTTGGAACCAAAACCAACAGAACCACTACAATCTATGAGTATCCAAATGGTACGAACTTTATCTTCACTAAACGTATTGACGAAAGTATCGTTGAATCGTGCGGTAACATTCCAATTAATGTTTCGAACATCATCGCCTCTTTCGTATTTTCGAATCGAATCGAATACGACACCTCTTCCTTTAAACAAACTCGTGGTAGTGCCTGCCATTTTTTGATGGGTTTTCGAAGTGGCCTTCAAATCGATTTTTTGAATCGTAGTGATAAGTTCATTTAATTCCATAAACAACGTATTGAATTTATGGCTTAGGCATTTCGTTGAGAATTTCCTGCAAAATAAAATCAGTCGTGATGTTCTCAGCCATCGCTGTATAGTTTAAACCTATTCGATGGCGCAATACATCTAGGGTTACCGCATAAACATCAGCTGGAATTACATAAGCTCTTTTATTCAAAAAGGCGTATGCTCTTGAGGCATGTGTAAGATTGATTGTACCTCGCGGAGAAGCACCAAACTTAATGTAAGATTGAAGTCGGGATAAGTTATACTGTTCAGGCCAACGGGTACTATGAATGATATCGAGTATATAATCTTCAATTTTTTCATCAACATGCACTTGATTAACCAATTGCTGCATTCGAAGAATATTCCCCACGGGAACAGTTGTCATATCCATTGGAATGCTCGTAGATTTCTTCCGATTGATGATTTTCTCTTCCTCTTTGGTCGGATAAGTAATATGCACTTTGAGCATGAAACGATCCATTTGTGCTTCCGGAAGTTGGTAAGTTCCCGCTTGGTCTATTGGATTTTGAGTCGCTAAGACCATAAAAGGCAAATCTAACTTATAAGTGTTGTTGCCAATGGTTACTTGATGTTCCTGCATTACTTCCAACAAGGCACTTTGCACTTTTTCCGGTGCTCTATTGATTTCATCTGCTAAGATAAAATTTGAAAAAATCGGGCCTTTTTTTACAGCAAATTCATTCGTATGAATATTATAAATCGTGGTTCCTAATATGTCGGCCGGAAGAATATCGGGTGTAAATTGAATGCGGGAAAAATCAGTGGCAATGGACTGTGCTAAGGTTTTTACAGTTAACGTTTTGGCAAGTCCAGGCATACCTTCTAAGAGTATATGACCATTGCACAACAAACCTATCATGAGACGCTCAATAAGGATTTCTTGTCCAACTATAGTTTGCTTAATCAATCCTATCAACTGATCTAAAACAAGACATTCCTTGACGATTTCTTGTTCAAAATCTTGCCATTCTGCTACATTGATTTCTGGTTTTATCATGATTAGATTGTCGAATATTAAATTATTCAGTAGAAAACTATTAGTTAAGAATATGCAATTTTTTTAACTCATTATATTTTACCTTATACGCTTTAACTTGCAGGTAATTATCAAGATAAGCTTCTTCTTCCGATTTGATGATCTCTTTACTTAACACATCGGTTTCGAATGCTTTTTGAAACGACTCGCTGGCTTTGTCAAATTGATTATTACTCGCATAATAGCATCCCAAACCATATAATGCTATTCCATTTTTGGGTTTGATAGCCAAAGCAACATTCCACTTTTCTATGGCCAAAACACCTTGATTTAATGCGAGCAAATTCATTCCATAATAGGCATAAAATAATGTATTTGTAGTACTGGTTGATTCTTGACCGTAAATCTCAAAATCTTTCAGCGCCAAGCTATACTGTTGGTTCTTATAGCTACTCAGACCGCGAAGAAAATAGGTATCCTTAACCACTTTTAAAGAATCTAACCGAATGGCTTCCGAGAATTGTTGAATCGAAGATAAATAGTTTTTAGATTCAAAATGCGATTTACCATTGGCGTAATGGTATTGATATCTTGGATTCACTTTAATGGCTTCATTAAAATCTTTTGTAGCCTTCGAGAAATCGTTTTGCTCAAAATAGGCTAAACCTCTATAAAAATAAGCTTCGTTATTGGTTTCTAAAAAATCTAAAGCAATGTTCGAAGATTTGATGGCTCCCGAATAATCTGTCGAAAAATATTGCGCTTTTCCAAGCAACTGGTAGGCACGCGACAATTCGACATTGAATGATTTTACGCTTATCTTATCACCTTCTTTTTTCGCTTTTTCTATATTCGCTTTAAGCAAACCAATCGCAATATTATAATCATCAACGGCAAAGGCATACTTATCGACAGCCTGATTGGTGTTTCCGCGTTCTATGAAAGCATTGTAGTTTTCTTTATTACTTTTTATGGCATTTGAAAAACAACCCAAGGCGAGTTCATATTCTTTAATCTGATGATGCGCAAGCCCTTCTTTGTAGTAAGCATCGGAAAATTGGGGATTACATGCTACCGCCTGACGGTTGAGATCAATGCAGGTAGTATAATTGATGGCTCCTGCATCATTGGCTTTAACACGAAGTTCGTTTCCGGTAATCAACCAGATTTCTGCTTTGCCGTGTATGGCTTTGGCATTGCATTTTCTGATTTCAAGCGCTTTGTTGTATAATAAATCTGCATTAACAAAGTCGTGCTTGTCAGCTAATGCTTGTCCTTGCGTAAAATAATCATCACTAATCGATTCTATTTTTTGGAGTTGCTGTTCTTGAAGCCCTAATTTTTCTGCAATTAAGAAATCGCTACCGGCTTTGTAGTTTAAATCGATGCTGACAAAATTCAATCCGCGATAATAATAAGCCATCGTATATTCGGGATTTAGTTTAATAGCCGTATCGAAATTCTTTTCAGCATCAGTCGGATATTTCATTCTGTAGAGTAATTCTCCTTTATCACAATAAAAGACTGGATTTTTCGGACTCAAACTGATGGCTTTGTCATAATCGATAATCGCGCCGTTGGTATTTGAAATTTGGTCTTTCAATTTCGCCTTGATGGCAAAAAAAAGCGCTTTATCAGGAGAATCATCCAATTCGTTGGTAGCCAAAACGTCATAATCGGTGAGCGCATTGATGATATCTTTCTTTTGGTTGACATAAAAACTAGCACGAGCCAAACGCGCTTCTTTATAATTTGTAAAATACTGAATGGCAATATTGAAATTTTCTAAGGCTTTTTCAAAATTACTGTTGCTGTTTTTTTTATTAATTTCACCCAATTGTACATAAGCAGATCCAATTATAAAATACAATTCAGGAAAATCATTTTTCTCTTTTTTGTGTTCTTTGAGGCCTTTTTCGCAGTCATCGATAGCGCCTTCATAATCTCTTGACTGTAATTTGTTGTAGGGTAACGAAATCAATGCAAGCTTCAGACTCAAAGCGTCGATTTCGGGTTGCAATAATCCGCTAATATTGGGTTTGAGCAAAATGGCTTGCTTGTAAAACTGAATGGCATCATTGAACTTACGATCTCCTTTAGCTTTATCACCTTTAATTTTATAATTCTCGTAGGTATTTTCGGCTGCCAACTTTTTCGTATCGAGAATTCGTTTGTCTAACGAAGGAACTAAAGGTTTGATGTCTTTAGCTTTTTGAAAAATATCCAGTGCCTCTTTGTATTGTTTGTTGTTAATATAAGTTGTGGCCAAGATTAAATATTCATCAAAAATCGACTGCTGCTTTTTTTCCTCATCTTGGCGTTCTTTGATGAATGTTTCCTTTTCTTTATCGAAATATTCTTGGGTCACAACACTAGCTGTGGAAGAAACATCGGTAGCAATCTGCATGTTGTTCTCAATACCATCAATGGGAAGTGCTGTATTATAATAGGTAATACTCATGATGGTGGTTTCCCATTTAGAATTCCCAATTTTTTCTGCTCGCACCAGAGCCTCTCGCTGCTTTATGCTGTATCCATTACCACTAGGTCTATATTTGCTTCCGAACTTAGAATCAAATTTTACCTTAACGTAGATGTAATCCTTCATTTTAACACTCGATACCACAATATTGGAAAACTCAATCGAAGCATCTGCTGTTTTTTCGTATTGAAGATCCATCTCGTTCAAATAATTGATAGCGAACATATCTTTAGTCTTCCCCATTTCTGAGAGTGAATTGATATCATCTTCTATGATAACTTCCTTGTTATAGAAAACACGACTGCGAGAAGGTTTGTAACTATTGTCTATAACATCCGCTAATTCGCTGGCAACATTGTCTGAAAAAGTGATATAATTTAAAAGATTCTTGAATGTTTCAACGGTGGACTTCGCTTGATAACTGATTTCTTTTGCATCTTTTAAGCTAATGGTATTTTCAGGATTTACCGCTACCGAAACATCTTGTGCTTGTACTAATGGTATACAAAACAAAAAGCATAAAAGTGAAATGCTTTTATGGGACAAAGAGGATATCATGGCATCAAGCAATATAAATTTCATGTGATAAAAAAATTAAGAAGGTATTCTGATTAATTTATTGATTAACCATCCTGAGTTTTTTGTCGGACGATTGAATTGTTGGATTTCAATTTTCCAACCATCGATTTGACAAAAGACATAACTAATGTAATTGGTTTGGAGAATTTTTAAATTTTTATTTAAAATCTGGCGGATAAAAGCACTCATCATATCACTGTAATGCGCTGATGGCTCAATGTAATTACTTAAATTTTTAGTATTTTCTGACACCATATCAATATTCAAAAAATCATTCGTATGACTCATTGGGTTTAGCGATCCTAATTTATTGTTGGGCATAGGCAATTGAGGCTGTTCTATTGGCAATGGCTTTCCGTTGGCATCCTTGGGAAGCAAAAATTTAGCGGACACATCAGAAAGTACCCATTTGCAACTGCCGTCAGGAAGGTTCATTATCTTGAGCTTACAAAGTACCGTTTTAGGCTTTCCTTTCCAAAGCACAGTACATGTTACATTCGCATACCAATTTTCTGCATTAAAATCAAGTAGTAATGGTGGATTACTGGTTATTACTTGTTGAACAAAACTTGTTATCTCGGTATAATTCCAATCTGTTTTTGAGGCGTTGAAAAGGCTTTTTAGTAACTTTTCGCGTGTTAGAACTACTTTAGGTTGGTATTCTTTATTATACTCCTTAATCAAAGCGTCATCACTGTCATTGAATCGTTCGATAAATTCGTCGATTTGTTTTACTTCCCAAGCAAAAAGAGTAACATACTCTTTCTCGTAACTCTGCGCGAAAAGAAATGAAGGTATTAAAACAATAAAAAAACCGAAGAATAGTTTCAAAATAATCGCTTTAGACCATTATAATTTTTTGGTTTCAACCACGCCTACATCATCTAAAAAAACATCCCAACCAGAAACATTCTGGCCTTCTACTGCTTTTTCATAATGTTTAAGAATAACCGTCACACTTCGTTTTGTCTGGTCTCCGTATACTAAATTACCATCTATAAAACCTTGAAATTTTTGAACGAAAGTAACAGAACCATAATAATTCCCATCAGCTCCTTTTTTAAATTTGGAAGCATAACTGATGTTCGCATATTCAACCTGCACTTTATCGTATTGCCCACTTTTAATCAACAATCGGTTCAAATAATCTCTGATTTTATATTTGTTTTTAGTGCCTTTAATAGCATTAGACACTTCAACTCGAGCATTTTCATCAAGAAACAATCCGCATGCCATGTCGACACTTTTATTAGCAGCTTCTTTATCCGTATTCACTGATGTAATGGTTTGAATATAACGTGTAAATTCTTGTGTTTTTTCGAGAGCTTTAGCTCCGAATGCTGCTAAATCTGGCATCACAACCTCATTCTCATCATGAGGTAACTTGTTTGTAGATGTTGCTTCGGATTGGTTGGTAGCTATTGATTGGTCTTTTTGATTGGCTGCTTCAGCCTCAGATGCTTTTGGTTTTACAGCTGTCTTTGCTTTCTTTCCTTTTGTTGGTGCTGAAACTGCTTTTGTTGGTGCTGAAACTGATGAATCTTTAGCAGTATTATCAGATGTAGGAGTGCTTTCAGCCACCGGTGTTTCAGCTTTAGGTGCAACTTCTTTTTCCGAACTTTCTTTTTTAGTGGCTGTTTTAGCATTAGATCTTATTTCTGCTACTTTCGATTTCTCTGCCGAAAGTAGTGGACTAATTGCCTCAGGATCCGAAAACAATTGATGACTGCCGCTCTTACGAATTAAAAATGCTAAATCTGACTTTGGTAATTTGACAGGGCCTCCATTTTCATTGGCAGCAATGTCGGTTTCATTTTCGTCAGTAATTGACACCGGAGATACTTTACCTTCTCTATCTACAACAACATCTACTGAATGTGCTGTGTTGGTTCCTTTTATAAAATTCGCTTTATCTCCTTCGGATGGATTATCCGAAAAAACGAGATAATCACCAGATTCATTAAACGCAACCTTAACATTACTGATTGGTTTTTCGTATATCGGACTATTGGGATTGGCTAAATTTTTATAAGCTATCTTTTCGGAAGTAATGTCTGTAATTTTACCAGCAATTTTAGAACCTCCTGATAAATAAATCATATTCTGTGCTGAAATGTTAAATTGAAAACTCAAAAACACGAAGAGTATTATTTTTTTCATACGCTTATTTTAACTTATTTAGATTTGACGAATAAAATTGATTTAACATAAAAAATCATTTAATAGATTTTCACACATTGATTTTTAACAAATATAATATATTAAGGATATAAATTTTAAGAAATTTTAAAATTATATTGATATTGAAAAATGTCTATTAAATTAATATTAAAAAAAATAAAATCAGTTTTTTTTTCTTTTGGTAGCCTATTCAAACAGTAGTGATAAACACTAAGAAAAAACACTACTTTCAGACCAACTAATAATAATATCTGCAATGCATTATCAAAACAATAACAACTGTTTTGAATACATCAAACTATACCTTTGGAACATATAGTGGATGGGTAATCCTTTATAAAAATGATAAATAGAAGTCATTTCAAGTTCAGAGAATCTGTAAAAAATGAAATTCCACAATTAAATAAATTTATTGTCAAATAAAACAAATTTTAATCAAATTTGATTACTTTTGTTTAACTTTTTTTAAATAAAAATGAACAATATTAAAAACACTTTCAGCATTAAGGATTTAGAAAACATCTCAGGCATCAAAGCGCATACGATTCGAATCTGGGAAAAAAGGTACAATGTGCTTGAACCCGAACGTACCGATACCAACATCCGACTGTATGATTTAGCAAGTCTGCAAAAGCTTCTCAACATTACTTTATTGCACAATCACGGCTATAAGATTTCGAAAATTTCTAAATATGCTCCGGAAAAAATACCAGTTCTAGTTCGTGAAATTATCTCCGAAAAAAGTGTAAAAAACCATGCGATTAGTGCTTTTAAAATGGCTATGATGAATTTTGATCAAGCGCAATTCCATGCCACTTACAATGACCTGCTTTCAGAAAAATCATTTCAAAGAGTTTTTTACGACATTTTTATTCCACTAATGACCGAAATAGGATTGTTGTGGCAATCAGACACGATTACGCCAGCACATGAACACTTTATCAGTTCCCTAATTCAACAGAAAATATTAACCAATACCGAGAAGCTGCAAATACTTGAACCAAAAATAAAAGATCGGGTTTTCGTGCTTTATTTACCCGAGAATGAAATTCATGAATTGGGATTAATGTACCTGAATTATGAGATTCTGTTGCGTGGTTACAAGACGATATATTTAGGCGAAAGTGTACCCATTCAAAATCTAAACATTTTAAATAAATACCTCGACAATATCACTTTCGTCTCTTATTTTACGGTCGAACCTATCAAAGACGACATTAACGAGTACGTCAAAAAAGTGATTGAAAGCGTATTAAATGAAAACGGTCAATTTTGGGTAACAGGAAGATTGTCCGAGTATATTAATCCTACATCTTTAAACAATCAAACCAAAGTATTCAAAAGCATTGAAGAACTAGTTAACGAATTATAATTGAGCTCAAATGGTTCAACCTTCATGAAAAAAGACATCAAAATAATTGGCTCTGGATTTTCTGCATTAGCGGCTGCTTGCTACTTGGCTAAAGCTGGGCATCAAGTTACTGTTTATGAAAAAAACAACACTATTGGTGGTCGCGCTCGACAGTTAAAAAAAGACGGATTTACGTTTGATATCGGTCCAACCTGGTATTGGATGCCCGACGTATTCGAACGGTTCTTCGCTGATTTTGACAAAAAACCTGCTGATTATTATCAGTTGCAAAAACTATCGCCCGCTTATCAAGTTTACTTTGGCGTCAACGAATTTATTACGATCGCCGACAATTTAGACGAAATCATACAAACTTTCGAATCAGTAGAAAAAGGAAGTGGTCAAATTTTAGCAGATTTCATGGTGGAAGCCAAAAGCAATTACGACATAGCGATTAAAGATTTGGTCTACAATCCAGGTGTTTCCCCATTAGAATTGGTCACTTTAGAAACGATGAAAAAAGTCGGGCAATTCTTTGGCAACATTAGCAAAGAAGTGCGCAAACGCTTTAAAAATAAAAAACTCATTCAGATTTTAGAATTTCCGGTTTTGTTCCTTGGCGCGAAACCTTCTGATACACCGACATTTTATAGTTTCATGAATTATGCTGATTTTGGACTTGGCACTTGGCATCCAAAAAATGGTATGTATAGTGTCGTGTTGGCAATAGAAAAACTGGCTTTAGAATTGGGCGTGACTATTTATACCAATAGCAACATTTCTAAAATTAATGTCAATGAAAAAACAGCGACGAGTTTAGATGTCAACGGAGAAACCATTACTGCCGATATTATTCTAAGCGGTGCCGACTACCATCATACGGAAACACTGCTCGATATTGAAAACCGCGTTTATTCAGAAAATTACTGGAAACGCAAAACATTTGCGCCGTCCTCACTCCTATTTTATGTAGCTTTCGATAAAAAAATTGAAAACGTAGAGCATCATTCGTTATTCTTTGATGTTGATTTTGATGCGCATGCTCAAGAAATTTACGACGACCCTAAATGGCCAAAAGACCCTTTATTCTACGCCAGTTTTCCATCCAAAACTGATAGCAATGCAGCGCCTGAAGGAAAAGAAGCTGCTATTTTCTTAATTCCTATCGCACCCGGAATTGAAGATACAGATGCACTCCGAAATCATTATTTCGAGAAAATCATCACCCGATTGGAAAACTTAACGCAACAATCTGTAAAAAATAGCATTATCTTTAAAGAATCATTTTGCGTCAATGATTTCATCAAAGACTACAACTCTTATAAAGGAAACGCCTACGGAATGGCAAACACATTGATGCAAACTGCATTTCTACGGCCAAAACTCAAGAGCAAAAAAATTCGTAATTTATATTTCACCGGACAGCTTACCGTTCCCGGACCCGGAGTTCCACCTGCCTTAATCTCAGGAAAATTAGTAGCCGAATTAATCCAAAAAAACATTTAATTTATGAAATCTATCTTCGATACTATTTCTTTTGAATGTAGTAAAAATGTCACCAAAACCTACAGCACTTCGTTTTCAACTGCGGTTCGTATGTTGGCGCCGAATATTCGTCAGGATATTTACAACATCTACGGTTTTGTTCGCTTTGCGGATGAAATTGTAGACAGTTTCCACGATTACAACAAAGCAGAATTGTTCGACCTTTTCGAAGTAGATTTACACTTGGCTTTGAAAAATAAAATCAGTTTAAATCCCGTTTTAAATGCTTTCCAACATACCGTAACGAAGTTTAATATTCCTGAGGAACTTATCGCTAGTTTTATGAAAAGCATGAAATTAGATTTAACCAAAACCGAATACAAAACGCAAGACGAGTTTAATGAATACATCTTCGGATCTGCCGATGTCGTAGGTTTGATGTGCTTAAAAGTCTTTGTAAATGGCAATCAAGAAAAGTATGATGCTTTAAAAAATGCCGCGATGCGATTGGGTTCAGGCTTTCAAAAAGTGAACTTTTTAAGGGATTTAAAAGCCGATTTTGAAGAATTGAACAGAACGTATTTTCCGGATACAGATTTAAATCAATTGGATGAAATGGCTAAATCGAAAATCATTGCCGAAATTGAAGCTGATTTTAAAGCCGGTTACGAAGGCATTATACATTTGCCCATTGAAGCCAAATTAGGGGTTTACACGGCTTATGTTTATTACAAAAAATTGTTGTCGAAGCTCAGTAAAACGCCATCAACAGAAATCAAAAACACCCGAATCAGAGTGCCTGATTATCAAAAGTTTGGATTGTTTGCAAAGTGTTATTTCAACTATAAACTAAAATTTATTTAAATCATGTGGACGAATATTGCAGCGTTTTTTCTCACGTTTTTCTTCATGGAATTTATGGCTTGGTTCAGTCATAAATACATCATGCACGGCTTTTTATGGCGATTGCATGCCGACCATCACAAGAAAGATCACGATTCCTGGTTTGAAAGAAACGATGCCTTTTTTATATTTTATGCGATTGTAAGCATCACTTTCTTTTTGCTTTGGCAATATGATATTCTGCAAGTTGGTTTAGCCATCGGTTTGGGAATTTTCACTTATGGTTGGACGTATTTCATTGTACACGATATCTTCATTCACCAGCGGTTTAAATTATTCCGAAACGCTGATAACCGCTACGCCAGAGCCGTGAGACGCGCGCACAAAATGCACCACAAACATCTCGGAAAAGAAGATGGAGAATGTTTTGGAATGTTGTTGGTGCCTTTTAAATACTTCAAGAAAAATTAGTTAACCCGGATTTCAAAGATTATCACGGATTAAATCTGAGCAAATCCATGTTAAACAAAAAAACCTTCCACATGGGAAGGTTTTCATAAATACCTTTTATAATTATTTCGTCATCATTTCCTGCAACGGTTTCAATTGATCTAAATTGAGGTTGGATTCTTTCAATAGTGAAATCATATTCATAATCGTCGTCGGACTCATATCTTTGCCTAAAACACGAACGATTGCAAATCCGTTTTCTGCTTTATTCGCATACACAACAAACTCATTGATGTGCTCATCATCGCCAACAAAACTCACTGAAGCGCCGTCTTTACCCGAACCTACTTTCATCAGTTGTTGGTACTTTTCCTCTTTTAAAATCGCAGTCACTTTGACACGCTCAGCATCATATTGCGCTTGATTTTTTTCATTGCGTTTGAAAGCTAAAATATTCATCTTATCTAAAGACGTCAATGCTTTGGCTTGTTCCGCTGTCAATTTCGATTGGTCAACATTTAAAATACTCGATGAAACATCCAAAGCGATGAAATCTTTATTCTCAGAATTGGCTACAAAGTACTTTTGCAACGAAGGTTCAGATTGGCAAGAAACCAATAGCATCAAAGCGAATACTATATAAATTGAAATGGATTTCATATCGATTTATTTAGGGCCTTTTGGACCTTTAGCGCCTTTGGTTGCTCTTTTCAAATCATCGCCGCCAGGGAAACGCATTTTGTCTGTCAATACGGATATTTCATTCAAATCAAAATCACCTGTTAGCGACATCAAAACGGTATCTTCACCTTTTGCGCCTTCAATAAACATTAGCAATTCACGAACTTGGGTATCTTTTGCTCCTGATTTTACAAGGATTTTGATGTTTCTTCCTTCTTGATTTACGCGCATCAATTCTTCTAAACCCGAACTTTTGATATATTTTTCTGAAGCGGCTTTCATTTCGTTTTCTACTCGCGTGCTTTTGGTCGTGAAGACTTTTAGGTTGTCTAACTTTTTGATTAGATTCAAATACTGTTGTGCTTCCTTGTCGGATGCATCCATTTTTACTTTACTCATCAAATCGAACATCTTTTTGTTGACGATGATTGATGTTACGTCGTCTTGTCCGTCGAACTTGTCGAATGCGCCTTGAGCAAAGGATAGACTTGACATTAAAAATACTACTAGTGTAACTACAAAATTTTTCATTTTTCTTGTTTTTGGTTGATTAAAATTGATTGATAATTGATTACTCCGTGATGAATATTTGATCTCTGGTATTCTTGTAATTTTCTACGTATTGAATGCTTTCAATACCAACATTGACATTATTCGACAACATCGCCAAAGCTTTCTGAGTTTCTTTGAACGCTTCTTCAGGATTGTCGTAAGTGCCTAATTCCTGATTTGTTTTGTCGTTTGTGAAGTTGTTGAAAGTGTAAATTCCAACGCCCAATAAAACCACTACTGAAGCAGCAATAGAAATCCAAGTGATTTGGCTTTTTTTGCTTTTTTGAAGCGTTAGTTTCGGTTCGTAGTTTTGATTTTTTTCCGAAGCATAATAACCAAACAAAGCTTGATACTGCTGCAAATGTGGCGCAACGACTGCGGAAGAAAAGTAAGTTTTGAGTTCGTTTTCTTCGGCAAGCGTGGTTTCACCTTCGAAATATTTTTCGAGTAAAATGTCGATTTTATCCAATGCCATAACTATGTGTTTTTATCATGAATTCGCGTATTGTTTTTCTTGCTCTTGAAAGTGCCACGCGAATGGCAGTTTCATTCATTTCTAAAATTTTGGCCATCTCGGCAAACTCATATTGCTCGATGTCGCGCATTTGAATAATAAGTCGCTGCTGCTCGGGCAAGGTGTTGATGATTTTCTCCACCCAATTCAAACTATCGGTATCTTCAAGTTGTTGGTGCAAACCCGGCGTTCTATCCGTAAAATTATTATGAACGATTTTTAAATTTCCGGCTCTTTTCGATTTCAATTGATCAAGACAATAATTCTTGGTGATGGTCATTGCGAAAGCTTCTACACTGTTATACGAACCTAAACTGTCATTCTTATTCCACAATTTGACCAAAACTTCTTGCGTCGCATCTTCAGCTTCTTCGGTACTCACGAGCAATCGCTTGGCAAGCCGAAAGACTTTGTCTTTGAAAGGAGCTACTAGATGCACAAACTCATTTTGGTTCATAAAAAGGTTTTGGTTAATCAATGTAAAGGCAAGACGATGCCCATTTATATTTGTTACAAAGAAGCGAAAATAATTTCTAAATACTTAAATTTACATGCATTTGAATTCAAATCGATATGAAAAAATATGACTGTTGGCTTATAATTTTTGTAGTTATTGGACTGACTTTTCAAAGTTGTGAAGTGCAAAACGACAATGAAGTTCCCAATGATATTGCCGTTCAAAATTTTGTTTGGAAAGGTTTGAATTTATATTATTTATGGCAAGCCGATGTGCCTAATTTAGCCGATTCGAGGTTTAATAACCAATCTGATTTGAATCAATTTCTGTTTGGATATTCCGATCCTAAAAACTTATTTCAAAACTTATTGAACAAACCCAAAAGTATATTTCCAAATCCCGGTGAAGCGATTGATCGTTTTAGTGTGATTACCGATGATTATTATGAGCTCGAAGGCATACTTGCCGGAACAACAAAAAACAACGGTGCTGATTTCGCTTTGTATTATAAAGATGATACGCAAACAGCAGTTTTTGGAGTGGTTCGTTATATTCTACCCAATTCTGATGCAGCTTCAAAAAACGTTATTCGAGGCAATATTTTCTATGCGATTGATGGCGTTGCATTAAACAAAAACAACTACAATGCTCTATTAAGTCCGGATACTTATACTTTAAATTTTGCGGATTATGACAATGGTAACATCACACCAAATGGTCAATCAATAAGTTTAACCAAAACTATTATTTCTGAAAATCCTGTATTGATTTCTAATGTCATTAATTCCGGTTCACATCGCATCGGTTATTTAATGTACAATGGATTTTACCCCAATTACGAATCGCAACTCAATGCAGCGGTTGGCAATTTGAAAGCACAAAACATCACCGAACTGGTGTTGGATTTACGATACAATTCCGGAGGATCCATTGCAACGGCAACTCGTTTAGCCAGCATGATTACAGGGCAATTTCCGAATCAAATTTTTGGAAAAGAACAATGGAATGCTAAATTGGAAGATTATTACAGCGCGAATAATCCGAGTACACTATACAATTTATTCACTACAAGACTCGGAAATAACGAAGCCATTTCGAGTTTGAATTTAACCAAAATCTACATTCTGACTACAAAAAGCACGGCTTCCGCGAGCGAATTAATCATCAATGGATTGAAGCCTTATATTACTGTGATTCAAATTGGCGATGTGACCGTTGGAAAAAATGTTGGGTCGATTACGCTATACGATTCACCTTCATTTTCAAAAGAAGACATCAGCACAAAACACCGATATGCGATGCAGCCTTTGGTTTTGAAAATTGTCAACAAAGTGGGTTTTGGCGATTACACCAATGGGCTTTTGCCCGACATCGTTTTGAAAGAAAATTTTGGGAATTTAGGTGTACTAGGAAATACCGATGAACCTTTATTAAACCAAGCCATCAACAGCATTATCGGAAGCGGAAGAAGCATTCCAAGCAATCGAATGAAAAATTTCAAAACACTTCAAGACACACGAATCATCACGCGTTTGAAAAGCGAAATGTATATTGATGAAATTCCGAGTGGAATGCCATCGAATTAAAAAAACACAACCCGAATTTCACTCATTATCGCAGATTCTTTTCGTGTTAATGAGTGAAATCCATGTTGCAATTTTTATTGATTAAAATAAAATCCTGCAGGAATAATCCCAACGGTATGCGATTTTTCTAGTGTTCCCAACGGGCTGGAACCGCTTAATTCACCCAAAGAATAAATATGAACTTTGCCATTATCAATATAATTTCCGGCATCGCCTACATAAATATGATTGTTTTTAATCGCCAAACTATACACCCCATAAACACCTTGATCTGTCGTAGAAAAAGCTGGAGTCGTTGGTAAAACCGTAGCATTCAATGCCATTTTATAGATTCCGGAATCTATTGTAAAATAAGCATTCGCTCCATAAACTGTCATATTGGACGGATGTTGCGTATGATCTGTGAATGAAAAAGTGGCAGCAACTGTATTGTCTGATAAGTTCACTTTCACAATCTTCCCTGCAGTTTCTGATGGTGCAAAAGAAGGTTTTCCTCCACAAGAAATCCAAAGACTGCCATTGTCGATTTGCATTCCGTTCGGAACATCACCAACAGTAATGGCTGTTTCAACTGTGTTCGTGCTCGGATTAATCACCGTTATTGTTGTTCCGTAACCATAACCACCATTTTGTGCAACATACAATTTACCCGCATTCTCGATAATCCGTTCCGGGCCTTCAGCAACCGGAATTGATGCTGTAACTGTGTTCGTCGATAAATCGATAACTGCAACAAAATCATCATCAGTATCTGTCGGATCACCCCAATTAGTAACATACCCTTTTCCGTTGGCAAAAGCAATATATCGCGGATTCTCTAATCCAGACGTTATCGAACCAACATTCGCCATGGTATAACGGTTTACAATTTGAATTTTTGGCGTGTTGTTCAAAACTACATACGCCAAATCATTGTGAAGTCCGATATCTTGACCAACATCACCTAGTGTTATTGTTGGGTTTACTAATGAAAAAATAGTATTCTCTAACGTATTCAAATCGAAAGAAATATAAGATATCGCGGCATCATTATGATTGAATCCACCTTGGTTCAAAACCAAAACGCCACTGTCATAATCTCCCAAAGGAATATAACTCACTGGTTTCGTAGTATCATCATCGGGCGAACACGATACAAAAAATGAAGTGCTGACTAAAGCTACTAAAAATAATTTACTGAATTTCATTGTATTAAAATTTAAAGGTTAGATGTAATGCATAATTTCTTCCAGGCATGGGCCTTTGCGCCACGCTTTGATAGTTTTCGTTCCAAAGATTCAAGATTTGAAAGCCTAGTTGGTAGGTTGTTGTTGTTCCCAAATGATAATCCATTCCGAAATTGGAAACCTGATATCCGTTTTGAAAATATTGATTATCGGGTGACGTATAGACATATCCGGTAAACAAATACTGGTAATATCCCGTGAGTTTTTTATAAGTATAAGCCAAACTCGATGTGAATTTATGAAACGGAACATAGATTAATTGCCGCTCAGTTTCGCTGTTCTGGGAAATGGTATAAGCATAATTCGCATGAAAAGCGAGGGTGTGATTGATCGTTTTCTTTTCGTAACGCAACATCAATTCAGCACCGTAAGCGGTTACTTCATCAACATTATTGGGACGCCAATTGCCTCCTGCTCCGGGTTTCCATTGAATAAAATCTTCCATTTTCATCCAATAAGCAGTCGCTGTAACGAAGCTGTTTTTAAATTGGAAACGCTGCCCGATTTCACCTTGATACGAACTTTCAGGTTTCAAATCCGGATTGCCTAATCCAACCCAATACAAATCATTGAACGTTGGAATTCTGAAATTTCTGGAGACATTCAATTTCAAAAGATACCATTTTGTGACTTCATATTGACTACCAAATGACCATAGAAACGGACTTTGATAAGCAGCAGTAGCTTCTTTTCTAAAGCTCAATTCATACAGCAATTTTTTAAAAACCTGATGTTTCATAAGCAATGACGCCGATCCGATGCTGCGAACATTTTCACCAATCGATGTGCCAATGCCTTTCGTTTGGGAATAATCTAAAATCGCATCGAAGTTTATTTTTTGATTGATTTTAAAACCCAAATCGTAATTAGCAATAAAGGTTTCTGCTTTGGATTTTTCAAAATTGGTCGACGCTGCATTGGTAAAATAACGATACTGTTCACTCAAGAAAGCGACTTTCAATTTAGAAGAAAAGCGATTGAAAAACCCATGCCATTCGACCAAATTTCGCATATTCAAATCCTCGTATTTGCTTTTGGATGTGGATGCCAATGTGCCCGAGAAATGTCTTTCGCTTTCAAAAAATTGACTGTACATTTTTAAGAAATGAAACGCATTGATTTTATAACCAAAAGCCACATTCATGCTCGTATTATAAAATTGTCCGTTCTCGTTTTTCTGGTTGTCGGTTCCTAAATATTTGTAATCATTTGACGAACTATTTCTTGAAATACTGATTTGAGTAGCTGTTTTTTCGTTAGCTACATTCACTTTATAATTCGCACCAAACGTATTAAAACTGCCATACGAAAGAAACAACTCGTTTTGAAATTGGTTTTTAAACGTCAATTCGTTATTCAAATGAATGCTTCCGCCAATCGCGCTGCTCCCGTAAATGACACTTCCACCACCGGCACGAACCGTAATATTTTCAAAATCTTTGGTGGTAATCGTATTAAAATCAGTTAACCCGTTGAGTTGCGAATTGATGTTGATGCCATTCCAAATCACGGCGGTTTGTTGTGCAGTGGTTCCTCTAAATGATGGCGATGATACCATGCCTAATCCATTTTCTTTGAAATAGATTACAGAATTATAGTTCAATAATGAAGTTAACGATGCCGCATTTTTTTTAATAATCGAATCGCTTAAAACAGCAACCGATTGGGTTTTAGAAAAGTTTTTAAGGTATATATCCGACACAACAACTTCTTTGATTTTGACAATCGTATCCTGTTGCGCACAAATGATTTGGCACAAGAGCAACATCCAAAATAAAAACAGCTTTTTCGCAGTCATAATTTCTGAATCTTTTTCCCGAAGATTCGATATTCGTTACGAAAAAGGCAGGTCTCCTGGCTTGCGTCTTGTTGTTTACCTTCCCATCCCTAGATTTGGAACAGTGGTTTTGTAGTTAACAACAAGCTTAATAGCTTACAGTTGCGGGAACAGCTTAGGTTTTGAACCTAATTCCCTTTTAATGTGATTTGAAATAGTCAAACCACAACCTTAATTCGACGGCAAAGATAGTTTTATCCTTTGGAATTAAAAATAAAATTTGAATTTTAAAATGGATTACCTATACCTTTGCAGCGCTTGAATTAATTTCTATGAAATCTGTTTTGATTAAAATTCCGCTTTTATTTCTATTGATATTCGCCGTCGGTTGTCAGCAAAAAACAACCACTTCAACTGGCGATATACCCAATGGAAGCAACCAAATTGAATACGCCAAAGGGTTTTCAATTGTAAAGCATAACGGATTTTCAATTGTGAAGATTACAAATCCATGGCCGAATGCAACGAAAGCCTACACATACATTCTTCAAGAAAAAAACAGTATTATTCCGGACAGCCTCAAACAAAATCCAATCATTCCCATTCCGATTAAAAAGATTGTCGTCACCTCAACCACGCACATTCCGTCTTTGGAAATGCTTGGTGTTGAAAATAGTTTAATTGGCTTTCCCAACCTCGATTATATTTCATCCGAAAAAGTACGCCATCGCATCGAAGCTGGAAAAATCAAAGAACTCGGAAGCAACCAAAATCTCAACACTGAAGTTTTAATCGACAGTGCGCCCGATGTCATCATTGGCTTTGGCATCGACAACAACAACCCGACTTTAGACAACTTGCAAAAAAGCGGTCTGAAAGTACTGCTCAACGGCGACTGGAACGAACAAACACCACTTGGAAAAGCCGAATGGATCAAGTTATTCGGTGCTTTATACGGATTGGATTCGAAAGCCAATGCGCTATTCAATTCGATTGTAGCGGATTATAAAAACACACTCAAACTCGCCGCAAAAACCACTACAAAACCAACCGTGATGGCCGGAGCGATTTATGAAAATCAATGGTATTTGCCTCAAGGAAACAGTTGGGGTTGTTACTTTTTGAAAGAAGCCAATGCACAATATTTATGGGCGGACAGCAAAGGCACAGGAAGTTTGTCATTGTCATTTGAAACCGTTTTCGAGAAAGCGCAAAATGCCGATATTTGGATTGGCCCTGGGGAATTCGTTACATTGAAAGAAATGCTTGAAGCGAATCCGCATTACGATCAATTCAAAGCATTTAAAAATAAAAAAGTCTATTCATACAGCACCCGAAAAGGTAAAAAAGGCGGGCTTATTTTTTATGAATTGGCACCGAATCGACCAGATTTGGTTTTGAAAGATATTTTAAAAATCACGCATCCCGAATTATTGCCCGATTATCAATTGTATTTTTATGAGCAATTACAATAATGCAACGCAACCAACAACATACGATGCTTTATCTTTTGCTGCTGATTATCGCAGTGTTTTTGTTGGTTTTGGATATCAGCTTGGGCTCGGTCACCATTCCGTTTAAAGAAGTATTCACAAGCTTAACTGGCGGAAAAGCATCCAAAGAAACTTGGGAGTACATCATCATCAATTACCGTTTACCCAAAGCGATTACCGCAGTTTTGGTTGGTGTCGGTTTATCGATTAGCGGTTTGCTCATGCAGACTCTATTCCGAAATCCGTTAGCTGGACCTTATGTTTTGGGGTTGAGTTCAGGCTCAAGTTTGGGCGTGGCTTTGGTCATTTTAGGTGCGGGATTTTTACCCGCTGTATGGAGCAATTTTCTGGTTTCCTCTTACGGCATTATCGTCGCTTCATGCATCGGAAGTTCATTGGTTTTACTTTCGATTTTATTGATATCACAGCGATTGCGAGACACCACAGTAATCTTAATTGTCGGATTGATGTTCGGCAGTTTCACCAATGCGTTCGTAGGGGTACTCTCCTATTTCAGCACCGCAGAACAATTGCAGAAATTTACGTTTTGGTCCTTAGGAAATCTAGGCAATTTATCCTGGAATTCCATTCTGATTCTAACCATTACTGTCATTGTTGGAATGTTGCTAAGCCTCGCCAGCATCAAATCATTAGACGCTTTATTGCTCGGTGAAAATTACGCAAAAAGCCTTGGGATGAACTTCAAAAAATCGCGATTCATCATCATCATGGCGACGAGTATTTTAGCCGGAAGCATTACCGCATTCGCCGGACCAATCGCTTTTGTTGGACTAGCTGTTCCGCACATGGCAAAACTGATTTTTCAAACGAGCAATCATGCGGTTTTGTTTTGGAGCACGTCGCTTTTGGGCATGAGCATTATGTTGTTGTGTGATATGATTTCACAAGTTCCTGGCGGCGATTTTACATTGCCAATCAATGCGATTACTTCTATAATTGGTGCGCCTATGGTTGTGTGGCTATTGGTGCGCAAAAGAAAAATGATGGGCTGATGGAAAACAATATCATTTTAAAAACACAGCACTTAAGCATTGGATATTCGAATCCAAAGGAAGATCATTGTATTGCTTCTGAGGTGAATGTAACTTTGGAAAAAGGAAAATTAATCGCACTCATTGGCGCCAATGGTATTGGCAAATCTACATTATTGCGCACATTGACGGGCATTCAAAAACCACTTTCGGGCGATATTCTTTTGAATGAAAAACCATTAAACCAATTCGAACCGCTCGCACTCGCGCAGCAAATGAGTTTGGTATTAACCGAAAAATTACCACCAAGCAATCTGACAGTTTATGAATTAATCGCACTCGGCAGACAACCTTACACGAACTGGATTGGCAAATTATCCGACCTTGATAAAGCAAAAATAAACGAAGCGACTGCCTTGACGAATGTCAGCGCATTGCTTTCCAAAAAACATTACGAAATCAGCGATGGGCAATTGCAAATCGTTTTGATTGCACGCGCTTTGGCTCAGGATACGGGTTTAATTATCCTTGATGAACCGACGACACATCTAGATTTGATGCACAAAATTTCATTGTTTCGATTGCTCAAAAAACTCACACAGGAAACGCAAAAATGCATCTTGTTTTCGACACATGATATCGATATGGCGATTCAATTGAGCGATGAAATAATCGTGATGACTTCGGGAAAATGTGTTCAAGATCAACCTTGTGAGTTGATTTCAAAAGGCATTTTTTCAACTTTATTTGATGATGAACATATTACTTTTGATGTTGAAAAAGGGAAGTTTATTATTAAAAATTAAGGTGTTAAAACTTCGGTAGCACAAAACGTAGCCATTGCACTTGTTGTCTGTTAGCTTCGGGTTGTGTTATTTATTTAACATTTCATGCTTTCATAATAATGATTAGCTAGATATTCTAAACATCGAGCAAGTATAGAAAAGGATATTACTTTTGAGGAATATTGATATGATGAAAAGATCCAAGTACTAAAAAGGAATTGAAAACTAGAATAATAAAAAACTCCCAAGTGAAAGATTGGGAGTTTTTACTTTAATTAATTATTACTCTTTACTTATTTTGCAAGTAAATAAACCTTTACTTGTTTTTATTCTTACTAAATACAATCCGGTTTTTAATGATTCTATATTAATGGTAGTGTTGTTTCCATTTTGATGATAGATATTTTTTCCGGTCATATCATATAATGTTATTTCATCAACAGCATATAAAGAAGATATACTGAATGTGTTTTTTACTGGGTTAGGTGAAACAATTATGGCACTATAATCCGCATCGGCATTATCATTTACTGTCAATGCATCCGCTGTTCCATAATATTTACCAAACAAACCGCTCATCGACTGATATACAATGCAAGGAACATTATTAGTGCCAATAGAAATTTTTTCTCGTGTTGCTTCCCCTGCAGAAAAAGCGACCGGACCAACATTCTGCCAAGCATTGTTGGCGAATTTTTTCACACTAATCATTTTTCTATAATCATCTATTACATCATTATAAACTACATAAAGATCATTGTTGTTGTCAATAGCAAAATCCAATCGAGAACAAATACCTGCCGTAAAAGTTCCCTCGGCGATTATTTGCCAAGTCCCTGTAAATTTTTCAACAGTGGGTTTAAAATTAAAATCAGAAACAAAAGCTATATAAGGAATATTGTTGTTGTCAAAAGCAATAATCGGAGATAATCCACCTTCAAAAGTAAAACCGGCTCCGCCTACTATTTGCCAGCTCCCAGCAAATTTTTCAACGGTAAACCGATTGCTTGCGCCATAATCTTCAAAAACGATGTACGGAATGTCATTCTGGTCAAATGCCATGCTGATCTGATCTGCTTTGGCTGGAGTAAAATAGGGATTACCTTCATTGACCCAAGCCGTACCGTTAAATTTCATCACAGAACAGCGCGGATTGTCTGCCAGAGAATTACCGCCGCGATAAGCAACGTATGGGACATTGGCACTATTAATCTTAAAATCAAATTCGGTATAAGTTCGACCCGAAAAATTTGCCAATCCAACAAGTTCCCATGCACTTCCGTTAAATTTAGCTACCGATATCCTAAAGGATGAATCAACAGCAACATAAGTTAAATAGGCTACATAAGGAATACCGTTACTATCAATTTCAATTTCGGCATCATAATCTATTCCGGCAGGAGAAAATCCCGGCGATCCAACATATTCCCAGCTCGTTCCATTAAATTTTTTGACACTTAATTTATCGTCATAATCACGGTCTTTATAGGCAACATAGGCAACATTTTGACTGTTCAGCGCCAAATCAACACCCAACCAATCCGTTACAGAATTAGGTTGTGCTGCAAAACTTTCCTGGCCTAAGATCTGCCAAGTGTTTCCATTAAGTTTTCTAACGGTAGCAAAAGCTGCATTTCCATCATCCCGGCAGGAATAATAAGGCACATTGTCCTGAAAAGCGATACTGATACTATTAGCCTGACCTTCGGTAAACATTTCAGGACCTACTGTCACCCAATTTCCATTTTCATATTTTTTTAAAGAGCCTTTTCCAATGACCGTTTGTGGATCTAAAAAGGCTACATACGGGATATCGTTGTTAATGGCAATTGCTCCGTCGCTTCCTGCAAAAGAGATTCCTCCGCTGCCCAATAATTCCCAAGTTGACCCATTAAATTTCCTCACCAGGAGTGAATAAGAGGTAGCATCTTTGTAAACGATATACGGATTGTTTTGACTGTCAAAAGCAATAGGGACAAGAGTTTGAAAGTAACTGATGTATTGCGTAACAAAATTTGTAGTACCTACTTCTTGCCAACTTAGCCCATCAAACTTTTTAATGACAATATTCATCGTATTGCCAGTAGCTGATGGCACATAGGAAACATAAGGCACATTGTTGGCATCTAGTGCTAATGCTGTTGTATTGTTATAGACATTTGTGGCGACTGAAGGACCGACAGTGACCCAACTTGTACCGTTAAATTTCTTAACCACGCCACTTGCCGCTGAAGTATCTCCGGTTCCTTTGTAAAAAATATAAGGTGTGTTATCACTAGCCATGGCAATTCGGTGTGAACTCGTAGTACCGGTAGTGGCAACGTTACTTCCAACATTTACCCAATTATTGTTTTGATATTTTTTGACCAATCCACCAAAAAAGAAGATATAGGGAATATTATTGCTGTCAACAGCAATATCAAAAGCTGAAGTCTCAGCCGTTGTAGTTGAATAAAAACCATAGCCTAACTGCTCCCATTTAGTTCCGTCAAAGCGGTTGACTACAAGCTTTTCTTTAGAAGCAAATTGCACTATTTCCAATGAAATTTGATAAACATAATTATTCCGCGCCACCATTTTGGTTTTATAAACGGATTGATAGGAAGCCTGATTAAAATCGTCAGTTTCCATAGGGCGCCAGATTTCTTGTGAAATAATTATGGTTTGTGTCAATAGTAAAACAAACAGAAGTTGTATTTTCATTTCAATTTTTTTAATTTTTTTTAAAAATAAGATAAATTGATGTATTACTAAAAGTAATTGTGTAATTTTCATTACGCTTTTTTTCCAATCAACTCGGAGCTAACAACATTATATGTCTTATATGTTAACTTTTATCTTATACAATATAAGGCTTAATATGATTTAGAATTATTGACTCTTACCCTTCAACAAATTAATACTAACCGTAGCAATTTCCGAATCCGGAAACTTTCTAAAAACGGCGGCATCGGGAAACAAACCGGCTTCGGCGGCTACTTTGTTAAACGCATCAATTTCAACGATATATTGGTCTGAAAAACCATGCGTCGCATCATAAGCGGTTGCAGCAGTTTTTCCGATATTTCGGGCGGCAACCGCTGGTGGAATCGTATGCAATTCGATGAGTAATAATCCAAATTGACTTACGTAGGGTGACCATTTTTGTAGGTGCTCTAACAAATTATCTTCGACTTGTTCGGTGCGGATTAATTCACCACGATGTGCAAAAGCGCCTGTAGATTTGCTCACTCGATCTGGCGTATTGTGCTTCGGATTTTCCCAAATACGATTGTGATCTAAGAACGTGCGCACGTTGAGCAAGTCTTTGAGATTGATCGCGTAATTTTCCATCAAATCATCGGCTAGTAAATCGGGTCTGCCGATATCGCCCCAAATGACTTTAGCCCAAATATCGGCTTTGATTAGATTGGCGCGTGTAACTTTTAAAGCCGCTTGGTTATAATCGACACCGACTAAAAATAACGGGTGTTCGTCGAGCATTTTGCCGCGTAAGGTTTGCCTGTCGATGACTTCAAAAATATGTTGGATGAACGCACCGTTGCCGCAACCCATATCGAGGATGCCTTTGGGTTGTTTTTCGATCGGTTTGTTGAAAAGTTCGATTAGAATTTCATCGACGATTTTGAAATAGGTTTCGTGTGCGCCACCGCTTCCCCAGACATTCATCTCACGATCCACGTGGATTTCGTCACTGCCATCGGGTTGCATTCTGAGAATGGATGGATTTCCGAACATCTGTTCTTCGATCTTGGCGAAAGTGGGCAAATACGAAACTGTTACGCCGTAAGCTGAAGCACGTTTGGCGAAAAACAAGCCGGTTTCGGTGAATTGGTAGTTGCCGTTTTTTTCATTAAACCAACCTAAAAACGCAAGAAAGTTTAAAATCTTAACGAACAACTCGGGCGATTTGTGAAACTCTTCAGGGCGGAATGAAATTTCCATGAAGTATTTGTGAAACATGCCGTTCATGCCCAGTCGCACCAGAGTTGGCCCGACCAAATAGCCTTCGATATGCTTCAAAATTTGGTGTTGAATTTCGGCTACCGATTCATCCTTAGAAAAAACGATTCCGTAGTTCTTTTTATATTTTTCAAAAATAAGGTTGAGTTTGTGGAAAGGTGCTTCTTCAAAAAGTCTCGAGTGAAATTGTGTGGAGAAATGCAGCAAATCGACTACATCTTCATACAAATAAAACAATGAAAAAGCGGTTTCACTTTTGGGTGACAACTTAAATTTTATGGTTTCTGCATCGGAATGATATTCGAGAAAACCTTGTGAGCACAGGATTCGCAAACCTACGTGCAGGTAGCCTTTATTGGCTTTGAATTCGGAAGTCAATTCGTCTAGCGTGGCTTCTTTTTTTTCCAATAGGTATTTTAAAATGCCTTTTTTATTTAAAGCTACGGCTACGGGTGCTGTGGCTAATCCGTCGAGGTGTCTGAAAATGGTGCTGCGCAGTTGGGAAGAATTCTTAATCATTTGAAAAGTATTTGATGTCTCACATTTCAAATATATAAAAATTTGTATTGTAATGAAGGGTTGTAGGTTATTGGTTGTGGGTTTACGGGTTGCGTGAGGGATTGCAGCATTATCTGAGCTCTTTTTGTGCTGGCGTTCAGCACAAAAAAGCGAGTGCGGAAAGCCCGACCCTTGTGGTCACGCCCAAAATAAAAATAGTAGTCGACTAGGATTCGGCCTTGCGTTTTTTTCTGATGGTGACGTGCAGAAAGCTTCCTATTTCGGGTTGGTTATCGCCCAATAAAAATCCGAATGGTTTGAGTGGTGTGATTCTGTCGAAGATGACTTTGGCAATGGCAGTGAGTGGAATCGCTAGGAACATTCCGGCTATGCCCCAAATGGCGCCTCCAATTAATACGACCACGATAGAAATTAAGGCGTTGATTTTTACTTTACTCGCTACAATTTTTGGGACGATAAAATTGTTGTCGATAAACTGTACGAATAAATAAATCAAAAACGCCCACAACGCGTCGATTGGTGTTTGGGTGGCAAATGCCATTAGCATTGGGATGCATATGGCTACGATGCCTCCGATGTATGGGATGAAATTTAGCAATGCTCCGATGACACCGATCAATATGGCGTATTCAATGCCCAATATTAGCAGTCCGACCGAGTTGAGAATGGCAACCAAAGCGGCTTCAAAAAGCAATCCAACCAAGTAACTTTGGATGAGTGTTTTGGTTTCAGTTAAAACTTCACCAACAAGTTCTTGTTGGTTATTTTTGAATAGTTCCGCGATGAATTCAAGCAATAACGGTTTGTAGAACAGGATCATAAAAATATATACAGGAAGTAAGAAAAACAACACCAGCAATCCCATAAAAGAAGTTAATGCCGTGCCTATATATGTCGCGCTATTGTTGAGGATTTCAGAACGGGTTTTAGTAATCCATTGGTTGATTTGCTCATGATTCACATTAAAATTAGCGGCAACCCAATTGATGCTGTCTTTAAAAAGGCCCATAAATTTTGCCTTAAGTTCGGGCATGGATTCACTTAAATTCGCTGCCTGGGAAAAAATAAAATAAGCCAAAAGTGCAATCAGCAGCATTGTCGCAGTAACCGCTATGAGTATGGACACAACGCGATTGCATTTCTTTCGGGTTAAAAAATTGACAATCGGGTTTAGCAGTATCGCTATGATTACAGAAAAAATTAAAGGAACGATAATGTCGCCTCCAATATATAATATATAGAAGAATGCTACCAAACCCATCGTAATTAATGAAAGTTTTATATATAATGGGTAATCCTGTATGGCATTTTTCATGGATTTATTTTTTACCTGACATCACTAATTTTTCTTAAAAATCGTAATCGCAAGAATTCCGGTTATGACAACCAACGCAATAAAGGTAAAGAAAATAATTTGAGCAATGTGCGCGGCTCCTGAAGCAATATCGGTGAAGCCGAATAAGGCTGCAACTAATGCAATGACGAGAAATATGGCGGTCCATTTTATCATGATTTCTTAGTTTTTTGGTTAATAATTTTTTTACGTTCGTGACTTATATTCGCTTCTTTCAATGAATGCGAATCTTCAACAGATTCATCATTTTCGGCTAATTTCGCTACATGCTCATAGAATTTTTTAAGCACGAGCAAATCCACTTCATTAATATCCTCAACGGAGACCAATCGATTGTTCGCTAATTCCTGCGCGACAATTAATTCATTCAATTTAAGATGAATGGCAATCGAATCTTTATTCTGACTTCTTTGAATCAGAAACACCATCAGAAATGTGATGATGGTTGTTCCTGTGTTGATCACGAGTTGCCATGTATCTGAAAAATTAAAAAACGGACCCGAAACAATCCAAACCAAAACTACTGAAAAGGAAATGACAAATGCGGATGTACTGCCTGTTGCTCTTGTAACCGCTGCGGACATTTTTTCAAAAGTGGAGCTTCCTTTTTTGTTGTTCTTTTTCATAATCAATAACAGGTTTGCTTTTACAAATTTGAATTTCTTATCGTTATAATGTATTATAGAACGTTTGTAAATATTTGCATTATTCCCATATTAAACGGCACTTGCTAGCAAAGACCTATTTTAAAAGTTGTCTTTTAGCTTCCCCAATCACAAACGCGCAAGCATTGGCCAGATTATAACTGCGCACTAAAGGTGAAATCGGAATTTTCAAATGGTTGGGAAATTTTTGCAGGATTTCTTGACTCAATCCGACACTTTCTTTGCCGAAAACGAGCCAATCGCCATCTTGAAATTGGTTTTCCAAATACGATTTTTGAGCGTGTGAACTCATTAGAAAAACTCTGGATTGGTTTGGAATAACTGCTATCCATTCTTCAATGTTTTGGTATTCTTTCCAATCGAGATGCACCCAATAATCCAATCCGGAGCGCTTGACGTTTTTATCGGTGATTTGAAATCCGAATGGGTGAATCAGATGCAAACGGCTTTCAGTTCCGACGCAAAGGCGGCCGATGTTTCCGGTGTTGTTTGGGATTTCGGGTTCTACTAGTACGATGTTTAACATTGGATTGTTAGATTATTATATTTTTGGATGGTTAGATTTGGAATTCTGGTACTTCAATAACTTGTCCGGATTGTAGGTCATTGAGATGGATGTTTCCTATGCGGACACGAACCAATCTTAATGTTGGAAAACCTACAGCAGCGGTCATTTTTCTGACTTGGCGAAACTTACCTTCATTGACGGTTATCGATGCCCAAGATGTTGGTCCATGGCGTTCGTCTCTGATTTTTTTAGCTCGGGCTCCGAGATTTGGAATCGATTCTAAAATAAAAGCTTGGCAAGGTTTGGTGGTGTATTTCGTTCCTTCAAAACCGATTTCTACTCCGTTTTTTATTTTCGAAATGGCGGCTTCATTGATGATGCCGTCGACTTGCACATAATACTCTTTATCGACTTTACTACTGCAAATAAAATCGCTCACTTTTCCGTCAGTCGTGAGTAAAAGCAAACCTTCGGAATCTTCATCGAGACGACCAATTGCCATGATGCCTTCTGGAAAATCGAAAAAGTCACCGAGCAATTTCTTGTTGCGTTTTAATTCGTACTTGAATTGACTCAGATAACCGTAGGGTTTGTGGATTAGGAAATGGCGGTGGTTCAATTTGGATGATTGGATTATTAGATTGTTGGATTATTGGATTTTGAATTCGGGATTGTAGATGATTCCTATGATGTTGTTCCAGGGATCTTTGATCGTAGCGACCATGATTTCAACGCCGACATTCATAGGTTTTTCATGTTCGGTAGCGCCAAGTGAAATCATTCTTTCGTATTCGGCTTCGACGTTTTCGACACCCCAAAAAGTCAGTACCGTTTCTTCTTTCGAAACGACTGGATTTTCTTCGGGTTGTATGCCCAATTCATAACCCGCAATGTTGTAACCTACATAGAAAGGTTCGTCGAAATAAGGCGTGGTTTCAAAAATGGCATTGTACCAAAGTTTGGCTTTTTCGAGGTCTGACACTTTATAAATGGTGGTTCGCAAACCTAGGAATCTTGATTTCATTTTTTACATTTTTAAGAAAATCAAAGATAATCGAAATAGTTTTTTTTAATGTAATAAATTTTAATGACTATCGGGAAGTTTATACCAAACAAAGAAATTAGATTAATACATAATTTTGCATATCAGATGTTTTCAAAAACTTTGCGTCTTTGCGTCTTTGCGAGAGAAAAAATCATATCCCGCAAAGGCGCAAAGACGCA
>NZ_JANOBI010000032.1:0-21835 GCF_031411595.1 Flavobacterium sp. | reverse complement strand
AGCGACCTACATCGCACCGCTCAACCACATACCTTTGCTATGTTCCCATCCTGGAGGATTTTGCAGGAGCTGGTCGTGTAGGACTTGCCGGCGCAAATATACAATACAAATTTATATGTTCAATTCTGTTTGCGAAAATACAAAAAGATTGTATATTTGCGCCGGCAAGTCCTACACGACCAGCTCCTGCAAAATCCTCCAGGATGGGAACATAGCAAAGGTATGTGGTTGAGCGGTGCGATGTAGGTCGCTTGCCATTTTTTTGTCATTGCGAGCGCAGCGAAACAATCTGTTCGATAAACACCAATCTTCCTTTACGGAGGATTTTTTTTTGACTTTTTTTTAGAAGCCGGGAACCTGCTATCATTCCAATCTTTTGCGTCGAACGCCGCCGCAAAAGGATTTTCCCTTCTATCAGGGCTAGGGCCTACGTTAAGATTTTAAGACTGTAAGATTATAAGAAGCGATTTGTTGTTGTGAAATCTTAAAGTTTAATAATCCAAAAATCTAAAAAATACTATCTTTACCATCAAACAATCTTACAGTCTTAAAATCTCATAATCTTACAATCTAAATTCATGAAAACAATCCTAATCACGCTGCTATTCATCACCACAATCTCATTCGCACAAATCGACGTTAAGGCACAATACAAAGTCTTCCACGACGAATTCGAAACCTATAGTACCAATCCCGAAGTCGCTTCAGAAAACAGCACGATAAAACCGGCACCATGCGGACAATACAATCTTAAGTTTATGGTTACCGGATCAGGAGAAAAAGAAATAATCAATGTTCCGCCGGCAAGAAAACTGTGTTTCGACATGAACCGTTTCGACAAAAGCAAAGCGCCAGCCGATTGGGAATATGAAATCAAACCCATAGGAGATCGTTTTTATACGATTCGTGCCACCAAAAAAGGCACGGAAGACAAGCAGGAACTATATTATTACGAACGAAAAAAATAGTTAAAAGGGTTGTAGGTTGTAAGTTGTAGGTTAGAACAGTTTTAACATACAACTTACAACATACAACTTACAACACACAACCAAATGAACAAAGTCGTTCTCATCACCGGCGCTTCCTCAGGCATAGGCAAAGCCATAGGCGAATTCCTGCACGAAAAAGGTTTTGTCGTTTACGGCACGAGTCGAAATCCTGATAGGATTACCAATTCGGTTTTTCCTCTGATTGCTTTGGATGTGCGTGATGCGAATAGTATTCAATCGGCAGTTTCAAAAGTCATGGCCACTTCCGGACGATTGGATATTCTAATCAACAATGCTGGTGTTGGTATTACCGGACCGCTTGAGGAAATTCCAACTGCGGAAATCAAAGCCAATTTTGAAACCAATTTCTTCGGCCCGATTGAAGTCATCAAAGCCGTTTTGCCACCAATGCGCAATCAACAATCCGGACTCATTATCAATATCACATCAATCGCTGGTTATATGGGTTTGCCTTATCGCAGTATATATTCTGCTTCTAAAGGCGCGCTCAGCATTATCACAGAAGCGTTGCGCATGGAAGTCAAATCATTCGGCATACAGATTACCGATGTCGCTCCTGGAGATTTTGCTACGAATATTGCTGCAGGTCGTTATCATGCACCCATCATTGAAGGTTCTGCATATGAAATTCCATACGGTAGTACTTTAAATATGATGGACGAACACGTTGACAGCGGCAGCAATCCAGAGGAAATGGCGCAGGCGATTTATGAAATTATCAAGAACCCGAATCCGAATGTGCATTATAAAGTGGGACTTTTTATGCAGAAATTCTCGATTGTTTTGAAGCGGCTTTTACCGGATAAGGTTTATGAGAAATTGTTGATGAATCATTATAAGTTGTAAGAAGGGTGTAAAATGCATATGTATCAATGAGCAGTTAGTTAGCAGCAAGTTTTTGTAGCTCTGCTAATATCTAACTTTTTGACATAGCGGCTGACTAAAATGAAATGTGGTTAGAAAAGCAAAATATGCAACTCGTAATTTTATAATGGTATGAACGTACAAGAACAAATCAAAAATTATATTACCAGCCAACCCGAACCAAAACGCAGCGACATGCAAGCGTTGCACCACATCATTCAGCAACAAATGCCCACTTGTAAATTATGGTTCTTGGATGGTAAAAACAGCGACAATAAAACGGTATCTAATCCTAACATAGGATATGGACTTTACACCATTCAATATGCTGATGGGACAACCAAGGATTTTTATCAAATTGGTTTGAGTGCTAACACCACCGGAATTTCTGTCTATATCCTTGGCATCAACGATAAGACCTACTTAACCAAAACGTATGCAGAAAAAATAGGCAAGGCTAGCGTAACCGGCTATTGCATTAAGTTCAAAGCACTAAAAGATATCAACATCGACATACTTGAAGCGGCCATACGGTATAGGGCTCAGTACGAACAGTAACTTCTGTTTTTCCTATATTCGCATTCCAATCCCAACTTTGTTTGGTGATAAAACGTTGGTAGGAATGTTTGTAAAACAACTAATACTTTATATGTTTGTAACAATTAATTTTTTGTTCAATATAAATTGAAGGATATCAAGAAATAAGCTTTTTCACTATTAAATTATGAAGACTACAAAAACAAAAATATTTACAGCTTTACTTATTATTTTCGGTTTGACTACTGCTATTCAAGCGCAAGGATTCAGCGATTCGGCAAACCAATGGAATATACCGGTTATCGGCAGTTATGATTATAGGGTTTATGATGACTTTCATTCGGTGCTGGATTTCAACGGGGATGGAAAGCCGGATTTGATTGATTCTTTGGATGATGTTTCGGGTACTGTTTTCCTAAACGGAACGCAGAAATATTGGAAAGTCTACCTCAATACAGGTTTGGGTTTTAGCCCAACAGCTATTGAGTGGAATATTCCTGTTATCGGCAGTTACGATTATAAAGTTTCTGATCAATACCATCAGGTGCTTGATTTCGATGGTGATGGGAAACCAGATTTAATTGATACGTTGGATGATTTAGGTAGCGGTGTTTTTTTAAACGGAACGCAGAAATATTGGAAAGTCTATCTTAATACAGGTTCTGGTTTTAGCCCTACAGCCATTGAGTGGAATATTCCGGCTATTGGTAGTTATGATTATCTGTTTTATGATTTCTATCATGCAGTGGTTGACTTCAACGGTGACGGAAAGCCCGATTTGATCGATTCATTGGATGATGTATCGGGCAATGTTTTTCTAAACGGAACCCAGAAATACTGGAAAGTCTATCTCAATACCGGCTCGGGTTTTAGTCTAACAGCTATTGAGTGGAATATTCCGGTAATTGGCAGTTATGATTGGAGGGTTTATGATGACTTTCATTCTGTACTTGACTTCAACGGTGATGATAAGCCAGATCTAATCGATTCGTTGGATGATCTAGGTAGCGGTGTTTTTTTAAATGGAACGCAGAAATACTGGAAAGTCTATCTCAATACCGGCTCGGGTTTCAGTGCAACTGCCGTGGATTGGAATATTCCGGCTATCGGAAGTTATGATTATAAGGTTTATGACACCTATCATTCGGTGATTGACTTCGATGCTGATGGAAAGCCAGACCTAATTGATTCGTTGGATGATTTAGGTAGCGGTGTTTTTTTAAACGGAACTCAGAAATACTGGAAAGTTTACCTCAATACCGGATCAGGTTTCAGTCCAGCCTTCACCCAATGGAATATGCCTGTCATTGGCAGTTATGATTATAATGTTTATGACAACTATCATTCGGTGCTTGATTTTGACGGTGATGAAAAACCTGATTTGATCGATTCGTTGGATGATGCCACAGGCAATACTTTCCTAAACGGAACTCAAAAATACTGGAAAGTATATTTGAATATCGGGTCGAATCTCGCCACGGATTTTTTTGAAAAGGATAATGACATTGCAATTTATCCAAATCCGACTCGCGATTTTTTAAATGTTTCTGTGATTCAGGAAATTGATTCGGTAGTAATTTACAACGCATTGGGTCAAGAAGTCATGGCGCAATCTTTAAATGCCAATGAAGTTAAGATTGATGTTTCAGATTTACAGCAAGGCATCTATATATTGAAAGTTTTCAATAACAAAGGCGAGGCATTTATGAAACGCTTCATTAAGAAATAAAAGCATTGAAAGTAATTCATAATCCCAAATTTGTTTAGCGTTTGGGATTTTTATTGATTTTTCCTCTGAATATTTGAGTGTATAGATTAACAAAAAAACTGATTACATTCGTTTATGAAAAAAATACTGCTCCGATTTTTATCCTGCTACTTTTTATTAACCATTTGTCCGTGGCTTTGGTTTGACCGGATTCCAGGAGTGGCTTTAACAGCGCAGTATTTTACGAGCGCAATTCAATGGATTGTGAATAGTTTCAATACTTATTTTTTACATATTGCATTCCCGCTAAACTTCGATGGCGGTGGCAGTGGCGATACTTCATATGCGTGGGCAGAATATTATACTAGCATTATCATTTCACTGATTGTATGCCTAATTTGGACTTTTATTAACAAAAGAACTGATTATAAGATCCTGGCTTTTTGGCTGCGAAATCTGGTACGTTATCATATCGCGATTATCGCATTTTCGTATGGTTTCATAAAATTGTTTGTACTACAAATGCCGTTTCCGAGTTTAAGCCAATTGGCAACGCCACTGGGAGATTTTTTACCAATGCGCCTTTCTTGGATGTTTATGGGATATTCTGGACCATACCAGTTGTTTTCAGGTGTCATGGAAATCATTGTTGGACTGTGCCTATTCAACAGAAAGACCGTTAGTTTGGGCGCATTCATTGGGCTCGGTGTCTTTGCCAACGTGTTTGCCATCAACCTCAGTTACGATGTGCCTGTCAAGTTATTTTCGCTGCAATTGGCAATTTGCTGTTTGTTTTTAGTTTTAAATGACTATAAGCGGTTTGTATCCTTTTTCCTGCATAATTTGCCCGCCGAATCTAGTGCAATTTATAGCATCGTCTATACAAAAAAGTGGCAAAAAGCTGCACGGTTGGCATGGAAGATTGGCTTTGTGATATTATTTATAGTAATGCCTTTTTACGATTCATTGGCATGGTACAGGCAGAGCCAGCAAGAGAACACAATTATTTCGGGACCTATAAAACCCGGGGTTTATAGTATTGAGAAATTCAGCAGAAATAATATTATCACACCAATAGCTGTAAATGATGCTATGGCCTGGAAAGATTTTATTTTTGAAAATGGAGGTGGAGGCAGTATTAATACTAAAGATACTTTATTTTCAGAAGCTTATGGAAGAGGTTATTTTTTTTATGAAGTGGATGCTGCTCACCATAGCATTAAATTCAAGAACAGCCCATGGGAAACGGAAGCTTTGTTTACAATGAAATATACGATCAATAATAGTAATGGCATTTCTTTATGTGGGAAAGTCAAGAATGACTCGTTATCTTTCGAGCTTAGGAAAAGCAGCCAGCATTTCCAATTAGCTGAAAAGCAGTTCCACTGGATTTCGGAATCCAATAGATAAAAGCCACTGCGTTACGGATTGAAATCTGAGCAACTTAGGAAGTTAGTTATTCCTAAACTTAAAAATAAGTTGTAGTTTTGCAGATGTGCGTTAGGGATAGCAACGGTATCCTTTTGTGGCGGCGTTCGCCATAAAAGATTTAGTGGATAGCCCGACCCTTGTGGTAACGCCCAAAAAAAGAAACACACAAATAAACACTACTATATGAAATTTTTTATTGACACCGCCAACCTAAACGAAATCAAAGAAGCGCAATCGCTCGGAATTTTAGATGGTGTTACGACGAATCCGTCATTGATGGCGAAAGAGGGAATCACCGGAAAGAACAGTATCTTGAAGCATTACGTAGACATTTGCAACATCGTTGATGGTGATGTGAGTGCTGAGGTAATCTCGACCGATTTTGATGGCATGATTCGCGAAGGGGAAGAATTGGCGGAATTGCATGAGCAAATCGTTGTCAAATTGCCGATGACTAAAGAAGGCGTGAAAGCGTGTAAATATTTTTCTGATAAAGGCATTCGTACCAATGTGACTTTGGTGTTTTCAGCCGGACAAGCTTTGTTGGCAGCGAAAGCTGGAGCAACTTATGTTTCTCCATTCATCGGACGTTTGGATGATATTTCTACAGATGGTTTGATTTTAATCGAAGAAATCCGTTTGATTTATGATAACTATGGTTTCGAAACTGAAATCCTAGCTGCTTCTGTACGACACACGATGCACATTGTGAATTGCGCGAAATTAGGTGCTGATGTGATGACCGGCCCGCTTTCTGCGATTTTAGGGTTGCTCAAACACCCGTTGACCGATAATGGATTGGCGCAGTTTTTGGCCGATTATGCGAAGGGAAATCAATAGATTAGACTTTAAGATTTCAAGATTTTAAGACTTTAAGAAAAAAAAACGGGTTTCATTACGAAGCCCGTTTTCATTTTATAACGATTCAAATCTTAGAGTCTTAAAATCTTAAAGTCTAATCAAAGTTCCTTCTCAAAATTCACATCAAACAAATTCGTAAACGCATTTTTAATGTTGCCATTAGCGTCTAAAACAATGGTTCTGTGTACTTTCATAATCGCCCAATTGGCTTTTAAATCTTCAAAGTTAGTGCAACGCAATTCGTTGATGCCGTCGAAATTTAGTTTGTATAATTGTGTTTTCCAAATGGTTTGGTCTTTGTCGAGATTGATGCCGATGAATTGGTAATCGGGATATTTCGCTTTCAAAGCCATGATTTTTTTATGTGCCGCCATCATGTGCGAAGAAAGGTTGTCGGTCCAGAGAAAAATCACGGTTTTCTTTTTGGTGAAATCGTCAGAAGAAATCAGTTTGTCGTTGCGGTCTACGAGTTCAACTTTTGGTAAAGCATTGCCTATTTTCAACAATTGAATCGCATTGCCGATTTTCAGAATTTCGTTTTTCTTGCTTTTGTCAGTCGAATATTTATGATAGGTTTCTAAAAATATTTGATTGTTGACCATGTTTTGATCTTCGAGAAGATACGTGAAAGCAATGTTGTTGAGAATCGTATTCTTTACCGTTTTGTTTTTGATTAAAGTATCGGCAATATTGAGTTTGTTGATGTTGGTTCTAAGCGCCAAATCGAGTGGTGTGTAATGGTTGTGGTAATGAATCGCCGCAACATTGTTGAGCATATGCGACAGATACATCACAAACGGTGCATAGTTCGAAAGCTTCTCATCGTTATAATTGATGTCTTTTCTGTAATCGTAATAACCTTTCGGAAGTTTTTCGAGAACATCTTCGCCGGTTCGCATTTGGTGCGCCATGGGATAGATTTCCTTTTTAGAATAATGGTGAAAATTTAAAGATGCTTTGGCATAAGTATCAAAATCATCGCCCCATTTGATGGCTTCTTTTTTGGCGGTGTAGAATTTCTTTTTCGAAGCGTAAGACGAATCGATATTTTTAATGAAGGCATTCACACCAAAATCAAAAACGTCGAAAATTTTGCTGCGATCGTCTTCGTTCTTCATGTACATTTCCATCAAAAAATTATTTTTCTGATCGCCTCGTCCACAAAAAATAATCGAATTATCGAAATCTTTGGCATTGATACGCACCATAATACTGTCGTTTTTATCGAAGTAAACGGATTGAAATTCGGGTTCGTTTTTAAACGTATACAAGCCAGGAGCCAACGAATCGAACTTGATGAAAAACCGATTGTTGGCATCAATTTTCACACTGTCAATGACTTCAGTGTCTTTGCAAAACAATACGTACGGATTGGTCGGATTGGTAACTTCGCCTCCAAAGTAAGCAGTATAATTATCGCCTTTGAATTGTTTGTTGCACGAACAGAAAAGTGCAACGATTGAGGAAGTAAACAGTAAAAGCGTATTTAGTTTTTTGCTATACATCTATGATAAAGCTAGTCTACAAAAATATTCAGTTGATTTGATTATTTCTGTTAACGCATCGTTAAATAAACTTTGCTCATATTTATTGGGTTTCAGGCATAAAAATCACACTTATTTTTATACTTTTGCCCAAAATTTTATAAACCTGAATTCATGTTAACAGTTAATAATTTATCCGTTCAATTTGGCAAAAGAATCTTGTTTGATGAAGTGAATACTACCTTCACGCACGGCAATATTTACGGTGTGATTGGAGCCAACGGTGCCGGAAAATCGACTTTTTTAAAAATCATCGCCGGCGATATCGATCCGACTTCTGGACACATTCATTTGGAACCAGGAAAACGGATGTCGGTGTTGAATCAGAACCACAACATGTTCGATGAGCATACAGTTCTCGAAACGGTGTTGATGGGAAACAAAGTTTTATATGCTGTTAAAAAAGAAATGGATGAATTGTATCTCGATTACAACGATGCCAATGCCGACAGAATTGGAGAATTGCAAGTGCAATTTGAAGAAATGAATGGTTGGAATGCCGATTCTGATGCTGCTTCTATGTTATCGAATTTAGGAATTTCGGAAGACAACCACTATACATTAATGGGCGATTTGGATGGAAAACTCAAAGTGCGTGTGCTTTTAGCGCAAGCGTTGTTTGGAAACCCGGATATGTTGATTATGGATGAGCCAACGAATGACTTGGATTTTGAGACCATTGCGTGGCTTGAGAATTTCTTGGCGAATTATGAAAATACCGTAATCGTTGTGTCGCACGACCGTCACTTTTTAGATGCAGTGTGTACACATATTTCGGATATCGATTTTGGTAAAATCAACCATTATTCAGGAAACTATACTTTTTGGTACGAATCGTCTCAATTGGCAGCGAAGCAACGTGCACAACAAAATAAGAAAGCCGAAGAAAAGAAACAGGAACTTGAAGAATTCATTCGTCGATTCAGCGCCAACGTAGCGAAATCTAAGCAAGCTACTTCGCGTAAGAAAATGATTAGCAAGTTGAATATTTCAGAAATCAAACCATCAAGCCGTCGTTATCCTGCGATTATTTTTGATCAGGAAAGAGAAGCAGGCGATCAGATTTTGAATGTTCAAGGTTTGAGCGCTTCGGTTGAAGGCGAAACATTATTCACCAACGTCGATCTCAATATGGCGAAAGGCGATAAGATTGTTTTGTTCTCGAAAGATTCTCGTGCTACAACCGCTTTTTATGAAATATTAAACGGCCATCAAAAATCGGATTCCGGAAAATTCGATTGGGGCGTTACGACGAATCAAGCGTATTTGCCACTGGATAACCATTCGTTTTTTGAAAACGATTATACTTTAGTGGATTGGTTGCGTCAATGGGCGAAAACTGAAGAAGAAAGAGAAGAAGTAAACATTCGTGGATTTTTAGGGAAAATGATTTTCTCAGGAGAAGAAGCGTTGAAAACCAGTCGTGTATTATCAGGTGGCGAAAAAGTGCGTTGTATGTTATCGCGTATGATGATGGAAAGAGCCAATGTATTGATGCTCGATGAACCAACGAATCACCTCGACTTAGAATCGATTACGGCTTTCAACAATTCCTTAAAAAACTTCAAAGGTTCTGTGATTTTCACCACACACGATCATGAGTTTGCGCAAACGGTTGGTAATAGAGTAGTGGAGCTCACACCAAAAGGGGCGATTGACAGATACATGACTTTCGATGATTATCTCGACGATGAGAAAGTGCAGGAATTGCGAGCTAAGATGTATTCATAAATAAAAGAAACCGTTTCAATTTTGGAGCGGTTTTTTTATAAAACAGCAATAACGAATTAAATAAAAACGTATTTTTACACACCAAACACTTTAAAGCATGAGTCAAAAAGTATTGCTCACCTCAAAAGAAGTCAATATCATATTGCACCGTTTGGCCTGTCAGCTCATTGAAAAACACTTTGATTTTTCAAAAACTATTTTGGTTGGCATTCAACCGCGTGGCACTTTTCTAGCAGAACGACTCAAATCACTTTTAGAGACTGAATATCAAATTGAAAATATAGCGTTGGGTTATCTCGACATCACTTTTTTCAGAGATGATTTCCGAAGAACCGACAAACCCATCGAGGCCAATAAAACCCAAATCGATTTTGTAGTAGAAGACAAGCAAGTCATTTTTATTGATGATGTTTTGTATACTGGCCGCAGCATTCGCTCTGCTTTAACAGCCATTCAATCTTTCGGACGTCCATCATCCATTGAATTGTTGGTGTTAATCGACAGGCGTTTTAGCCGCCATTTGCCTATTCAACCCGATTATAGAGGCCGACAAGTGGATGCCATCAATAATGAAAAAGTAAAAGTATGCTGGCGCGAACAAGACGCAGAAGATGGCGTTTATTTAGTGCCAACAACCCATAACCCACAACCAACAACTTAAAAAAATGAGCGAATTAAGTGTCAATCATTTATTAGGAATCAAATACCTTCAACCCGAAGATATACAGCTTATTTTTGAAACGGCAGATCATTTTAAAGAAGTCATCAATCGCCCGATAAAAAAAGTGCCTTCACTGCGCGACATTACCATTGCCAATATCTTTTTTGAAAACAGCACCAGAACCAAATTGTCTTTCGAACTCGCCCAAAAACGTTTATCGGCTGACGTGATTAGTTTTTCGGCGGCACAATCATCGGTTAAAAAAGGCGAAACTTTAATCGATACCGTCAATAATATTCTCGCAATGAAAGTCGATATGGTGGTCATGCGACACGCCAATCCCGGCGCGGCGTATTTCCTTTCTCAAAACGTTAAAGCCACTATTATTAATGCTGGAGATGGCGCACACGAGCATCCAACGCAAGGTTTGTTAGACAGCTATTCGATACGCGAAAAACTCGGTGATGTAGCCGGAAAAAAAGTAGTGATTGTGGGTGATATTTTACATTCACGCGTAGCGCTTTCGAACATCTATGCACTGCAAATGCAAGGTGCTCAGGTGAAAGTTTGCGGCCCAAAAACCTTAATTCCAAAATACATCGAATCGCTTGGTGTGACGGTTGAATCCGATCTCAGAAAAGCATTAGAATGGTGCGATGTTGCCAATATGTTGCGCGTGCAGAATGAGCGTATGGAAGTCAATTATTTCCCGTCCACGCGAGAATACACGCAACAATACGGTGTTGATAAAGCGTTACTCGATTCGTTAAACAAAGAGATTGTCATCATGCATCCCGGCCCAATCAATCGCGGTGTTGAAATAACGAGCGATGTAGCCGATTCAAAACAATCCGTGATTTTAAATCAAGTCGAAAATGGCGTCGCAATTCGCATGGCGGTGATTTATTTATTGGCTTCCAAAATTCAATAAAAAGTAATAACTTAGCGTTATCACTTTTCCAAAATTCGAATCCGATGAAAGTAGAACAAAAAGGCCATACCGTGACCATCAAAGATACGCAAGGCGACTTGGTGTCGTTCCTGATGAAAGTGACGCACGAATACAAAACGTTCGAAAAGCACAATATGATTATCGATATCAGTTTGCATCAAGACCTTACGGTGAAAGGCATCAATAGTTTTTTACCGCTTTCAAAAATGCATAAAAAAGCCAAAAAATCATTTGTGATTGTAGCGGTTGGTGTCGATTTTAATGCCGCTTCCGATAAGTTGGCACTGGTTCCTACGGTTTTAGAAGCGCAAGATATTATTGGCATGGAAGAAATCGAACGCGATTTAGGATTTTAGTTAATTGATAATTATTTTTAGGAGCCAGGAACCTGCTGTCCGTTAAATCTTTTGCGCCACCCGAGCCTTGGCGAACTGACGAAGTAAACGCCGGCACAAAAGGATACCACTTCCATCAGGGCTAGGGCTCATCCACAATCAGAACGACTTTTCTCATTACCCAGTTATCAATAAAAAAAATGAAGCTCACCATACTCGGCTGTTATGCCGCAACGCCCAGAACCATTACCAATCCAACTTCGCAAGTGCTAGAGATCCGCAACCGCATGTTTTTGATTGATTGTGGAGAAGGAACACAAGTGCAATTGCGCAAACACAAAATCAAGTTTTCTAAGATCAATCATATTTTTATTTCGCATTTGCACGGCGATCATTGTTATGGATTGATTGGGTTGGTTTCGACATTTATGCTGCTCAACCGAACTAATGATTTGCACATTTACGGTCCGAAAGGCATTAAAGACATCATTACGCTGCAACTTCGCTTGTCGAATTCCTGGACGACTTACGGTTTGTTTTTCCATGAATTGGAATCAAAGGAAAGCGAGGTGATTTATGAAGATGAAAAGGTTTTAGTAAAAACCATTCCACTGAAACACCGCATCTACACGAACGGATTTTTGTTTGAAGAAAAAATTGGCGACAGAAAACTCAATGTCGATGCCGTTCAACAATACGAAATAGAAACTTGTTATTATCAAAACATCAAAAACGGAAAAGACATTACTTTAGATGACGGTCGCGTGATTGAAAACCACCAATTGACTTTCGATCCCATTGCACCAAAGCGTTATGCGTTTTGTTCCGATACGGTTTATGATGAAAGTATCATTCCGAATATTCAGCAAACGGATATATTGTATCACGAATCGACTTTTCTCGAATCTGAAAAAGCATTGGCGGAAAAAACAATGCACAGCACGGCGAAAGAAGCAGCATTGATTGCCCAAAAAGCCAATGTTGGTCAACTGATTTTGGGACATTATTCGACGCGATATGAAAGTATTTTGAAATTTAAAGAAGAAGCAGGAACTGTTTTTCCTAATATTTTATTAGCCGATGACGGTGTTTCTTTTGAGTTTTAAATTTCAATTAAACAGGTAAACTCAGTACCTTAGCACCTCAAAACCTTAGTACTTTTAGTAATGAATGATTTAAGCAATTACAGAAAATCCTACGAGAAAAGTGAACTTTTAGAAAGCACGATTCCTGAAGATCCGATCAATTTATTTCACCGATGGTTTCATGAAGTAACTGAATTTGGTGGTGTTGATGAGGTCAATGCAATGACCGTTGCTACGATAGGCTTGGATGGTTTTCCTAAATCTCGTGTGGTTTTATTGAAGAAGTATGATGAAAACGGATTTATATTCTACACCAATTATCATTCTGAAAAAGGAAAAGCGATACTCCAAAACCCGAATGTGTGTTTGTCTTTTTTTTGGCATTCATTAGAGCGTCAGGTGATTATTAAAGGCATTGCTGAAAAAACTAGTGAGAATGTTTCCGACAATTACTTTGCAACACGACCTGATGGTAGTAAGTTGGGTGCTATTGTTTCGAACCAATCTGAAGTGATTCCTGATCGTACTTTTATAGAAAATCAATTGAAAGCACTCGAAAAAGCATCAGAAGGCAAAGAAATTTTACGACCTAAAAATTGGGGTGGTTTTTTGATTAGACCAATAGAGGTAGAGTTCTGGCAAGGAAGGCCCAACCGTTTGCATGACAGAATTCGATATGCCTTGCAAGATGATTTTAGTTGGTTTATCAATAGATTAGCACCATAAACGAAAATAAAACTACTATATAAAGATCACAACTTGTGGTCTTTTTTTGTTTCCGGCAGCTTTGTATTGATTTTAATGTATTCGTATTTGTAGGATTTTTATTTGATGCTATTTTGTAAGAAAATATACTTATTAAAATTGAAATTTACGTATTTCATCGATTTTATTTGGCGTTTAAACGATAATTGTAGTAACATTGACCCAAGAAATAATTGACAACGTTCATACAACAAAACGAGAGAAGCTTGCCCCACATACTTCTTGAATTTTAAAAAATATTTAAAGTGTTTGCCCCACATCTACTTTAAGCTTAAAACCTACAACTATGAAAACATCTTTCCTTAGAGCTATAGTGCCTGTGGCATTTATGTTCACATTGATATCTTGTTCTTCGAGCGATTCTGAAGAAACTCCGGCCGCAAGACCACAATTGATTCAAGATTATGCTTACAATTCAGATGAATTGCAATTGGCAGATTTGATCAATGAGCACAGAGTAAGTTTAGGTTTAAATCCACTACAATTAATCAATCACGTTTCTTACAAATCAGAAGAGCACAATGCTTACATGATTGCAAGACAAGTGGTCAACCACGATTTGTTTTCAGAACGTTCCGAAAACATCATTGAAGTTTTAGGTGCAGTTAAAGTAAATGAAAACGTGGCCTATAATTTTGTATCATCAAGTTCCGCTTTGAATGCTTGGTTAAACAGTCCGGGCCATAAAGCGAATATCGAAGGGAGCTTTACGCATTTCGGAATTTCTATCCGTCAAGACCAAACCACAGGAAAAAAATACTACACGAATATCTTCATTAAAAAATAAATTAAAATTGAGTTTAATTTAATTATGTTTTGTTTTGACACTAAAAACCACTCGAAAGAGTGGTTTTTTTCATTGTATTTAAGTTGGGTATGTTTCGAGTAACTCAATCATTTTTTTAATTTGATTGTCTAATAATTTAGAGCTTTCAATAGAGAAATTTTCATCGAAACACATTTTGGCATTTTTAGAATGAAAATCCCAATTGTTTAAAATTAAAGTGATTTTCTTTAAAAGATCTGACTTCGCTGACGGATCGAAAAAATAACCGTTTTCTCCATTCCTCAGAATCTCTTTGATACCGCCAATTTCAGGCGCTATTATTGGTGTTCCACACGATAAAGCCTCAACATTTACCAAACCAAATGCTTCTTCTAAACTGGCATTAATGTTAATTAAACTTAATGCCATAATTTGATATATCTCATAGGTTTTTTTGAATCCTAAAAAACGCACATTTGATGTAATATTTAAGTCGTTACATTTTTGTTCTAGTCTATTTTTTTCGACACCGTGGCCAACAAATGTAAAAATCAAATTAGGGTATGTAGCGATGATTTCTGGAATTTGATCGATAACGGATTCTTGACCTTTGCTTTTATCGAAGCGCCCGACAAATGAAATCTGCTGGTTTCTCTCACTGAAGCTATTTATTGTCGCGTTTTTAAAACTGTCTTGAATCAACAAATGGAAAACAGTTATTTTATCTGGAGCAATATTATAGTGATGTATCAGTTGTGCTTTATTTTCATGAGAATTTATAAAAATATGTGTCGCAAACTGTTTTAATATATTCTTTTTGAAAAAATGATTAATCCGGGTTTTGATTTTACTTTTTTGGACATCAATTTCGACAGCCTTAAACATGGTGTGCCAGTAGTTTACTCGGTATGGAATTTTCAATAACCAACTTACCAATAACACGATGTTAGTGGATCCGTATTGACTAAAAGTAACATCGGGTTTATACTTTTTGCAGACTTTATAAAAGAAAATAAAATCCTTTACTTTTATTGGTCTTATCGATGGCCAAGTTAAAACTTCGATACCTTCAATTATTTTTTCGCCGCTATAATTTTGGTCGACAACTAAAACAACATGATTTCCTTCCTTCTTCAATTGTTTGGCAATTGAAAAAAAATAATCAGAAACAGATTTTCCTTTTGGGCTGGTACAAATGATATATGATTTCAATAAGTATTGTTATTATTAACTTAATCTGATTATTATTTAGGCTCAAACAAATTTAGAAATATAAATTTAATAAAATTGAGTATGCCTAACTCTTTATACGATTCATAGTATCATTAAAGTCTGTTATCAAGGAACTATTCATATGTCATTAAAGAAATCGATGCACGGGTTTAAATGCGTTTTTTTTGAATTGAAGTTATTACGCTTATAAACCAATTTTAACGCATTACATTATTGTAAGAAAAAATACTTATTAAAAATAAAAAACAAGCATTTCGTCGATTTTATTTGGCACTTAAGCGATATTTTTAATAATATTGACATAAGAAATAATTGACGACGTTCATACATCAAAACGAGAGAAGCTTGCCCCACATACTTCTTGAATTTTAAAAAATATTAAAGTGTTTGCCCCACATCTACTTTAAGCTTAAAACCTACTACTATGAAAGCAACCTTACTTAGAGCTATAGTGCCAGTGGCATTCATGTTCACATTGATATCTTGTTCTTCAAGCGATTCAACAGAAGCAACATCAGCTGCAAGACCACAATTGATTCAAGATTACGATTACAATTCAGATGAATTGCAATTGGCCGATTTGATCAACGAGCATAGAGTAAGTTTGGGTTTAAATCCATTGCAATTAGTGAATCACGTTTCATACAAATCAGAAGAGCACAATGCTTATATGATTTCGAGACATGTAGTTAACCATGATTTGTTTGCTGAACGTTCTGAAAATATCATCGAAGTTTTAGGCGCTGTTAAAGTAAACGAAAACGTGGCTTACAATTTTGTATCATCCAGTTCAGCATTAAATGCTTGGTTGAACAGTCCAGGTCACAAAGCCAATATTGAAGGAAGTTTTACACATTTCGGAATCTCGATTCGTGTTGAAGAAACCACTGGCAAAAAATATTATACCAACATCTTTATAAAAAAATAGTGTTTTAGTTTTAAATTAATTTTTTCAAGAAAACCATTCGCAAGAGTGGTTTTTCTGTTTTATGCAATAACTTTACTGTCTACTAAATGCTATTCATTAATCAACCATCATAAGAAGTGAGGCTTAAAAAATTTAAATATCTTTTTTACTTTTTAATATTGATTTATGGTCAAGCTTCCATTGCTCAAGTCAATCAAAAAAAAGAAGACACCGCCAAAGTATATCGCGCCATAGAAACGTATTCTAAGAAAAGAAAGTTTACGAAGTATATTCATCGTTTGATATTTGAACCTATAACAGAAAAGAAAAAAATTTCAAAACCTCTCAAGAAAATAAAAAAGCAAAATTACACCAAGTTTGAAGGCAAAATTATCCGCAATATAAAAGTCACAACGCTTGATCCGTTTAGCTATTCTGTTAGCGACACCAATCAGAAACCTACCAAAAAATTTGCTAAAATTGGAAATGCCCTTCATGCTAAAACCAAAGAATTTGCAATTTATAACATATTATTGTTTAGGAAAAATAAACCTTTAGATTCTTTGTTAGTGAAAGAATCTGAACGTTTAATCAGGCGACAACGTTATGTGAGAAGTGTAGCTATTACTACAGCATTGGTTTCAAAAAACTCTGATTCTGTTGATGTATCGATACGGGTTTTGGATTCTTGGAGTTTGGCTCCCGATCTCACCTTATCGCCTTCAAAATCTACTTTTTACATCAAAGAGCGCAATTTTCTTGGTACCGGTCACGAATTTTCAAATTCATACACCAATGATTTAAACAGTAGCAACAATGGCTACGGAACCACTTATACGATTCCGAATATCAAAAATACGTTCATCAAAACCACGATTCATTATGATATTGATGTAAATCATAATTATACAAAGTCATTCGATGTCGAGCGTCCGTTTTATTCGCCTTATGCGCGATGGGCAGCGGGAATGAATTTCAATCAGCATTTCGAAAGAGTCATTCCAGTCGATTTCCCTGAAAGCGATACCACGGCAAACTCTAAATACAATACACAAGATTTTTGGGGCGGACATTCCATTCAAATTTTTAAAGGCAATACCGAAACCAATCGCGCCACTAATTTTATTACTTCTGCAAGATTCTATAATAAAGAGTTTAGCGACAAACCCATTTTTGGAGATGATACGCTAGGTGTATTTTCGAATGAAAAATTATACTTGATGAGTATGGGTATTTCTTCCCGAAAATACAAACAAGACAAATATGTTTTCAATTTCGATGTGATAGAAGACATCGCTTCCGGTTTTGTATATTCAGTCACCACAGGTTTTCAAAATAAAAACAGCAACAATCGCGTTTATTTTGGAGCCAAAGTTGCACTGGGTGGTTTTTTTGATTTCGGATATTTAAGTACGGATTTGCAATACGGTACTTTTTTTAATAATCACACCACAGAGCAAAGTGCTTATAATTTGAGCGTGATCTATTTTACCAATTTAATCGATGGAGGTCGATGGAAATTCCGCCAGTTTATCAAGCCACAAGCCATCATCGGAATGAAACGAATCGATTCAAACACCGATAAATTAACACTCAATGGCGATACCGGAATTCCGGGTTTTAACAGCAGTACGCTCTACGGCACCAAGAAATTATTATTGACTTTTCAAACACAAGGCTACTCTCCGTGGCATGTGGTTGGATTTCGCTTGAATCCGTTTTTCAGCTACACTATGGGCATGTTAGGCCAAGCCGGCACCGGATTTAGAAACAGCAAGCTATACTCCGAAGTAGCAGTCGGAGTGATTATCAGCAACGATTATTGGGTGTTTAGTAATTTTCAGTTTTCGTTTTCTTATTTCCCAATGCTTCCAGAAGATTTGTCATCAGTATATAAAACCAATTCTCTGAAAACCTACGATTTTGGTTTACAAGATTTTGAAATTGCCAAACCGGTTTTGGTAGGTTATCAATAATAGTAAAGGTTTATTCACTTAAAAATAAATAACCATAAAGTGGCGTAGGATAATCATCGTCATGCAATTCAAGACTATAAAAATAAGTGCCGTTTGTGATTTCTTTATCATTGAGAATGATACCTTGATCAGCAACTCCATTCCATTCCGGCGAATTGTTATTGCCTGTCCACACCAGTTTGCCCCAACGATTGTATACTTGTAATCTGTAATTTAGAAACACATCCCGCAAACCTTTAATTCTGAAAGTGTCATTAATACCATCATCATTCTTCGAAATAAAATTGTATACAATGGGTTTGCATTTTTTTGTTTTGAGTAAAAAGGAAGTCGTATTGAAGCAGTTGCCATTATCCACTTTCACAAAAATAGCCATAGGTGTTGAAGGTGCGACATAGTTAGAAAGATTGGTAATCTCGTTTGTGCCATTTTCCAAATCTAACGCAGTAGGATAGAAGGTAACCACATCGGTCGGACTTTGTTTGATCTGATTTTCGTATGCCGAAAAGTCGAAAGTACCCACAGTATAACCTTCATTACAAGAAACCAACTCGTCTAAAATTGCCAATGCATCCGAAATATACAGCGAAGTGTTTTGAGAAAAAGTGTTGTTGTTTTCTCTAATCTCAGCAACGGTTCCGTGATGATTTCCATCGTCATCAACAACCAATTGAACATCAAATGGACTAACAATATCAGCCGGAAGATTTAAAAAAACAGTACCGCTTTCGCTGCCATCAATTTCAATTTGATTTTGCGTTTGCGTGCTTTGTATGTAGGTTCCATTAACATAAATGGCTATCGGAACATCAGCCGGAAGTACCGCCGTTGCCTCAAAATTAGTCACCGTATAATGCACTGTTATTGCTTTTGAATTACATTCTGTAGTGATATTATCAATCGCCACAACAGCATCGGGCAATTGCGAATTGAGTTTGGTCACAATAGCATTAATCATCACAAAATCCTGCCCCGATGTCATCCGAATATCCGCCGAAGTATCACCAACGTGAATGTTGTCTTGCAGGTCATACACATCCAAATCCATATTGTGTAAATTGGCATCGTTGGTAAAGCTATTCGTGCCGTTAAAGGCATTGCTGATTGGGTTTAACGGTGGATTACTGATGAGGTTATTATTGATCGACAACGATTCATTGACGGCAATATTTTGATCGCCTTCCCATGCTAAAAAACCAATTTTAGAATTTTGATTATCGATGACATTTAAACTGTTTAATGTAAACGAAATTTCAGTAGGAACCGCTTGTAAACCATCATAAACATTGATTTGATTCAATGGCAGATTGTTGTTTTTATAAATGATAATGATGGCCCAACCTCCAAAATTAGTTCGGGTTTGATAGTAATATGAAATCCATTCATTAAGATCTAAATCCGATAAAGTATAAGTGCCGTTTCCCGTAGTTTGCACTAGATTGGTGATGTTGGTGAATGTACTGAAATAGTCCAATTCTAATGAACCGTTGGTGCGATGGTGATTGAAAATGCGATCCGGTGTAATGGTTTGCCCATTGAGTTTAACCTCATAATCACCAGGCCCGCAACCTGCCCAATACAAATAAGCATTTTGAATTTGATCGCTTGGATTTAAATTCAGTACCGCAGACGAAGAAGTATTGATTACTGGTGTAGACATAAACGAATTCTCCTCAGGATTTAACCCATTGCCAATGAAAGTAAAATCGTATCTTCCATTATACTGCTGGTATAAAGCAATATCTTGTCCATAGGATGAAAAAGAAATCAGGTTTACAATAAAAGCGATATACAACAGTTTTAAAGACACAACAAGTTTAATTTTAGGAAGTTAAAATTATTGAAAAAAAATGAAATACCACTGTTAAAATATGCTTTCCCTTGCGCTTTGCCAATTATCCGTAAGGCTTTAAATTTTTAATAGTAGCTTTGTGTCAACATTTCAATCCCATTGCCATTGAATTTTTATAAAGCCATATTGCGTACACCACTGTTCAAAGCCACTTCTTTGAATAGCGTTAGTGTCATGCTAAAAATCGGCACGGGCTTAATTACTTCAAAAATTCTGGCGATTTTTATTGGTCCGAGCGGCATGGCATTGGCCGGGAATTTCAAAAATTTTATGACATCGATTGAGAATATTGCGACGCTGGGTTTTCAAAATGGCGTGGTAAAATATATCGTTGAAAATAAAGATAATGAAGTCGAATTCAAGAAAATCATGTCTACGGTTTTCCTAAGTTTGCTCACAGTTTCAATGCTTTTAAGCGCTGTTCTATTTGGATTCTCATCGTATTGGACAAGTACAGTTTTAGACAATACGATGCAGTACGCGATTGTTTTTAAGATACTTGCGTTGGTTTTGCCATGGTATGCCACGACGGTTTTTCTGATTGTAGTGTTGAATGGTTTGGGGAAATACCGCTCGGTAATTTACGTCAATATCATTGGAAATATTTTGGGTTTACTGTTTGCCGTGGCCGCAATTTGGCATTTTAAAACTTTAGGTGCCTTACTGTCGATTATCATTCCGCCGTCGTTATTGTTTTTTGTAGTGTTCTATTATCTCAATAAAGACATTCGATTTTTATCAACGATTTCGCGCCATTCTTTTGATGTTCAAGTTTTAAAAAACTTGTCTTCGTATTCATTGATGGCATTAGTTTCTTCGGTTTTTGGTTCGTGGGTTTTTCTGGCCATTCGAAAAAAAATCATTGTCGTTTTAGGTATCGAGCAAGCCGGATATTGGGAAGCCATGACGCGAATTTCGAATTATTATTTGCTGTTTATTTCCACAATGCTGACGGTTTATTTTTTTCCTAAACTCGCTTTTTCAACTTCCAAAAAAGCTACTAAAAATGTTTTTTGGAGTTACTATAACGGTGTATTGCCGTTGTTTGTTATTGGATTGACCGTGTTGTTTTTCCTGCGTTTTTTTGTAATTCGATTGTTTTTCACCAAAGCTTTTCTTCCTGTTGCTGACTTGTTTTTCTGGCAACTTTTAGGCGATGTGTTTAAAGCAGCATCTTTAATTTTAGGCTATCAGTTTTTTGCTAAAAAGTTAACGATTGCCTTCATCGGCACCGAGATTTTTTCGCTGTTGCTGATGTATACGTTTTGCCATTTTTTCATGACTGCGTTTGGCATTCAAGGCATTGTTATGGCGCACGCTCTAACGTATTTTATTTATTGGATGATGTTGGTGATTTACTTTAGGAAAAGTTTATTCTAATAAAAAAAAGGATGCCATTACAGCACCCCTCTTTCACCAATTCAAAATTTAAAAATTTATAAAGCCATAATAATAAACTCACTTCTTCTATTAGCTTGATGTTCTTCTTCCGAACATTTCACGCCATCGGCACATTTGTTTACGAGTTGTGTTTCCCCGTAACCTTTGCCTGTTAAGCGACTTTCTTCAACTCCATTTTTAACCAACCATGCCATAGTAGATTTGGCTCTTCTGTCG
>NZ_JANOBI010000031.1:0-4012 GCF_031411595.1 Flavobacterium sp. | reverse complement strand
CCAGTATACTTATACTTTACGGAGTTTTACTGATAACTGTCAACCGACAACGGTCAACTTTTTACTTCTTCTTCTTCGGAGCGATAAACATAATCATTCGCTTACCTTCCAATACCGGCATGGCTTCCACTTTTCCGTGTTCTTCAAGGTCCGTGGCGAGTCTTAATAATAAGATCTGTCCCTGGTCTTTATAGATGATCGAACGTCCTTTAAAGAAAACGAATGCTTTCAGTTTCGAACCTTCTTTGAGGAATTTCTCGGCATTTTTTCTTTTAAATTCGTAATCATGCTCATCAGTCTGCGGTCCGAAACGTATTTCTTTAACCGTGATTTGAGTAGATTTCGCTTTAAGTTCCTTTTCACGCTTTTTCTGCATGTAAACAAACTTCTTATAGTCGATGATCTTGCAAACCGGAGGATCGGCATTGGGAGAAATTTCCACCAAATCCAATTCGAACTCGTCGGCGAGTTTCAGGGCATCAGCGATTTTAAAAACTCCTGGCTCTACATTATCTCCCACAAGTCTTACTTCTGCAACACCGCGAATTAAATTGTTGATTCGGTGCGCATCCTTTTTTTCTACTCTGGGTTGGTAACCCTTGTTGCTTCTTATTGCTATGACTTTATTATTTTAAGTTAAACGGTAAATACTTTTAATGTTTTGTCGATTTCTTCTTGGACCATTTTCGCGAATTCTTCAATCGAAACGCTGATATTGCCCTTTCCTTCCTGTCCGTGACGGCGTACAGAAATGGTGTTGTTTTTCTCTTCTTCCTCTCCAACAATCAGCATAAATGGGGTTTTCTGCGTTTCCGCATCCCGAATTTTTCTGCCGATGGTCTCGTTTCGGTTGTCAATTAGGGCGCGAATTTCGTGATTTTCTAGCAGACTTAAAACTTTTTTTGCATAATTTTCATATTTCTCGCTCAAAGACAAGATAATAGCTTGTTCGGGCATGAGCCAAATTGGGAAATTTCCAGCGGTATGTTCAAGTAAAATCGCGATGAATCTTTCCATAGAACCAAACGGAGCACGGTGAATCATTACGGGTCTGTGAAGCTTGTCGTCAGCGCCTTTATAAGTTAAATCGAAACGCTCTGGCAGGTTGTAGTCCACCTGAATTGTTCCCAATTGCCATTGTCTTCCCAGTGCATCTTTGACCATAAAGTCTAGTTTTGGTCCGTAGAATGCAGCTTCGCCATATTCAACCACCGTATTCAAGCCTTTGTCGCGTGCCGCATTAATGATCGCGCTTTCGGCTTTTTCCCAATTTTCATCCGAGCCGATATATTTGTCTCTGTTTTCTTTGTCGCGCAATGAAATCTGAGCCGTGAAGTTTTCAAATCCTAATGAACTAAAAACATACAACACCAAATCAATCACTTTTTTGAATTCCTCGTCAAGCTGTTCCGGTGTACAGAAAATATGCGCATCGTCCTGAGTAAATCCACGAACACGTGTTAATCCATGTAACTCACCACTTTGCTCATAACGATACACCGTTCCAAATTCAGCATAACGTTTCGGTAAATCTTTATACGACCAAGGTTTTGTGTTGTAAATTTCACAGTGGTGTGGGCAATTCATAGGTTTCAATAAAAACTCTTCGCCTTCCGCCGGCGTGTGAATCGGTTGGAAACTATCCGCGCCATATTTAGCATAATGCCCGGAAGTTACATACAGTTCTTTCTGCCCGATGTGTGGTGTTACGACTTGTTCGTATCCGGCTTTCTTCTGTGCTTTTTTCAAAAATTGTTCTAAACGATCGCGCAATGCAGCACCTTTCGGCAACCACAATGGCAAACCTTGTCCTACTTTTTGTGAGAACGCGAACAACTCCAATTCTTTTCCTAATTTACGGTGGTCACGGCGTTTGGCTTCTTCAAGCAATTCGAGGTAATCCGTCAAATCTTTTTGTTTTGGGAATGAGATTCCGTAAACGCGCGTCAACTGCTTGTTTTTTTCATCACCACGCCAGTAGGCACCGGCAACGCTCATGATTTTCATCGCTTTGATGATTCCGGTATTCGGAATGTGGCCACCACGACATAAATCAAAGAAATTCGCATGATCGCAAAACGTAATCGTACCGTCTTCAAGATTCGAAATCAATTCCGTTTTATACTCGTTATTTTTATAGACTTCTAACGCTTCAGCTTTCGATACCGAACGCATTTTAAATTCGTGTTTTTCTCTAGATATTTCTAATACACGGTCTTCAATTTTCTTAAAGTCGGCGTCGGTGATTTTAGTATCTCCAAAATCGACATCGTAATAAAAACCATTATCAATCGCTGGTCCTAGCGTCAGTTTAATACCGGGAAATAATTCTTCCAAAGCTTGCGCCATCACGTGCGAAGTCGAATGCCAAAACGCTTTCTTCCCGTCTTTGTCATTCCACGTAAATAATATTAGTGAACCGTCCGTTGTCAGTTGGGTTTCCGTTTCTACAGTCGTACCATTGAAAGCAGCCGAAATCACATTTCTAGCCAAACCTTCACTAATGCTCTTAGCAACATCCATCGGAGTCACGTCTGGCGCAAACTCCTTCACTGACCCGTCGGGTAAAGTAATCTTAATCATTGTTCTCATTTTAGGAAGCGCAAATATAGTTGATTCGTAAAACACATACAATGCAGTAAATATAAATATTCTGTTATTTTTTTAGTTATTTAGAAATAAGGAATACTTTCGTGAAATTTTTTTAACTAATCATTTAATTATTTACCATGAACAAACACCTTAAGATTTTAGTAGGCGCATTAATCGCTTTTTTTGTTATTTCCTGTAGTTCAAGCAGCAATTCGGATGACGAACCGGCACCAGTAATTCCTGTCTTAACGACAACAGCTATAACGAGTCTTAGCTCAAGTGCCGCCGCTTCTGGTGGAACGATTGACTACGATGGAGATTTCCCAATAACTGCTAGAGGAGTAGTTTGGAGTACTAATACAAACCCTACAATTGATTTACCAACTAAAACATCAAATGGAAGTAATGTTGGAAGTTTTTCAAGTTCAATTACAGGTCTTGTTGCCAATACACTTTATTACGTTAGAGCCTATGCCACTAACAGTGAAGGAACCTATTATGGGAGCCAAATTAGTTTTACGACGCTGCAACAACAGCAACAAGTATTAGTTCTTGGTCAAAGTTATCAAGGTGGCAAAATAGTATATCTTTTCAAATCGGGTGACGCAGGTTACGATGCCAATATACAACATGGTTTTATCGCAAATTCTAACGTGGTTGATAACAATTACTTAGAGTTTGGCTGTATTAATTTTTTACAAAATAATACATCTATTAACTTTGGTTCAGGTGGTGCAAATACACAAGCACTTTCGCTTAGTTGCCTTGAAGCGAATACAGCAATCACTTTTTGTAACAATTTTGTTGTAGGCACCTACACAGATTGGTTTTTACCAAGTAAAAACGAATTGATAAAATTAGCTGCTTTTAATGCGGCAGTTGATGATATTTATTTTAACCAAAACCTTTATGTTAGTTCTTCGGAAGTAAGTACAACAAAGGTTTGGGCAGTTGATTTTTCTGACGGTACTGCCGGTACTGCATCTCAGGTTTTTAAAAATGATGTAGACAATAACGTTTGCCCAATTCGTAAGTTCTAAAGATACTATGTCAATAAAATTGAAATTCCTTTGTTTGTTGTAGTAGCAAACAAAGGAATTTTTGGTTATTAGATTTTCATCAGAAGCTTAATCCCGCTATCATTCCAATCTTTTTTGTTTTTAAAGAAAAAACAAAAAAGGATTTTCCCTTCTATCGGGGCTATGGCCTTGGATTTCAATTCACGTCCGTCATCCCGAGCACAGCGAAGGGATCTGTTTCAAATAATTCTTAGCGTTCCTTGCGAAAATCATAGCGCCCTTTGCGGTTAAAGAAAAAACTTTCGTATTCAATTCGCGCGAGTCCAACGAGTTATAAACAAAGCGAAAAAAACCTAAAAATATATTTGGAGAAAAGTAAAAGAAGTGGTTATCTTTGCAGC